>NZ_JBITSX010000006.1:0-174931 GCF_044541255.1 Pseudomonas sp. NPDC085632 | reverse complement strand
CAGCAGCCTCATTTGCTGTCAAGTGATTATTTTCAGAAGTTTTCGAAGAATTCTTCAACAACTTCAACCACTTGCGCTTCAGATCTCTCCGAAGCGGGAGGCGAATTCTACAGCGTTACACGCTGCTGTCAACACCTCTTTTTCAACTTCCTTTTGGCTTCGATGAACTGAAGCAACTTGCTGCCGAAACCTACATAACTCTTTGAATCTCAAGGAGTTTTCCGTTTCGACTGCGCCGGAAGTGGGGCGAATTATAGACATCTGAAATCTGCCGTCAACCGTTAATTTAGCTTTTCTATCGATCAGTTGAAAAAGGCCTCTTCTATATAGACGTAACCCGATCGAATGCGCAGTATATTGCCCAACACCAATAATAATGCCTTGCTCTCACCTTGGACGATGCCACGTAATGAATGACCAGCCACGCTCTCTTGCCTCAATGCTGTTCCCGGTTGGCCTGCTATTAATAGCCATGGCGTCGATCCAGTCGGGAGCTTCTCTGGCCAAAAGCATGTTCCCCATCGTTGGCGCCCAGGGAACCACCACGCTGCGCCTGATCTTCGCCAGCGTGATCATGCTGTTAATACTGCGCCCTTGGCGAGCAAAGCTGACCGCCAAATCATTGCGCACTGTCATCGTCTACGGCATGGCACTCGGCGGCATGAACTTCCTCTTCTATATGTCACTGCGCACCGTACCGCTAGGGATTGCCGTTGCCCTCGAATTTACCGGGCCACTGGCCGTTGCTATCTATGCATCACGTCGCGCTATCGACTTTCTCTGGATTGCCCTGGCTATCACCGGCCTCCTGTTGCTGATTCCAACAGGCGCGACCAGTGCGGGAATCGACCTGGTGGGCGCAGGATATGCACTGGGTGCCGGTGTCTGCTGGGCGCTATACATCCTGTTTGGACAGAAGGCCGGCGCCGATAACGGTGTAACGACGGCAGCTTTGGGGGTCATGATCGCGGCGCTGTTCGTCGCCCCTATCGGCATCGTGCATGCAGGTGCCGCCCTATTGACCCCTTCGTTGATCCCGATTGCCATTGGTGTGGCCATCCTGTCCACCGCCCTGCCCTACACACTGGAGATGGTCGCTCTCACCCGCCTCCCGGCACGCACTTTCGGCACATTAATGAGTATCGAACCGGCCTTCGGAGCCCTATCGGGCCTGTTGTTCCTGCATGAATTCCTCACACTGTCACAATGGATGGCGATCCTGTGCATTATTCTCGCATCCGTCGGCGCAACCATGACCATGGGAAGTGCCGCGAAACCTGCAATCGCGGCTGATTGAAAGAGGATTTGACGAAGGTCTGGCAATTGGCGCGCATTTAGGCCATGTTTAGACCCGTAACCCAATGCCAGACATGGATTTTTTCGGACAGGGATTTCAAAACGCTTAAAGCGCAAGCGAACACAGGCAAACCCGAGCGTCAGACTCGTGGCCGCTATAAGGACGGTAATGAAACGAATTTTGATACTGATCGCCATACTGGCAGTTGCAGGTTGCGCGGCGACTTCGGAAACTCAGGTAAAACGCGGGAAAAAAGGGCTGCACATCAACTGCTCCGGGCTATCGTCCTCCTGGGACAAGTGCTACGCCAGTGCCGCCAGTGCCTGCTTGCCGAAAGGCTACAAGGTCATCGCCAAATCCGGTGACGCCGTGGAAGAACCCGGCGATTACCCGTTCGGTCTTAATCCTGCGGGCTACACCAGTCGCAGCATGATCGTTATCTGTAAATAGATCAGCGCTGCCCGGCAATCTGCCGGTCGATCTCTGCATGGCTGGACTTCAGCACCGCTTGCTGAACGTCCGGCGTAGCCAACATGCGCGCCACCACCAATGCGCCGACGCATTGCGACAACACCGACCACGCCAGCGTCTCGCTTTCCAGTATCTGCGCCCAACGCGCCTGAAGCCGGCAAATCCACAGTTCGGCTTGCTCGCGCACCTGAACATCCGATCGGGCAATTTCTGCGCCCAGCGCCGGCAACGCGCAACCGGCCTCAGGTTGTTCTACGTGGGCCATGCTCAGGTAGTGCTTGAGACAGCGCTCCATTCGCTGACGATCCTGCGTGCCGTCCCCGCCCAATCGCTCAAGGCTTTGACCCAACTCGCGCTCGACGATGGCAGTGAACAACGCATCCTTTGACGAA
The DNA here is from genome assembly GCF_044541255.1 of Pseudomonas sp. NPDC085632. Classification (NCBI taxonomy): domain Bacteria; kingdom Pseudomonadati; phylum Pseudomonadota; class Gammaproteobacteria; order Pseudomonadales; family Pseudomonadaceae; genus Pseudomonas; species Pseudomonas sp. NPDC085632. Next base: position 172,771 of record NZ_JBITSX010000006.1, on the reverse strand, counting down.
AAATGGCTGTAGAACGCCGCACCACTCAGCCCGATAGCCTTCATCAAACCATCGACGCCCACCGTGGAAAAACCGCAGCGCTTTGCTGACAGCGCGCTGCTCTGCAGCAGCTTTTCCCGTGTTTCCAGCTTATGACTGGCGGAGTAACGCATGTGTTTGCCCTCGAATTGACCGCCTTGACGTTGTCTGGATCCTAGCATAACGTTCGTTCACTTAACGATCGTTTAATAAAGGGATTCACCCATGAACAAGAAGAAGGTCGTATTGGTTGTCGGCGCCGGCGATGCCACGGGCGGAGCGATTGCCAAGCGTTTTGCCAGAGAAGGATTCGTCGCCTGCGTCACGCGACGCAGCGCCGACAAATTGCAACCGCTGGTGGACGCGATCAAGGCTGAAGGCGGCGAAGCCCATGGCTTTGCCTGCGATGCGCGCAAGGAAGAAGACGTCATCGCCCTGATTGAAGACATCGAAACCCGTCTGGGGCCGATCGAAGCCTTTGTGTTCAATATCGGCGCCAACGTGCCGTGCAGCATTCTTGAAGAAACCGCACGCAAATATTTCAAGATTTGGGAAATGGCCTGTTTCTCAGGATTTCTCAATGCCCGTGAAGTGGCCAGACGCATGGTCACGCGCAATCGCGGCACGATTCTTTTCACCGGTGCCACCGCCGGACTTCGTGGCGCTTCCGGATTCGCCGCTTTCGCCGGTGCCAAACACGGCATCCGCGCACTGGCGCAAAGCATGGCGCGGGAACTGGGGCCAATGAACATCCACGTCGCCCATGTGGTGGTCGATGGTGCGATCGATACCGATTTCATTCGCAACAGTTTCCCCGAGAAGTACGCCACCAAAGATCAGGATGGCATCCTCAATCCCGAGCACATCGCCGAGAACTACTGGTATCTGCACAGTCAGCCACGGGATGCCTGGACATTCGAGCTGGATCTGCGCCCCTGGAACGAACGCTGGTAAGACCCCCGCCATAACAATAACGACAGAGACGTGAAAATGACGAAAACCGTGGAGTTCTATTTCGACCTCGGCAGCCCTGCCACCTATCTGGCCTACACCCAACTGCCGAAGATTTGCGCCGAGACGCACAGCGAGCTGATCTACATCCCGATGCTGCTGGGTGGCGTCTTCAAGGCAACCGGTAACGCATCACCGGCAATGATCCCGGCGAAGGGTCGGTATATGTTTCAGGATCTGGACCGCTACGCGAAACGCTATGGGGTGCCGCTGACATTCAATCCGCATTTCCCGATCAACACACTGATGTTGATGCGTGCCGTCACTGGCATCCAGTTGCGGCAGCCAGAACGCTTTCAGGCATTTATCGATTGTCTGTTCACGGCGCTGTGGGTTGAAGGACGCAGCCTCGACGAGCCCGCGACTGTTGCCGCTGTGCTGAGCGAACACGGTTTCGATCCGCAGGAAGTACTGGCGCTGAGCAACGATGATTCTGTCAAAGCAGCGCTTAAGGAGAACACCGAAACCGCGGTTAAACGTGGCGTCTTCGGAGCACCCAGTATGTTTATCGGCAATCAGCTGTTCTTCGGCCAGGATCGGCTGGACTTCGTTGAGGAAGCCTTGCGCCAAGGCTAAGCAATCATTCAGGCGCTGAACACAGCGCCTGAATCCCGGCCGATCAGATCGCCGCAGTACGGGTGTTCAGCCATTCCAGCGCAGCACCCTCAAGCAACGGGGTCAAGCGCTCACGCACTTGCGCGTGGTAGGCGTTGAACCACTGTTTCTCTTCCTCCGACAGCAACGCCGGCAGCAGGCAACGCGTGTCGATCGGGCACAGCGTCAAGGTTTCAAACTTGAGGAATTCACCGAACTCGCTGCTGCCCGCCTCGCGGTTCATCGCCAGGTTTTCGATCCGCACGCCCCAACGGCCCGGACGATAAGTGCCCGGTTCAATCGACGTGATCATCCCCGGCTGCATGGCCGTTTGCGGTGCAGGCGCGGCCTGATAGGCAATCACCTGTGGACCTTCATGGACGTTGAGGAAGTAGCCAACGCCATGACCGGTGCCGTGACCGTAATCCACGTTGTCGGCCCAGATCGGCGCACGGGCAATCGCGTCGAGCAGCGGCGAGAGAATGCCTTTGGGAAACTGTGCACCTGACAGCGCAATCACGCCTTTCAACACGCGCGTGCAATCGCGCTTCTGCTCTTCGGTCGGTGTGCCCACCGGCACCATCCGCGTAATGTCCGTGGTGCCGCCCAGGTATTGACCGCCCGAGTCGATCAGCAGCAAGCCGTCGCCTTCGATCACCGCGTGTTCTTCTTCGGTGGCGTGGTAATGCGGCATCGCGCCGTTGGCGTTGAACGCGGCGATGGTGTTGAAACTCAGCGACACATAATCCGGACGACGCTCACGGGCGGCGGTGAGCTTTTCGTCGATGGTCAACTCGGTAATGCGCTCGCGACCCCAGGCCGATTCCAGCCAGGCAAAGAATTCGCACAGCGCCGCACCGTCCTGCTCCATGGCTTTGCGGATGTGCCGAGCATCGGCTTCACTTTTCTGCGACTTGGCCAACGTGGTCGGGTTCAAGCTTTCGACCAGCTTCACGCCGCTGTCGAGGTTATCCAGCAAACCACTGGTCACTCGCGCCGGGTCCACCAGCAGACTCGCACCACTCGGCACCGCACGCAGGGCATCGGCGACTTCGCTGTAGTCGCGCAGCGTCACGCCATCCTGCTCCAGTACCGCGCGTAAATCCGCGTCGACCTTGCTCAGCGCCACGAACAATGTGGCCCGCTGTTGATCGATCAACGCAAACGAAACAAACACCGGGTTGAACGACACATCGCCACCGCGCAGATTGAATAGCCAGGCAATGTCGTCGAGCGTGGCGATGAAGTGCCAGTCGGCCCCGCGTTCCTGCAAGGTTTCGCGCAGTTTGGCGAGTTTCTCGCCACGGCTGACGGTCGCTTGCGGTGGCAGATGCTGATAGATCGGTGCATTCGGCAGACTCGGGCGATCGCGCCAGACTTCCTGCAGCAGATCGATGTCGGTACGCAGACGCGCACCGCGTGCCTCCAGCTTGCTGCTTAACGACCGCGCCGACGCCACGGCCATCACAGCACCGTCAACCGCGACCACACCACCTTCTGGTGTCTGCTCGGCCAGCCAGTCCAGCGGGCTCGGCTGACCCGGTTGCAGTTTGACCAGTTCGATGCCGCTGCCCTTGAGCTCCTTCGTCGCTTGCTCCCAATAACGGCTGTCGGCCCAGACGCCGGCGAAATCAGCGGTGACGATCAGAGTCCCGACCGAACCGTGGAAGCCCGACAGCCACTGCCGGCCCTGCCAGTAACCCGGCAAATATTCCGACAAATGCGGGTCGGCGGACGGCACCAACAATGCATGAATGCCTTCGCGGCGCATCAGTTCACGGGTGTGCGCCAAGCGCTGGGGCACCGATCCTTCGGTCGAGGTCTGGGTACTCATCATGTCTCCTGCTAATCACTTCATCGTTATTGTTCGTAGCCGTGAGGTCGGCTCGTTTAAAGCCCTGTCGCCCAGAATGCCGGAGCACTGGCGCAGGCGGTCTTGATCAGTTGAACGGCCTTGTCGATATCTTCGGCGGTGGTAAAACGGCCGAGGCTCAAGCGAATGGTGCGACCGGCCAGATGCGCGTCATGCCCCAATGCCAGTAGCACGTGGGACGGCGCGTTACTCGCCGAATTGCAGGCCGAGGTCGCGGAAAAGGCGATCGAATGGCTCAACGCCGCGCTGTTGAATTCACCTTCGGTGAAGGTCAGGCTCAAGGTGTGCGGAATGCGCTGAGTGGCGCAGCCGTTGAGGCGCACGCCCGGCAGGCCGAGCAGTTGTTCGAGCAGTTGTTCACGCAATGCGACGATGGTTTGTTTCTCGGCCTCGAATGCCTCGGCGGCCAAGGCAAACGCGGCGCCCATGCCGGCAATCTGATGAGTCGCCAACGTCCCGGAGCGCAAACCGCCCTCGTGCCCGCCGCCGTGAATCTGCGCCAGCAACCGCTGTTGCGCTCTCGGACCGACGTACAACGCGCCGATACCTTTGGGGCCGTAAAGTTTGTGCGCCGAAAACGACATCAGATCCACCGGCCATTGCGCCAGGTCGATTGCCACTTTGCCGGCGCCCTGGGCCGCATCAACATGGAACAACGCCTCACGACTGCGCACGACTTCGCCAATCGCTTGAACATCGTTAACGGTGCCCAACTCGTTGTTCACCAGCATCAGCGACACCAGAAAGGTGTCGTCGCGCATGGCTTCGCTGACCGCTTGCGGCGTGATCAGGCCATCGGCGTCCGGCACCAGATAAGTCACGGCGATGCCGGCGTCCTGCAATTGGCGGGCGGTATCGAGGATGGCTTTGTGTTCGATCTGGCTGGTGATGATGTGGCCGCCGGACACGCCGCGCGCCTGGGCTACACCCTTAAGGGCGAGGTTGTTGGACTCGGTAGCACCGGAGGTCCAGACGATCTGTCCGGCCTGAGCGCCGACCAGTTCGGCGACCTGTCGGCGGGCTTGCTCGACCGTGTGCCGGGCCTGCTGGCCGAACGCGTGGGAGCTGGAAGCCGGGTTGCCGAAGTTACCGTGGAACCCCAGACACTCGATCATCACCTGGATGACCCGCTCGTCCACCGGGGTGGTGGCGGCGTAATCGAAATACAACGGACGTGTGTTCATAAAAGACTCGCAGAGCGTGTTCCGGGATCAGGAGGCTCGTGTCTGCAAACGGCACAGCGCAGCCTTGTGAGCTGCGCGTCGGTTCGAGAGCGTCATCAATACCTGATCGGATGCCGTTAAAGAAGAACAACTTCATTCAAAGTGCGTAGGAACGCTCCTGAAGTCGAGCTTAACAGGCATCCGGCCTGCGGTTGAAGCGATGCGTCAGCTAAAGCTTTCGAGAAGTAATGGGTACAGCGAAATCACCAGCAATGCGGCCATGCCCCAGTTGAATACGCGCAACCAGCGCGGATCCTTCAGCACATTGCGCAACAACGTACCGCAGGCCGCCCAGACGCCGACACTCGGCAGGTTGATGATGGCGAACACCGCCGCAATCACCACGACATTGGTGAAATAACCCTGCATCGGCGTGTAGGTGCTGATGGCACCGATGGCCATGATCCACGCTTTGGGATTGACCCACTGAAACGCGGCCGCGCCCAGATAGCTGATCGGCTTCGCTTCGCCTTCGGCACTGTCACCGATCGGTCCCGAGTGAGCGATTTTCCACGCCAGATACAACAGATACGCCGCGCCGACATAGCGCAGAACCGTATAGAGAATCGGATAGCTCTGAAACACCGCACCAAGGCCAAAGCCCACGGCCACGACCAGAACAAAGAAGCCGCAAGTAATCCCGAGCATGTGCGGGATGGTGCGGTTGAAGCCGAAATTCACCCCCGATGCCAGCAACATGGTGTTGTTCGGCCCCGGCGTAATCGAGGTGACAAGGGCAAACAGGGCAAAGCCCAACAGCAGGTCAAGCGAGAGGTTCATGGCAGGCAATCCATCAGGGTCATTCAGGTGTTGACCCTATCCCACGCCGCCGGGCAAGCCCACGGACAGTTGGGTAAAACTTCAAGCAGTACAGTTTGTTTTCAGCTTGGGCGACCGTGCAGCTGTACGGCACGTTCTGCACTCATTTCGGCTTTTTTGTCGAACTGGGTCTGACCGAGCAATTGCGCTTTTTTCGCGTGGTATTCGTCGAAGGAAAGGCCGCTGCGATTGAGCGCTTCCATCGCCAATTCGCGGGACTCCTCATCAGTGTAAGGGCGCAGTTCCGGTGAAACGTGTCCGGCACAACCGGCGAGTACGGAAACAGCGAGCATCAAGAAAACAGTCAGTAAACGATTCATGGGAGCGTCCTGGCGAGCAATGGGAGTCGATGGACAAAGGCTACGCCCGGGCACGCTCGCGCAGAAATCAACGCTCTCAATAGTGGCTATCAGGAAATCGACGCGCGTCGGCGCATATCTCCCAACGATCTATAAATATCGATTAACGTTCTTTTACGGAATAACAAACAGCCTTTATAACTTCATCCATGCGCTGAGCACTGTTGCTCCAGCAACTGTTGCTCAGCCAACACCAATCCAACAAAGCGCCTCGCTACTCACAGGGGCGACCGCCACGCTAACGCTCAACGCCTTGTAAACCGGGGCTTGCAGGAATTGGTACAGCGCTTGCTCAGACCCGGTGACTCACTCACTGCTCACTGAGCAACTGTTGAAAAAGGAACTGATCATGTCGCGTCCCCTGAAAGTCGTCGCCCTCTCCGGCGGCACCTGGCGTCCGTCCCGTACTTTGGTGCTGACCCAAGCCTTGCTCGCCGAACTGGCCGGCCACCTGACCATCGAAAGCCATTTGATCGAACTCGGTGATATCGCTCGCCCGCTCGGGGGCGCGCTGTCTCGTCAGGAACTCAGTGCCGAGGTTGAAGCCGAGTTGCAGGCCATTGAACAGGCCGATCTGTTGATTGTTGCCGCGCCGGTTTATCGCGGTTCTTACCCGGGACTGCTCAAGCATCTGTTCGACCTGATCGACCTCAACGCATTGATCGACACTCCGGTGCTGCTGGCCGCAACCGGTGGCAGCGAGCGCCATGCGCTGGTGCTCGATCATCAACTGCGGCCGCTGTTCAGCTTCTTCCAGGCCATGACCTTGCCGATCGGTGTGTACGCCACCGAAGCCGACTTCGCCGATTACCAGATCACCAGCGAACTGCTGAAGGCGCGCATCCGCCTGGCCGCTGAACGCGCGGCGCCGCTGTTCGCCACACAAATCAAACCTTTGTTGAAAATCGCCTGAGGAGCCGTTCATGGATGTTTTCTGGTTCCTGCCGACCCACGGTGATGGCCACTATCTGGGCACCACTCAAGGGGCGCGCCCGGTCACGCTCAACTATTTGAAACAAGTCGCGCAGGCCGCCGACAGCCTCGGTTACCACGGCGTATTGATTCCCACCGGGCGCTCCTGCGAAGACTCGTGGGTGATCGCCTCGGCACTGGTGCCGTTGACTGAACGTCTGCGTTATCTGGTGGCGATCCGTCCAGGGATCATTTCGCCGACGGTCTCGGCGCGCATGGCGGCAACTCTGGATCGCTTATCCAACGGCCGCTTGTTGATCAACGTCGTGACCGGAGGCGATCCGGACGAGAACCGTGGCGACGGCAGTTTCCTCAGCCACGCCGAGCGCTATGAAGTCACCGATGAATTCCTGAAGATCTGGCGCCGCGTGTTGCAAGGCGAAGCGGTGGATTTCGACGGCAAGCACCTGAAGGTGCAGAACGCCAAAGCGCTGTATCCGCCGGTGCAGAAACCCTATCCGCCGCTGTACTTCGGCGGCTCCTCCGATGCTGCACATGATCTGGCCGCCGAACAAGTCGATGTCTATTTGACCTGGGGCGAACCACCCGCCGCCGTCGCGGAAAAACTCGCTGACGTGCGCGAACGTGCGGCGCGGCATGGGCGCAAGGTGAAGTTCGGCATCCGCCTGCATGTGATCGTGCGCGAGACCGCCGAAGAGGCCTGGAAAGCGGCGGACAAACTGATCGAACACATCAGCGACGAGACCATTGAGGCGGCGCAGAAATCCTTCTCGCGCTTCGACTCCGAGGGTCAGCGGCGCATGGCCGCATTGCACGATGGCCGTCGCGATAACCTCGAAATTGCCCCGAACCTGTGGGCCGGCGTCGGTCTGGTGCGCGGCGGTGCCGGTACGGCGCTGGTCGGCGATCCGCAACAAGTGGCGGCGCGGATCAAGGAGTACGCGGATCTGGGCATCGAGAGCTTCATCTTCTCCGGTTATCCGCATCTGGAAGAGGCTTACCGCTTTGCCGAGTTGGTGTTCCCGCTGCTGCCCGAGCCTTACGCCAGCCTGGCCGGCCGTGGCGTGACCAATCTGACCGGGCCGTTTGGCGAAATGATTGCCAATGATGTGTTGCCCACAAAAACCTCGGCATAAACCGGATCTCTTGTGTAGGAGCGGCCCGAGCCTGCGGCAGCGCCTACACCGGCTGAGTGAATTCAGGAGTGTTGGTGTGACCGCCAAACCGCAAAGTACTTTGTTATCCCCATTGCAGACCGCCCGCCAACTGGCCGCCGAATTTGCCCTGACCGCCGTCGAACGCGACGAACGCGGCGGCACACCGAAAACCGAGCGCGATGCCCTGCGCGACAGCGGCCTGCTGGCCCTGAGCATTCCCACCCGCTACGGCGGCCTCGGCGCGAGCTGGAGCGAAACCCTGCAAGTCGTTCGCGAATTCGCCAAGGTCGATAGTTCGATCGCCCACGTGTTCGGTTTTCATCACTTGATGCTCGCCACCGTACGCCTGTTTTCCCGGCCCGAACAATGGCAGCCGTGGTTTGAACAGACCGCGCGGCAGAACTGGTTCTGGGGCAACGCGCTCAACCCGCTCGACACCCGCACCGTGGTCAAGGATCTCGGTGGCTGGCGCGAATTTTCCGGGAAAAAAAGCTTCTGTTCCGGCGCCAGTGATTCACAAATGCTGATCGCTTCAGCCGTCGATGAAAGCGCGGGCGGCAAGTTGCTGATCGCGGCGATTCCCAGCGGACGCAGTGGTATCACCCTGCACAATGACTGGAACAACATCGGCCAGCGTCAGACCGACAGCGGCAGCGCCACGTTTGAACGGGTGCGCGTCGAAGAATCGGAATTGCTCCTCGATCCCGGGCCGCTGAGCACGCCGTTCGCCTGCCTGCGGCCATTGATCGCGCAACTGACTTTCACGCATATGTTTCTCGGGATTGCCGAAGGCGCTTTCGAAGAGGCGCGGCAATACACCCTCAGCGAAACCCGGCTCTGGCACAAATCCTCGGCCCGCGATGTGCGTGAAGATCCCTACGTGCTCGCGCATTACGGCGAGTTCTGGGTGGCGCTGGAAGGCATTCGCCTGTTGGTCGAACGCGCGGCGACGTTACTCGATGAGGCCTGGGCCAAAGGTGTACATCTCAGCGTCGAAGAGCGCGGTCATGTCGCCACCGCGATCGCCACCGCCAAAGTCGCCGCCAGCCGTCAGGGCCTGGAAATCTGCAGCCGTTTGTTCGAAGTGACCGGCGCGCGCTCGACCCACGCCTCCCTGCGCCTCGACCGCCACTGGCGCAACCTGCGCACGCAGACCCTGCATGACCCGCTGGATTACAAACTCCATGAGCTGGGCGACTGGGCGCTGAACCAGTCGCTGCCGGTGCCGACCTTTTATTCCTGACCTGCCTGCATTTGAACTAAAAAAAAGAAGGACGAGCCCATGCAACTGCTGACCCTACCGCCCTCCCCCGCGCTGGCCACGTCGATTCGCGCCACCGCGCAGGTGTTCGAAGACCCGAAGTCCCAGGCCCTGCTTGCGCATTTGCAACAGGTCGCACCGAGTGAAGCGAGTGTGCTGATCATCGGCGAAACCGGTACCGGCAAAGAGCTGGTGGCGCGGCATATTCATAACCTCAGCAACCGTCGTCATCGGCCGTTTATCGCGGTCAATTGCGGGGCGTTTTCCGAATCGCTGGTGGAAGCGGAATTGTTCGGTCATGAAAAAGGCGCGTTCACCGGTGCGCTGAGTGCCAAGGCCGGGTGGTTCGAGGAAGCGGATGGCGGCACCTTGTTTCTCGATGAGATCGGTGACCTGCCGATGGCAATTCAGGTGAAGTTGTTGCGGGTTTTGCAGGAACGCGAAGTGGTGCGACTGGGCTCGCGCAAAAGCATTCCCATCGATGTGCGGGTGCTGGCGGCGACCAATGTACAGCTGGAAAAAGCCATCAATGCCGGCCATTTCCGCGAGGATCTGTACTACCGCCTCAACGTGGTCAATCTGGAACTGAGCCCGTTGCGCGACCGTCCCGGCGACATACTGCCGCTGACCCGCCATTTCATCGAAGCCTATAGCCAACGCCTCGGTTACGGGCGGGTCAGCATCAGCCCCGGCGCCGAGCACAAGCTGCGTGCTTACAGTTGGCCGGGCAATATTCGTGAACTGGAAAACGTCATCCACCACACCTTGTTGATCTGCCGCAACGGCGTCATCGAACGTGATGATTTGCGCCTGTCCAACCTGCGCATCGAACGCCCGGACGATCAGCACGCCAGCGCCGACGATTCACCGGAGGCGTTGCTGGAACAAGCCTTTCAAAAACTGTTCGGGCAACAGGCCGGCGCTTTGCACGAAAAAGTCGAGGACGCCCTGCTGCGGGCAGCGTATCGCTTCTGCCATTACAACCAGGTGCACACCGCAGCGTTGCTCGGTTTGAGCCGCAACGTCACCCGCACGCGTTTGATCAAGATCGGCGAACTGGCGGTGAACAAGCGGCGACTTACCGAAAATCTGCAGGGCGAGCGCCTGATCCAGTTGTCGATCTAGCCGACCAGGCGGCAGTGCAGCGCATCGTCGTGACTGCGGGCGATGCTGCTCAGCACCTGAAACGAATTGAAGGTGATGGTTTTCGCCTGATGGGTGTGAATCAATTGCCAGAAGTCCTGCTCGCCACTCTCAAAGCTGCGAAACGCCGCCTCCCCCGCCTCGCGGGATTGCCATTGCAGAAAACTCAGCACACGCCGGCCGTCATCGCTGGCCTGCACGCTGGCGCTGACGAAACCTGCATAACGTTGAGCCAGGCGCTCGGTCTGGATCGATAGTGCGGTCACCAGGGCTGGCTGCTGACGCGGTTCGATCTCGAACTCGATCAACTGGGTGAAGCTGCGGTTTTTCGCTGGTGCTTGCATGAAAGTCCCCACTTATCGGTAGACGAATCTTGCGACTCGAAGACCTGCAGGGTAAAACCTCTAGTTAAGTCAAGGTCAAGAGCATTTTTGCAATGATCACCAAGGAAACTTTGCACAAACAACTCACCGTCGGTGAAGTCGCAACGCGCAGTGGCGTCGCAGTCACCGCGCTGCACTTTTATGAATCCAAAGGCCTGATCAAGAGCCAGCGCAATGCCGGCAATCAGCGGCGCTATCCGCGCGAAGTACTGCGCCGCGTAGCGTTGATCAAAGTCGCGCAGCGGCTGGGGATTCCGCTGGCGGAGATTGGTGAAGCATTGAAGATCCTCCCGGATGATCGTGCGCCCAGCGCGGCAGACTGGAAAATCCTCTCACAGCAATGGCGGCGCGAGCTGGATGAACGGATCGAGCAACTGACGCTGCTGCGCGACCGACTCAATGGCTGCATCGGTTGTGGCTGTTTGTCGATGGAAGCCTGTCCGCTGCGCAATCAGGGCGATGTACTTGGCGAACAAGGCCCGGGGCCGCACTTTCCAAAAAATTGACTGCTCGTCGGGCAAAAATCTGCACGCCGAGGACGGTTCTATAGTGAATCTTCCACAAACCCGGTGGAGTCTTTGTCCCATAGAACAACAAATCAGGGAGAACGTCATGAGCGTCAAACCCATTCCCGAGGGGTATCACAGCATTACCCCGTATCTCGGCATCCACAAAGCGGCCGAGGCCATCGATTTCTATAAAAAAGCCTTCGGCGCCACCGAAGTCATGCGTCTGGCCATGCCTGACGGCGGCATCGGCCACGCCGAACTGCGCATCGGCGACAGCGCGATCATGCTCGGCTCGCCGTGCGATCAGGGGCCGTTGAGCAATCCTGATAAAGCCGTGTCAGTTGGTTTGCATCTGTATGTCACCGATGTCGACAAATCATTCCAACGGGCACTGGATGCCGGCGCGACGTCGGTGTCCGCGGTCAAGGATCAGTTTTACGGTGATCGCAGCGGGACGTTGAAGGACCCGTATGGGCATTTGTGGTTTCTCGCCTCGCGCAAGGAGGATCTGACTGAAGAGCAGATCAAGCAGCGGGCGATGGAGATGTTTCAGCAGGGTTGAGCATTTCAGCGTCTGGACCGGCCTCTTCGCGAAGGGGCCGGCACTGGCAACCCGAGCGTCATGAACACACTTCATGAACCTGCCCACCACGCTTTGCCCCTTGCCGCAAACGCCGGACGATTTCAGGATGCATCCACCCAGAACCCTGAAAAAGGATCAGTCCGATGTTTGCCGGATTCCGCAAAGACCAGCGCCACGTCAACGGCGTCGACATTGCCTACCGCCTCGGCGGCAGCGGGCCGGGCCTGTTGTTGTTGCACGGGCATCCGCAGACCCACGTGATCTGGCACAAGATTGCCGAACAACTGACCGAACACTTCACCGTGGTCGCCGCCGATCTGCGCGGTTATGGCGACAGCAGTCGGCCGGCTGCCGATGAACTGCACGTTAATTACTCGAAACGCGAAATGGCCCGCGACAATGTCGAGCTGATGCACTCGCTGGGCTTCGCGCAGTTTTCGGTCCTCGCCCACGACCGTGGCGCGCGGGTCGCCCATCGACTGGCGCTCGACCATCCCGCCGCCGTGCAGCGCATGATGCTGCTCGACATCGCGCCGACCCTGTCGATGTACGCGCAAACCAACGAAACCTTCGCCCGCGCCTACTGGCACTGGTTCTTTCTGATCCGCCCGGCGCCGCTGCCGGAAACCTTGCTCGAAGCCGATCCCGAAGCGTATTTACGCAGTGTGATGGGCAGTCGCAGCGCCGGGCTCAAGCCGTTTACCGATGCCGCCTTCGGCGAATACCTGCGCTGCCTGCGCCAACCGGGCAGCGCACGCGGCATCTGCGAAGACTATCGCGCCAGCGCCGGCATCGATCTTGAGCACGACCGCGCCGACATCGCCGCCGGGAATCATCTGAATCTGCCGCTGCGCGTGCTTTGGGGCGCTGAAGGCACGGTCGGACGGTGCTTCGATCCTCTCAAGGAATGGCAGCAAGTGGCGACCAACGTCAGCGGTCAGGCCTTGCCCGCCGGCCATTACATTGCCGAAGAAATCCCCGAACCGTTGCTCGCCGAAGCGCTGGCCTTTCTCCGTTGACCGGAGCCACTGGATCTCGGTGCTATGCTGGCGGCTTCTGCCGCCAGTGCTCGTTTTGACATGTCCCAGAAGAAAGACACCGTGCCCCTGCCCGAAGACCTGCGTGTGTTGCTCACCGTGATCCGCAAAAACGGCTTTGCCGCCGCCGCAGATGAACTGGGCCTGTCACCGGCCTATGTCAGCAAACGCATCCAGATTCTTGAAACGACCCTCGGCACTCGCCTGCTGCACCGCACCAGTCGTCGCGTCTCGCTGACCGAGGACGGTGAACGGGTGCAGCGCTGGGCGTTGCGCATTCTCGATGATTTCCAGCAACTGCACGACGAACTCTGCGACGCCCACGACAGCCCGCGTGGGCGTTTGCACCTCTGCAGCAGTTTCGGTTTCGGTCGCAATCACGTCGCGCCGGCGGTGTCGTTGCTGGCCGAACGTTATCCAGAACTGGAGATTCGCCTCGACCTGTTTGACCGGGTGGTGGACATCATCAATGAAGGCTTCGATCTGGAGATCCGCGTTGGTGACGACATTCCCGGCCAGCACATCGGTCGGCGTCTGGTCAGCAACCGGCGCGTGCTGTGTGCCGCCCCCGGTTATCTGCAACGTCGCGGTACGCCACAAACCCTGGACGAACTGCAACAGCACGACTGTCTGGTGATCAAGGAGCGCGACAACGCCTTCGGGATCTGGCATCTGGATCGCGATGACGGGCAAGAGAGCGTGCGGGTCAGCGGGCCGTTGTCGTCGAACAATGGCGAGATTGTTTTGCAGTGGGCACTGGACGGGCGGGGGGTGTTGTTGCGGTCGTTGTGGGATGTGAGGCCGTTGCTGGAGCAAGGACGCTTGGTGCAGGTGCTGGACGATTACAGCCAGAGCGCGAATGTCTGGGCGGTATACCCGACACGGCTGGCGCATTCGGGCAAGTTGCGCGCGTGTGTGGAGTTTTTGCAGGCGCATTTCAAAGGATTGTCGCTGTAATCCAGACACCCAGGTCCCACAAAGTCCTGTGGGAGCTGGCTTGCCAGCGATAGGGCCAGCATATCCAACACCTGTGCCGGCTGAACTGACGCCATCGCTGGCAAGCCAGCTCCCACGGGGTAGGCGTTCAGCCTAACCAAGGGTTGTTGGCCAGGTGCTCGCGTTCGAAATCTTTGATCTGTTCGCGGCGTTGCAGGGTGCTGCCGATGGCGTCCAGCCCCAAGAGCAATGCGGTTTTACGCAAAGTATCGATCTGGAACTCGAGCACGCTGCCATCCGCCAGGCCAATCTGCTGCGCCTCCAGATCGATGCTGATCCGCGCCGTTTCAGGCTGACTAACCAGCTGCCCGATGCGCTGCACCTGCGCCTCCTCCAGCGTGATCAACAACACGCCGTTACGCTGGCAATTGTCGTAGAAAATCCCGGCAAAGCTGCTGCCGATCAACGCGCGGATGCCCATCTGCTGCAGGCCCCAGACTGCATGCTCACGGCTCGATCCGCAGCCAAAATTGGCCCCGACCACAAGAAAGTTCGCACCTTTCCAGGCGGGCTGGTTCAGCACGAACTCAGGGTTGGGCGTGCCATCGCGCTGAAATCGAAGATCGAAAAACAATCCGCGATCCAGCCCTTTTCTATCGATACCCTTGAGAAACTGTTTGGGCATGATCACGTCGGTATCGACGTTCGCTGCCAGTAACGGCGCAGCCTGGCCGCTGACCAGAGTGAAAGGTTGCAGGCTCATGGGCGTACTCCAAAATGGCGGATATCGGTGAGTCGACCGCTGATCGCAGCGGCGGCAACCATGGCCGGGCTCATCAGATGAGTGCGCGCGCCGGCGCCCTGACGACCTTCAAAATTGCGGTTGGTACTCGACGCGCAGCGGTCGCCGGGCGCAAGTACGTCGTCGTTCATCGCCAGGCACATCGAGCAGCCGGACTGACGCCATTCGAACCCGGCGTCGATAAAGATCTGCGCCAGTCCTTCGGCCTCGGCCTGCGCGCGAACTTCGCTGGAGCCAGGGACAATCATCGCGCGTACATGCCCGGCCACTTGCTGACCGCGCACGACGCTGGCGGCATCGCGCAGGTCTTCGATCCGCGCGTTGGTGCACGAACCGATAAAGGCGTGGCTGATGACGATATCGCTGAGCGCCATGCCCGCTTCGAGACCCATGTAGTTGAGGGCGCGGCGCATGCCCTGGCGCAAGATCGGATCGCTGATCGCTTGCGGATCCGGCACCCGCGCACCGATCGCGGCGGCCTGATCGGGGCTGGTGCCCCAGGTGACCATCGGTTCCAGCACGCTGGCATCAAGGTGAACCTCGCGGTCAAACAGCGCACCGGGATCACTGCGCAGTTCGCGCCACTTCTTCACGCCCCGTTCCCACCGCTCACCTTGCGGCGCTCGCGGCTTGCCCTTGAGATAGGCGAAGACCTTGTCATCCGGCGCCATGAATGCGCCGCGCGCACCCGCCTCGACGGCCATGTTGCAGATGGTCATGCGCGCTTCGACGCTGAGGGCATCGATGGTCGAGCCGCAGAACTCGATCGCATAACCGCTGGCCCCGGACGCGCCGATGCGGCCGATCAGGGCCATGATCACGTCTTTGGACGTCAAGCCCGGTGCCAGGTCGCCGTCGACGGTCACACGCAGGCTTTTCAGACGTTTGTAGACCAGCGTCTGCGAGGCCAGCAGGTGTTCGATCTCGGAGGTGCCGATGCCGAAACCGAAGGCGCCGAGTGCACCATAGGTGGTGGTATGGCTATCACCGGCGGCGATGACCATGCCGGGCAGAATGAAACCCTGCTCGGGCGCGATCACGTGTTCAATGCCCTGACGCTTGTCGAGGATGTCCAGCAACTCGATGCCGAAGTCCCGGCAGTTCTCCGCCAGATACGACACTTGCCGGGCGCCGCCGGCATCAGGCATTGCCGCGACGCGCACAGGCGTGGTCGGGTTGACGTGATCGACCACCGCCAACGCCGTGCCCGGCCGCCAGACCTCGCGCCCGGCGGCACGTAAACCACTGAAGGCCTGCGGGCTGGTGTATTCGTTGATCACCTGACGATCGATATACAACAGAACATGGCCCTGATCGTCGAGGCGGCACACTGTGTGCGAATCGATGTGTTTGTCATAGAGGGTTCTGGCGGTCATCAAGGCGTTCACTCAGGCATTCGTGGTGATTTCCATCATAGGCAGCGCGGGTCGGCCATCAATTGGCAGAGAGTGATGGCGTGGATCATGAATCGTGTTTGATCTGCCGATCCGCAAACCCTGCAGGAGCTGTCGAGTGCAACGAGGCTGCGATCTTTTGATCTTGTTTTTTAAAGATCAGGATCAAAAGATCGCAGCGTGCCGCAGTTCCTACAGTGGGATCTGTCAAACCCTGCGAATTGGGAAACATTTGCTTTCATATCGCCTTTCGGGATTTTCCACGCTCATCCGTCCTATATAGATGCAGGCCGTTCGCGTAGGCAAAAGCCACGTCCGGTCTTTCGGGGTCTCCGTGCTGCGAAGCCCGTAGCTAAGCGCCCTTTCACCGCTATCAAGACGCGCAATCATGTCGAAGAAATCCCGCTCCAAACTGTGGTTCCTCGTTCATAGCTGGCTGGCGTTACCGATCTGGTTCTTCGTCCTGATCGTCTGTGTCACCGGCACACTGGCGGTGGTCAGTCAGGAAATCGTCTGGCTGGCCAACCCGCAGATGCGCGCCAGCCAGCCTGCGGACGATGCGCCGCTGCTCAGCTATGACCAGATCATGGCGGCGATCAAAAAAGCCGAACCGCAGACCCTCGTTGAAAGCATCAGTCGCCCCGACGAATCACACTTCGCGCTCGACGTTGCGGTCAGCTATCCGGACGGCCGCTCACAGACGGTCTACGTCAATCCTTACACCGGGGTGATCCAGGGCCCCGCGCCAACCTTCGATTTCAAAGCCTTCACCCGCGCCCTGCACGGCTGGTGGCTGGTGCCGTTCACCAACGGTTTCAGTTGGGGCTGGTATCTGGTGTCGTTCCTCGGCGTGCCGATGCTGGTCTCGCTGATCACCGGGCTGGTGGTCTACAAGCGCTTCTGGAAAGGTTTTCTGCGTCCGACCCTGCGCGTGCGTCATGGCGCGCGAATCTTCTGGGGTGACTTCCATCGCTTGTGCGGTATCTGGTCGATCTGGTTCATTGCGGTGATTTCCATCACCGGGATTTGGTTTCTGATTCGGGCGATTCTGTTCGACAACCAGATCGCCATCTCCAGCGAGCCGATCATTCCTGCCATGTCCCGCGAAAGCGTGCCGATCTCTGCCGCCGGCACGCCACCGCCACGGATCAGCCTGGACCGTGCAGTCGAGCTCGCTCAAGAGAAGATTCCGGGGCTGGAGGCCAGTTTCGTCAGCCTGCCGGGCAATGCCTACAGCCACATGAGCGTCGGCGGTCGCGGCTGGTATCCGCTGATGTTCCAGACCGCCACGCTCAATCCGTACAACGGCGATATCGCCGCTTCGCGCCTGCTGTCCGATCGCTCGTCGCTGGAGTTCGTCACCGAGTCCATGCGGCCGCTGCACACCGGCGACTTCGGCGGCATCTGGATCAAGCTGATCTGGTTCTTCTTCGGTTTGATCCTGAGCCTGATGATTCTCAGTGGTTTGTTGATCTGGACCAAACGCACCGCCCTGGCCACCGCCAATGCGCTGAAGCGCGAAGACAAGAAAAACCGCATCAAGGCACAACCGGCCATGAGCCGTGAAACCTCGGAGGCCAGCCTGTGAGCAAGTCCACTACCAAGGCACAGCCTTCTCGACTCGCACGCTTCTGGCACAAATGGCGCTTCCACATCAATGTCCTGCTGCTGTTGATCCCGCTGGGGTTCATGCCCAAGTACTTCGCCGACGCCTCGCTGTTTCGCGGTGACAGCGGCCTGGGCCAACATGAAATCGGCAATATTCAGGTCGGCCCCTGGAGCCTGCGCCTGGCCGAACTGCGCAACGAAGCGCCGGTGCTCACCGGCCCGGCCGGTTACATGAAAGATTTCAGCGCCGCCCTGTGCGATGCCTGTGTCGAGCAGGTCAAGGCCACCTACCTACGCATCGGCAAGCCACGCAGCCTGCGCGCCGCCGGTACGATTTTCTTCGGCACGCCTTACCGCATGGGCACGCAAATGCCGATCCCGGAGAAGACCAGAGCCGACGCCGAACTGTGGATCACCATGGAAGGCTGGGACGGCAGCATGCATCAGGCTTCGATTCCCCTGAGTCAGGCCTCCCCCGCCACCTTCGCCTGGCTGAACAAACAAGGAGTCAAACCATGACTTGCTCGCAACGCCCTTTCCGCCTGTGCCTGAAGGCCACGCTGCTGATGCTGTGCGCCGGCTTCAGTGCCAGTGCGCTGGCCCACAACCCGATGTGTGAATGCAAAGCCATCGACGCCGAGCAGATCAAATGCACCGGAGGGTTCTCCGACGGCAGCGGCGCACCGGGGGTGACCCTCGATGTGATTGGCTACGACGAAACAATCCTAGTGCCGGGCAAGCTCGGCAGTGACTCGACGCTGACCTTCAAGAAGCCTGGCGCCGAGTTCTACGTGCTGTTCGACGCAGGTCCAGGCCACGTTGTGGAAATCGACCAAGCGGATATCGAAGCACCATGAGTACGCCCACAACACAAATCGTGCGTCCGGCCGGCGCCGGTCATGAAACCCTCAATGTGCTGCTGTTATGCCTGTTGATTCTGGCAGTCGCCGGTTCTGTGGTCGCGTGGCGCGGGGTTTCCCATGAGCCGGAGCCGGTTGCGTCCAATCAACTCGACGCGCGCCGCGACCTCAGTGCCTCGGAACAAGGCATCTACGCCGACCTGCGGGTGACCCTCGATGAAATCCGCCTGCTGCGCGAAGAACAGCAAGCCCTGCCGACGCCGCAAAATCTGGCGGACGAAGGCTTTGCGCCGTTTGCCCAGGATGCGAGTTCGGTCAGCCGTGGCGGTCATGCCTGGCAGTTGCTGGCGAACACCGCGTATGTCGGTCAAAGCCGGAATCCGGCTGTCGCTGGCTCGTTCGTCATGCTGCTGAGTACCGACGACACGGCTGCGCCGGACATCTGGCTCAACCGTGATGCCGCCGCTCAAGCCCCTGCGCAACTGAATGCCGCGGCGCTGTCCGCTGCTGGCTGGAAACAGATCGTCGCGCAATACGATGCCGGGGTTACCCGTGAACATCGCCATTGATTCTTCGCCTTCCTCCGAGAGAAGACCGCTTGCCCATGTCTATTTCATCGCCTCGCCGTCCGTTGTTACGCCTGTTTCTCGTGGGCCTGTGTGCCTGCCTGCTGAGCCCGCTGGCCAGCGCCGATCAGGCCAAGCGCCTGCGCATCGGCATCACCCTGCACCCGTACTACAGCTACGTGGCGAACATCGTCGGCGACAAGGCCGAAGTGGTGCCGCTGATCCCCGCCGGTTTTAACCCGCACGCCTACGAACCACGGGCCGAGGACATCAAACGTATCAGCGGGCTGGATGTGATCGTGCTCAACGGTGTTGGTCACGACGACTTTGCCGACCGCATGATCGCCGCCAGCGAAACGCCGAACATCAAAACCATCGAAGCCAACGAAAACGTACCGCTGCTGGCAGCCACCGGGGTTGCCGCGCGCGGCGCCGGCAAAGTGGTAAACCCACACACGTTCCTGTCGATCAGCGCTTCCATCGCCCAAGTCAACAACATCGCTCGCGAACTGGGCAAACTCGATCCGGACAACGCCAAGGCCTACACCCAGAACGCCCGCGCCTACGGCAAACGCCTGCGCCAGATGCGCGCCGACGCACTGGCAAAACTGACTCAAGCGCCGAACGCAGAACTGCGCGTGGCCACAGTACACGCCGCTTACGACTATCTGCTGCGCGAGTTCGGCCTGGAAGTGACCGCCGTGGTTGAACCGGCCCACGGCATCGAGCCGAGCCCAAGCCAGTTGAAAAAGACCATCGACCAGTTGCGTGAACTGGACGTGAAAGTGATCTTCTCGGAGATGGATTTCCCCTCCACTTACGTCGAGACGATTCAGCGCGAGTCCGGGGTGAAGCTGTATCCGCTGTCGCACATTTCCTACGGCGAATACACCGCCGACAAGTACGAAAAGGAAATGACCGGCAACCTCAACACCGTGGTGCGGGCGATTCAGGAGTCTGGCGCATGACTTCGAAAGAAAACCTGATCGCCGACAACACCGAAAACCCTGTGGGAGCGAGCTTGCTCGCGAAGGCGCCGGATCTGCCGACATCATTGTTGAATGACACACCGCATTCGCGAGCAAGCTCGCTCCCACAGGTTTCGGGGCCGACGCTGGAATTTGCGGAGGTTTGTCTGACGCTGGGGCGAACCACGATTCTCGACAACGTCACCTTCCAGGTTCAGCCCGGCAGCGTACATGCCTTGGTCGGCCCCAACGGTGGCGGCAAGAGTTCGCTGATCAAGACCCTGCTCGGACAAATGCCGCATCAGGGCCAGCTCAGCCTGCAATGGCCCGGCGAACCCGGCACCATCGGTTATGTACCGCAGGCGTTGGAGTTCGATCGCGGTTTGCCTTTGACCGTTGACGATTTCATGGCCGCGATGTGTCAGCGACGCCCGGCGTTTCTCGGTTTGAGCAAGCGTTACACCGGCGCCATTGGCGATGCGCTGGAACGCGTCGGCATGCAGGACAAACGCAAGCGGCGTATGGGTGCGCTGTCCGGCGGGGAACGGCAGCGGGTGCTGCTCGCGCAAGGTTTGATTCCGGCGCCGCAATTGCTGGTGCTGGATGAGCCGATGTCAGCCCTCGATGAAGCCGGGATTCAGGTCTTCGAACGCCTGCTCGGCGACTGGCGCGCGGCGGGCATCACCGTGTTGTGGATCGAGCACGATCTGGAAGCGGTCGGGCGCCTGGCCGATCGGGTCACCGGCCTTAACCGTCGTGTGCTGTTCGATGCCACGCCACAACAGGCGCTGACCCCGGAACGACTGCTGACGCTGTTCTCGACCCATCCACGGAGCGCTGCCTGATGAATTACGAAGCCTTTCGTTTGATGGTGCAAGGCTGGGCGTCGTCCGGCTATCTGCCGGAAGCACTGGCCTACGGTTTTGTGGTCAATGCATTGCTTGCCGGCCTGTTGATCGGCCCGGTGCTCGGCGGCCTCGGCACGCTGGTGGTGGTCAAGCGCTTCGCGTTTTTCTCCGAAGCGGTGGGCCACGCGGCCCTGACCGGCGTGGCCATCGGCATACTGCTCGGCGAACCCTACACCGGCCCCTATGGCAGCCTGTTCGGTTATTGCCTGCTGTTCGGCATCCTGCTCAATTACCTGCGCAACCGTACCGGCCTGGCACCGGATACTTTGATCGGCGTGTTTCTGTCGGTGTCGCTGGCACTGGGCGCGAGTCTGCTGTTGATTCTGGCGGGCAAGATCAACGTGCACATTCTCGAGAACGTGCTGTTCGGTTCAGTGCTGACGGTCAACGGCAACGATCTGGCGGTGCTGGCCATCGTCGGCTCGCTGGTCATGGCATTGGCGCTACCGCTGTACAACCGCATCATGCTCGCCAGCTTCAATCCGCAACTGGCAGCCGTGCGTGGAGTGGCGGTGAAGACCCTGGATTATCTGTTCGTGATTCTGGTGACGCTGATCACCGTGGCGGCAGTGAAAGTCATCGGCGCGATTCTGGTCGGTGCACTGCTGGTGATCCCGGCCGCGGCGGCACGGTTGCTCAGCCAGTCACTCAAAGGGTTCTTCTGGTGCTCGGTGTTGATCGCCACGGTCAGCACGTTGTGCGGGATTCTTGCGCCCATCGTGTTCGATCTGCCGATTCCGTCCGGCGCCGCAATCATTCTGGTCGCCGGTATTGCCTTTGCCCTTGCCGCCATTGCGCGCGGGGTTGTCCCGAGTCTGAAAGGGAATCTTGGATAAATGACTTTTTCAATTCGCAAACTGACGCTGGCCATGACCCTGTGCGGCGTGGTCTGCACCCCGTTGATGGCTGCCGAAAACGGCAAACCGCTGCGAGTGCTGGCCTCGTTGCCGATCACTTATGGCCTGGGCGAAGTACTGCTCAAAGGCACTGACGTGAACCTCGAACGTGCGGCACCGGCGAACTTGCCGGGCAGCCGCCAAACTGCTTATTTCACCGGTCGCGGTGCGCCGGCACTGAGCAAACTGGCAACCGGCGCCGATGCGGTGATAGGCGTGCGTTCGCTGTGGGCGGATGATCCGCTGTACCCGATCGCCCGTCGCAGCAATATTCGTATTGTCGAGATCGACGCGGCGCGCCCGGTGGATGGCGCCCTGCCCGGCATAGCCGTACAACCGGATCTGAAGATCGATGGCTTGAACAGTCAGCCATGGCTGGCCAGCAACAACATGGGGCGCATGGCGGATGTGATGGCGGCGGATCTGGTGCGCCTGGCACCGGGTGACAAGCCTGCAATCGAAGCGAATCTGGCAGCGTTGAAGCAGCGTTTGTTGAAGCTCAGTGCCGACAGTGAGGCGCGACTGGCGAGTGCAGACAACCTGAGCGTGATGAGTTTGAGCGATCACTTTGGCTATCTGATCGGTAGCCTCAATCTGGAGCTGATCGGCGAGGATCCACGGCCGGATGCGGAGTGGACGCCGGAGGATCTGAAAAAACTCACGGCTACGCTCAAGGACAATGATGTCGGGGTGGTGCTGCATCATCGCCAGCCGTCGGAGCCGGTGAAAGCGGCGATTGCCGAGTCGGGTAGTCATCTGGTGGTGTTGAGTACGGATGCGGCGGATCCGGTGGCGGAGCTGGAAGGCAATGTCGATTTGCTGCTCAAGGGCTTGAGCGGGGCTTAATTTCAGCTGAAACCGCGTTATCGTTCATCGCTGGCAAGCCAACTCCCACAGGGTTCTCGGTGAACGCAGATTTTGTAATCACCAAGATACCTGTGGGAGCTGGCTTGCCAGCGATGGGGCCCTGGAAGGCAACACAAATCCAAGGCAAGAAAAAACCCGCTGACTGTTACCAGTCCAGCGGGTTTCTTTTTGCCCGGCCGCTTATTGCGCGGCGGCCTGCCCTTCCATCTTCTGGCGCAGGCTCAGCGGACGCATGTCAGTCCAGACTTCTTCGATGTAGGCCAGGCATTCCTTTTTCAGGCCGCTCTTGCCCACGGTGCGCCAGCCTTCCGGCACGGCTTTGTAATCCGGCCAGATCGAGTATTGCTCTTCGTGGTTGACCACGACCTGAAAGAGGATGTCCTCGCGGTCGAATACTGACGTCATGCTGGTTCTCCATCGTTGTAAGGTGGGCTGCACGAGGGGCGCAGCCGGGTATGTAGAAAGAACGTTCGGCGCGGCGAAAAATTTACAACGCAGCGGTGGCAGCGGCCAACGCGCGACCAAAGATTTCGGCAACACGGTCGATTTCAGCGGCGGTGATCACCAGCGGCGGCAGAAAACGCACCACCGCGCCATGCCGACCGCCGAGTTCCAGAATCAGGCCCCGCTTGAGGCACTCGCGTTGTAGCAGCGGCGCCAGTCGCGCGAACGCCGGCGGATGACCGAGCGCATCGGGTGTGCCGTTCGGCTCGACCAGCTCTACCCCGAGCATCAGGCCACGACCACGAATATCACCCAGTTGCGGGAAGTCGCGTTGCAGGATGCGCAGGTGCTCGCTGAGGCGCTCGCCCATGGCAGCAGCGTGCTCGCAGACCTTGTGCTCAACCAGATAACGCATCACCGCAGAGCCTGCCGCCATGGCCATCTGATTGCCACGGAACGTGCCGGCGTGCGCGCCCGGCTGCCAGGTGTCGAGCCAGTCGCGATAGACCACCACGGCCAACGGCAGGCTGCCGCCGATGGCTTTGGACAGCACCACCACATCCGGGGTGATGCCAGCGTGTTCGAAGGCAAACATCTTGCCGGTGCGGGCGAAACCGCTCTGGATTTCGTCAACAATCAGCGCCACACCGGCCTTCTCGGTAATCCGGCGCAAGCCGCGCAGCCACTCGATGTCCGCCGGAATCACGCCGCCCTCGCCCTGCACCGCCTCGACAATCACCGCTGCAGGCAATTGCACGCCGGCTTCCGGGTCGTTGAGCAGGTTTTCCAGGTAACTCAGATTGGCCTTTACGCCCGCCGCGCCACCAAGGCCGAACGGGCAACGGTAGTCATACGGGAACGGCATGAACTGCACGCCACTGCTGAGCAGCGCACCCAGCGGCTTTTTCGGCCCGAGGCTGCCCATCAGGCTCAACGCACCCTGACTCATGCCGTGGTAACCGCCGGAGAACGACAGGACCGTGCTGCGCCCGGTCGCTGTACGCACCAGTTTCAGCGCCGCTTCCACGGCATCAGTGCCGGTCGGGCCACAGAACTGGATTTTCGCTTCAGCCGCAAGGGCCGAAGGCAGCAGAGCGAAGAGATCCTGGACGAACTGATCCTTGACCGGCGTGGTCAGGTCGAGGGTGTGCAGTGGCAATTCATCGGCGAGTACCTGCTGGATCGCTTCGATTACCACCGGGTGATTATGCCCCAGCGCCAGCGTGCCGGCCCCAGCGAGGCAGTCGATGAACGTGCGCCCTTCAACGTCTTCGACATACAGGCCTTTGGCGCGCTTCAGTGCCAATGGAATACGTCGTGGATAGCTGCGCGCGTTGGATTCCTGCCGGGCCTGACGAGCCAGCAATGGCGATTCGTTGAACTGGTACAGCGTTTCGGCCGGCGCCGAGGTAACCCGGGCCGACGACTCTTCGATAAGGCTGGTGGCGACTGACATCTCTCGACCCCTCAATTGGCTATGGATAGTGACCAAAACAGCACACCGGACAGGTGCGCATTCCGATCGCGGGGCGCACTTGCAGGTTTTCCTGTTCTGGAAACGCTTAAGGGGCCTGAGGATTTAGCCCGTGATCGAGTTGTCAGCCCGACACTGCTAATGACTTGTGCATGGGCAGGCTCTGCAAGCCTTGGTATTGGAGGGCTGGCGCTGACTCGCGGTAGCCGAGACGGCGATAAAAAGCGCGACCGGTGCGTGTGCTGTTGAGGTCAGCGTGAGGAACTCCGCGAACCCGCAACCAGCCCTCCAGATCCTGCATCAGCGCCCGCCCGACGCCACGACGAAAGGACTCCGGCTGCACGTAACACAGCGAAATATCGCCGCGGGCTTGTGCCATACCGACGCCGACCGGTTTGTCCGCCAGCAATGCGATACACAAATAGAAGTGCGGGTCAGCGAGCCGGGCACCGATGAAGTCGGCGGATTGCTGGCCGATCCATGTGCTGACGAGTGACGGATCATTACGGTGGTCGAGCGCACAACCGATGCGGATCGAACGCTCGATGATGCGGCTGATAATGCCGGCGTCGGCCAGTGTGGCCGAGCGAATGCAGATGGGTGCTTCCATGGCACAGTTCCCTCAATCCATTGAGTCAAAGCTGCGTTGACCTTACCCCCACCCGGGCCGGATAGCGAACGCCGAGAAGTTACATTTGATGTGCCAAAACACCTTCCCCTGGGAGCGAGCAGGCTCGCTCCCAGGGATGTGCGGTGAATTCAGACTGGCTGCAACGGCATGGTCAGTTCGACGCGCAGGCCATCCGGGCGGCTGTCGAAATGCAGGGCGCAGTCACAGCGCTGGACGATCGCCTGAACAATCGCCAGGCCGAGGCCGCAACCGGTGCTTTGGCCGTTGCGCCAGAAGCGTTGAGTCAGGTGTTGAAGGTCATCCGGCGCAATCCCCGGCCCGTGGTCGCGCACGACAAAACGCACGCGGTTGCCAATGGTTTCCAGGTTCAGCTCAACCGCACAGTCCTCAGGTGTATGGCGCAGGGCGTTGTCGAGCAGATTGCGCAGCGCCGCAATCGACAGCACCGCCGGCATCTGCAGCGGTGCAGCAGAAAGCTCAGCCGGCAGTTGCAGCTTGATGCGCAGGCGCTCGCCCCCCGTGGCGTCCTGAATCGCCAGGCGTGCCACTTGCTCGGCACTGCATTGCGAACCGTCATCGAACGACAGACTGCCCTCGACCCGCGCCAGCAACAGCAGTTGCTCGAGGGTGCGATGCAAGCGATCGGCGCCCTCCTCGGCCCGTGCCAGCGACTGATCTCGAGCGCTGCCATCGGTCATGCGTGCGACTTGCAGGTGCGTCTTGATCGCCGTCAGCGGGCTGCGCAGTTCATGCGCCGCGTCACCGGTCAGACGGCGCTCACGCTCGATGGTCTTGCCAATGCGCTGGAACAACTGGTTTTGCGTTTCAAGCAGCGGCTTCAATTCGCTGGGGAAGGTCTGGATCTGCAACGGCTCGAGCGAATCGGCATTGCGCCGCATCAGTGCTTCACGCAGACGGTTGAGCGGCGCCAGTCCCTGGCCGATGCCCAGCCACAGCAGACACAGACAACCGAGCAACGCCACACCCACCGGCACCGACGCCGCCAGTAGAATCGACATGTTCAGGGCTTCGCGCTCGATCTGCCGGTCGGCGGTGGTAATCCGCACATCGCCCCGGGCGAGGGTGAAGCTGCGCCACGGTGCGCCGTCGATCATCTGGTCATGGAAACCCATTTTCTCCGCTTCCAGGGCTTGTTCGGGGTTGTTGTGGCTGCGCGCGAGAATTTCCCCGCGCAAGGAACTGACCTGACACGCCATGCCACCGGGGATATTCAGTTGTTCGGCACTGAAATGGGTGCCCTCGCCTTTGCTCGGCAGTGTCGGCAGCTGTTCCAGCAGCCCGGCAACCATGCGCGCCGACGCCACCAGACGCTGGTCGAGGGAGAACATCATCTGATTGCGCAGGTCACTGAGCATCCAGGCCGCCGCCAGCGCCCAGATCAGCGCGAACGCAGCGCCGAGGGTCAGGCTCAGGCGCAGTCGCAGACTCATCACTTGCCTTGATCTCCACCGTCAGCCGGGCCGAGGCGATAGCCCAGACCACGCACGGTTTCGACGATGCCTTTACCCAGTTTGCTGCGCAGGTGATGGATATGCACGTTCAGCGCGTTGCTTTCCAGTTCATCGTTGAAACCGTAGACACTGTCCTTCAACTGTTCGGTGGACAGCACCCGACCACGATTGTGCAGCAGCGCCTGCAACAGCGATTGCTCGCGGCGCGACAAATCCACCGGTTGCCCGGCCAGCATGGTTTCGCGGCTGCTCGGGTCGTACGTCAGCGCGCCGTGCTCAATCAGGTTGACACTGCGTCCGGCGACCCGCCGCAACAAGGTTTGCAGACGAGCAAACAGTTCACGCAGATCGAACGGTTTGAGCAGGTAATCGTCAGCCCCGGCCTGCAAGCCATCGACACGGTCGGTCACCGAGTCGCGCGCGGTCAGAATCAGCACCGGGATTTCCAGGCCACTCTGACGCAATTGTTGCAGCAATTTGAGGCCATCTTCGTCGGGCAGGCCGAGATCAAGGACCATCACGTCGAATTCAGCCACCTTGAGCATCGCCCGCGCCTTCGACGCGGTGTTGACGTGCTCGACCGTCAGCCCTTGAGCCGTCAGGCCAGCAACGATGCCACTGGCAATCAGCTCATCGTCTTCGCAAACCAGTACGTGCATGGATGCTCCGTGGATAAAAAAGGCGAGTGAAGCAGGCGAGGATTAAGCGGCAATTATGGCCGTCACCGGCGCTTACGGAAAGCCGGGCATAAACATCGGGGCGCCACCTGACGCAGGGACTCACCCGGCGCTGAAACTTTCCCACTAATAAAGAAACAGTTTCTCCCTATGTAATAACCCTTCGATCATTTAGTTTTCGACTGGCAACCACCGACAACTTTAAAGGGACTTAACAAACATGCCTCAACTAAAAAACTTCGTCGCGATCGATTGGCGCTCCGGCCCCGACCGTATTTATTTCTTCTTCAAGAACAGCGACACCTATTCCCGATTCGATCTCGGTGACAATAAGGTATCCGCCAACTATCCCGCATCGGTCGACGGTAGCTGGGACAGCTTTGACCCCTATGCCAAAGACTTGCGTTTTGGACTGACAACCACTTCATTCGGCTGGAACACCCCGTCCGATGAAGATATTGCCTGGTTGTTCTTCTATCAGGGAACAATACCCATGGTGTGTAAATACAACCAGGACAAGGACAAGGTCGATGCTTTCTATAAAGTTTCCGATTCGATCTGGAAGCCGATATTGCCCTACTTCGACAAGATCATCGCCGGCACCTGGTTCCAACTGACCGGTCACCCGTTTCTGTTCAGGTTCATCCTGAACGACGGGCACTATCTATCGTTTAACTACAAAGCAAAGACCCTGACTTACAAATCCTTCGGGGACTATCAACTTGGCGCGCTGATACCGTACAAGGACCGCATCATCACGGCAGCGCAAAATGACCGGACTTTCGCCGACAGCTACTGGTACATCTTCCTGACCGACAACCAATACCTGACTTACAACATTCAGTCCGACCGCCTGGTCTCCGGCCCGCAAACCGTCAATGACACGAACTGGCCCGGACTGCTGCGAGGCTGATTGGCCGAAGCCCGGAGGGCCTTGTAGGATACGGTTAATTATCGGTTAATCGCAGCCGCCCATTCTGCGCCTCACTTGCACAGGGACAAGGCTCCTCCATGCGTCATTTTTTTCTATTGTTTGCTCTGCTGATGTCCAGCCTGGCCCAGGCGGGGAATAATCCATTTGAGACAAAACCGGAGTTTCTGCCGGTCGACCAGGCATTCGTGCTCACGTCCGAACGCCTGGAATCCGGTGAAACGCAGTTGTTCTGGCAAATCACCGACGGTTACTACCTCTATCAGAAACGCCTGAAATTCGACGGACTGAGCGCAGCACAGCAGCCGACACTGCCTGAAGGCGAATCCCACAGCGACGAGTTTTTCGGAGAGCAACCGGTCTATCGCCAAGGGCTGGAAGTGAAAATCCCGGCGGCAGCCACGGGGCAGATCAAGGTCAGCTATCAGGGCTGTGCCGATGCCGGCCTGTGCTATCCGCCGCAAACCCGGGTGATTGACCTGGGCGGCAAAGCGGCGGTGGGCGCAAACGCTGAAGCACCGGATCAAGCCTTGGCCAGTAGCCTGCAACAACGGGCGCTGGGCTGGAGCTTGCTGGTGTTTTTCGGCCTCGGTCTGTTGCTGGCATTCACGCCTTGCACATTGCCAATGCTGCCGATTCTGGCCGGCATGGTGGTCGGCAGTGGTGCTACCCCGCGTCGCGGTTTCGCGCTGGCCGGCAGTTATGTGATCTGCATGGCCCTGGTGTATGCCGCGATGGGCGTGATCGCCGCGCTGCTCGGCGCAAACCTGCAGGCGTGGTTGCAGAATCCGTGGCTGCTCGGCACGTTCGCCGCGATCTTTGTGGTGCTGGCCTTGCCGATGTTCGGTTTCTTTGAACTGCAATTGCCGGTGGCCCTGCGCGATCGTCTTGAACACGCCTCGCGCAGTCGCAGCGGTGGCAGCCTGATTGGCGCCGGGGTCCTCGGTGCCTTGTCCGGTCTGCTGGTCGGCCCGTGCATGACCGCGCCGCTGGCAGGTGCGTTGCTGTACATCGCGCAGAGCGGCAATGCCTTGCACGGTGGTTTGATTCTGTTCTCGCTGGGCATCGGCATCGGTGTGCCATTGTTGTTGCTGGTGACCGTGGGCAATCGCTTCCTGCCCAAACCCGGTGCCTGGATGAACCTGCTCAAAGGCGTATTCGGTTTCCTCTTCCTCGCCACGGCGCTGTTGATGTTGCGTCCGGTGCTGGATGCATCGTTGTGGCTGGGCCTGTGCGGTGCATTGCTGTTGATCGCTGCGTTCTGTGCCTGGAAACAGTCCGAAGGTTTTGGCCGAGTGGCCCAGTTGTTCGGCGCCAGTTCGCTGTTGCTCGGGCTGTGGGGCAGTGTGCTGGTGATTGGCGCGGCGGGCGGCAGCGATGATCTGTATCAGCCGTTGCAGGTCTACAGTGCCGGCCGCGTCGGGACTGCAGCGCCATCGGCTCATGACGCGTTCATCACGATCAAGGAGCCGGCGGCGCTGCAAAGTGAACTCGATGCCGCCAAAGCCAAGGGGCAGTGGGTACTGCTCGACTACTACGCAGACTGGTGCGTGTCGTGCAAGGTCATGGAGAAGCAGGTGTTCGGCAAGGACAAAGTCATGCAGGCATTGAGCGACGTGCGCCTGCTGCGGCTCGATGTCACCGCCGACAACGCCGCCAGCCGTGAATTGCTCAGCCGCTACAAGGTGCCGGGGCCACCGAGCTTCGTCTGGATCGGCACCGATGGCGAAGAACGCCGCAGCCAGCGCATCACCGGCGAAGTCGATGCCGAGACGTTTCTGCAACGCTGGGCCACCACCCGGGACGCCAATTAATGCTGACTTTCACTCTCGGTACTTTTGCGATTGCGCTTAATCACCTGCTGCTGATCAGTGCCCTGGCGCTGGCGACTTTTGTCGGCTGGCGGGTGGCCAAGCGTGGCGACGATAACCCCGAGTCGGCATTGTTCAGCCTGTTTCTGCTGGGCATGCTCGCAGCGCGAATTGCCTTTGTGCTGCTGTACTGGTCGCACTATCGCAATGACCCATGGCAGATCATCGATCTGCGTGACGGTGGTTTCCTCGCCTGGCCGGGTGTGATCGTGCTGTTGCTGGTGGCGCTGTATCGCGGCTGGCGCCGTCCGGGCTTGCGTCGCCCACTGGGTTTTGGCGTGGCCAGCGGTGTGGCGTTCTGGCTGCTGGCGACACTGTCGTTGAACATCTATGAACAAGGCAGCCGATTGCCGGACATCTCCCTGCGCAATGCCGCCGGAGAAACCATCCAGCTCAGCGACTATCAGGGTGGCCCGTTGGTGATCAATCTATGGGCGACCTGGTGCCCGCCGTGCCGGCGCGAAATGCCAGTCCTGGAGAATGCCCAGCAACAACGCCCGGACCTGACCTTCCTGTTCGTCAATCAGGCCGAAAGCATGCAAAGCGTGGCGACGTTTCTGGAAACCCAAGGCCTGAGCCTCAACAACGTGTTGTTTGACCGCAGCGGTCGCCTCGGTCAGGCCGTGGGTTCCATGGCATTGCCGACTACGCTGTTCTATAGCCCTGACGGTCGGTTGCTGAGCAGCCACCTGGGCGAGTTGTCCAACGCCAGCCTGGCGCGCGCGCTGGAAAACTTCGACACCCCGACCCCGAATTCGAACCCGGCCACTGCACCGGCCACCTCTGCAAGGAAACTGCCATGCCCCGCCTCCGCCACCTGCTGACGCTGACTCTGGGCACCGCCCTGCTGCACTTGCCGTCGGTGCAGGCTGCTGAAGAGTTGCCTGCGGCGATCAAACAGATCGAAGCCAAAGGCGCGAAAATCGTCGGCCAGTTCGATGCGCCCGATGGCCTGCGCGGTTATGCGGCGCAATATCAGAACCGCGGCATGGCGCTGTACCTGACCCCGGATGGCAAGCACGTTTTGCTCGGTAATCTGTACGACGCCGACGGCAAGGATCTGAGCAGCGAGTCGCTGCAAAAACTGGTCTACGCGCCAATGGCCAAGGAAGTCTGGGCGAAGTTCGAGGCGAGCAACTGGATTCAGGACGGCAACAAGGATGCACCGCGCACGGTGTACCTGTTCAGCGACCCGAACTGCCCATACTGCAACATGTTCTGGGAACAGGCGCGGCCGTGGGTCAAGTCCGGCAAGGTGCAGTTGCGGCACATCATGGTCGGCATCATTCGCGAAGACAGCCCGGGTAAATCGGCGGCGCTGCTGGCGGCAAAAGATCCGGCCAAGGCCCTGGAAGATCACGAAAAGGCTGGCAAGGGCAGTTCGCTAAAAGCGCTGAAAGATATTCCAGCGGCCGTGCAGAGCAAACTGGCGGCGAACATGCAGTTGATGGAAGACCTCGATTTGCAGGCGACGCCGGCAATCTTCTATATGGATGACAAGGGCGAACTGCAACAGCAGCAAGGCGCGCCTTCGCCGGACAAGCTGGCGAAGATTCTCGGGCCTAAATAAAATCTATCCAGTTCTAAATTTGAGGAGATCAAAAAAGTAGCTCAGCTATTCGTTAAATTGATCTCTTCAGAAAATCGAACTCGTAGTCTTTTCGGATCAAACCCACTACGAATGTTCCTAACCAAATAAAAAAAGCAGGAACTAAAGCAAAAACTGCATACCGCGAATTATCCAATCGTTCCCACCTTGTCTTATTCAGCCTAGACTGCTCTTCATACAATGTATCCGCCACTCCGAAAAATCTGAACTTACCATCATCAGCAACTACCCCTTTTAGGCTTCCTTCGGAGACAGTATAAAATCGAAGCGCATTAGTTTTATATGGCTCCCCATCCATCACAAGATCAAAGTCCCCCTTCAATTGCAAATAGGAGAGTTCACCATCTACGCTATTTTTTTGGATATCTTCAAATTTTACTCCTTCGCGCGTTAACCACCCACTATCCAGACCACTGAAAACAACCTCATTATTCTTTGATTTAAAAAAATAATCCGAAGGCCTCTCTGGGGCCACTGCCACCAAAATATTGAGCACCATACTGTCTTTCAAAAAATAACCATTATTTTTTGAGAGGTTTGAAATCCCTAACCCCCGACACGCCGACTTCCCTGACAATGTTGATAAATCCGCGGCAGAAAAATCAAATCGATACTCCTTTCCATTTATCTCCAACAAAATCTCGCGATCAACCAAATTCCTAATTGCTTCCGAAGAAGAATTCAGCAAAGAGAACGAGAGAAGAATAGAGTAATCAGAACTTGGCGCACCAAAAAAGACTTTCGACCCCGCCAGCATATAACGCATCATATCAACCTTCTTCCCCCCCTCTTCAACTTTGAGGGCGAACGCCTTTTTACCTAGAGTCACAGAATCAACCCTCAGTGATGCAGATGGCGCCACCATAAACGCTGCCGAAGCCGCGGCTGTACTTAAATTAAAGCTTCCAAGATCAGAAATCGCAATAAAGGAGTTAGCTATTTTTTTAATCCCATCAATATCGTCAGACTCGCAACCAGAAAAAAAATATATCCGAGCTTTAAGCTTACCCAACTCTTTGTCTTTCTTTAAGCTTAGCAAAAACGGGCTTGCCTCTCCAACCCATTTTAACCCACCACCAACATACTGATTATAATTAAGCACCCCAAAAGATTCAGCCTCACTTCCTACAGAACTTTTCTTAGGAGAAGATTCATAAATACCTTCAAGCGGCGCTTTGGCTATTATTTCAATCTTCGTAGGCACAGGACTATAAAACAACATTATCAAATAATAAAAAAATACAAGTAAAAGCATTCCAGCTACAACCGGGACAATTAAAGCAATAAAATAATGAAGAAACCAGTGAGCAGATGTATGTTTCAATACTGAGTCCAACACCCACAAAACACAAAGCATCAAACTTAGCAGTACGACCGCACCGACCACATTGGATAACAGGTTAACAAATATCGTCTCGACTGCAAGAACTCCGGCGATCGCCTCCGCTATCACATCTGCGACCGACAGCACCACGAAGAAGGAAACAACCATTCTAATTGACAGCAATCGAGCGCGGCTTTCTACAAAAGAAAAAAATATAATCACGAAAGCCATGCTTAAAAAAACCCAGTGAACGCCCCCTTTCATCCAACTATATAAACTGTTAAATTTAACAAAATCATCTTGATACGCGGTCGAATAAATAGTCGATCCAGAACTATTTAATATGGCAACAGAATGCTGCTGTAGAATCCCCCCAAGACTTAACACCATCGAAAGCCCTAGAACAAGAGAAGCGATAGCGAAAAATGCCGCCATCGACCTCTCCAGTTTAAAGTATGGAAAGAAGTAAATTTTGAAATAAACAGAGAATCTTCTAATTGTTTGCATGATCATAGTTTCAGTATCACAGAGCCATCACAGAGCCATCACAGCGACGGAGTGTACACGACAGACCATTGGCATGCCGCAAGCGACACAACCTTGTTATTTTTCAGCCATAAATTTTCTCAACGTGGCAATGACGAACCTTGGATTCTCCAGATTGGAGATATGCCCCCCTCTCAGGCACCAACCCCAAAAGCAACTGACTGAGAATCGATCCTTTGGTGGAAGAAAATCGGCACGACGATATCCAGAAGCTCGGAGATTTCCCGGTTTCTTCAACTTGCTTAACCAGTGAGTAATACCGCTGATCGGTGGTTGCGGTTTGACGTCGAGGTGGGTATCCATCGGCATTAGACCGTTGATCCGCTGTGGGGCCGACAATTCCAAACGTGCCCCCATACCGCCGACGACGGTACTTCATCGATTGCAGTTGATCGAGCGAGGCCTGCGGTTGGTGGGTGATGTCGCGCCCAAAAGATATGGAGACTTACGGCGTCTTACTCACAATGCCGTAATGACTGCCTGCCGGTCTCCTGTTTGGAATATGTTCTACGAGGCCAACTTGGCAAGACGTCCGGCCAAAACTCAAGCCTTGATTATCCTCGCCTGCAAGAGTTACCGAGTGGCATCGCTCTGATGAAAAACCAGCGCGAATACCACCTGCATGTGAGGATGCATGGCTTTCCTGAAACATAGAATCTCCCACAGAGATTTGTGATGTACACAGAATTTGTTATGACTTCAATCACTGTGGGAGCGAGCTTGCTCGCGAAGAACGATTACGCGGTATGCCGGTTGCGCTCGCTGAGGAAGGTAAACAACACCTCCGTGACAAACTCGGGATTCTCCAGATTGGAGATATGCCCCGCCTGCGGCACCAGTACCCACGGGCAACCGATCAACTCGGCCATTTCCTTTGTTTCCGACGGTGGTCGCGGCTTGTCCTGATCGCCGCACAGGACCAGCGTGGTCGCCGCATTCAACTCGCCCAGACGTGGCAACAAATCATCGCGACCAAAGGTGATACGCCCCATCGGCACGATACTTTCGCGCAGTCGATGAGACGAATACGCTGCCAGTTTTGCACGGAAATCCTGATACAACGCCGACTGTGGATCGATTCCCGGGCGGAAGAAGATCGGCACCACGATATCGAGCAGTTGTTCGGAAATTTCGCCGGTGTCTTCTATCTGCTTGAATAGCGAGAAGTAGTACTGACGAGTCGGCTCAGGCTCGACACCAACATACGTGTCCATCAGCACCAGACCGTTGAGCCGTTGCGGTGCCGACAACGCCAGGCGCACGCCCCACATGCCGCCAACCGACAGCCCGACGAGGGTGACCTGATCGATGTCCAGATGATCGAGCAAGGCCTGCGCCTGACGGGCGATGTCGTCCAGTGATGTCGTGCCTTCGGGTAACCGCCCCGACTCGCCATGGCCCCACAGATCCAGTGCAATCACCCGATAATGCGGCGATAACGCGGCAATCTGCGGCGCCCACATGGCGTGGTCCCACAGATAACTGCCGGCGAGCAACACCGCCGGACCAGTGCCTTGATCAATGTAATGCAGCGCTTGTCCGTCAACCGTGAAAAAAGGCATCGACCACCCCCGCGACAAAAAAGAGAACCGGCAGACTGAGCTGCCGGTTGCTGATCGTCAATCGGGCAAATGTCTAAAATGTTCCTGTTGAATGTGTTGAATGCACTGACGCCATCGCTGGCAAGCCAGCTCCCACAGGTTCTAGAGTGAACACAAAATTTGTGATCATGTTCGATTACTGTGGGAGCTGGCTTGCCAGCGATGAGGCCGGTACAGACACCGAAAAAACTACAGACCCTCCAGCTCCGCCATCAGATCATTCAACCGATCGACCTTCTCCTCGGTGATATCACTCGCCGCCAATCCATCAATGTACTCGGCCAGCTCCTCCACCGTGCTGCACTCGAACATCGCCCGCAGGGGCACGTCACGTTGCAGGGTTTTCTGCACCCGCGAGGCAATCTGCGTGGCCAGCAACGAATGCCCGCCCAGTTCGAAGAAGTTGTCGCGCACACCCACCTTCTCGACCTTCAGCACCTCGGCCCAAACATCCGCGAGGGTCTGCTCCAGTTCATTGCGCGGGGCCAGATAATCCTGGCTCTGCAACTGGCCGATCTCCAGCGCCGGCAGGGCTTTGCGATCGAGTTTACCGTTGGCATTGAGCGGCAGCTGGTCGAGCCACAACCAGTGCAGCGGCACCATGTATTCCGGCAGTTCGGCGCGCAGGCGCTGTTTGATCCGCTCCAGGCGTTCACTTGGATTCAGCGCGCTATCAGCAGCCACCAGATACCCGACCAGGTGCTTGCCGTTGACGCCTTCCTGTACACCGACCGCGCCATCGCGGACTTCCGGTTGTTCGTGCAGGCGCGCTTCGATCTCACCCAGCTCAATACGGTAACCGCGAATCTTCACTTGATGGTCAACCCGGCCAACGTATTCCAGCACACCGTCGCTGCGGCGCCGCGCCAGGTCACCGGTGCGATACAGACGCTCGCCCGGCGCACCGAACGGGTTCGGCACAAACACCGGCGCGGTACGCAACGGATCGCTGACGTAACCACGACCGACGCCGGTCCCGGCCACACACAACTCACCCACCGCACCCAGCGGCACCAGCTCCAGCGCGCCGTCGACCAAGTACAACAAATTGTTGTCGGTCGGCGTGCCGATCGGCAAGTAACTGCCGCGCGTCGAGGCCATGTCGACACGGAAGAACGCCACGTCATCCGAGCATTCCGCCGGGCCATAAGCGTTGACCAGACCGATGTCCGGGTAACGCAGCAGCCATTGGTGCGCCAGTTCCGGTGGCATCGCTTCACCGGTCGGCAACATCCAGCGCAAGCCATCAAGGCTCAGGCGCTCCGAGGCGAGCATGCCCTGAATCAGCGACGGCACGCTTTCCAGCACGGTGATGCCTTGGGCCTGCACATGCACCAGCAAACCTTGCGGATCGTGGGCGATGGTGTTCGGCACGATGTCCACCCGCGCACCGAACAGCGGTGCGGCAAGGAACTGCCAGACCGAAATATCGAAGCTTTGCGAAGCGGTCTGGGCGATCACGTCGGCATCGCTCAGTTGCAGGTACGGCACCTTGCTCAACTGGTTGTTGAGCATGCCGCGCTGCTCGACCATCACGCCTTTCGGCAGGCCGGTCGAACCCGAGGTGTAGATCACGTAAGCGAGGTTGTCCGGGCCGCTGTAAATGCCCAGGTCCTGCGCCGATGTCGCTGCCGCTTGAATCTCTTCCCACACCAGCAACTTTGGACGATTGGCGCAACTGAATTCATCCAGCAGGGTCTGCGCCTGTTCAACGCACGCCTGAGTGCAGACCAGCACCGGCGTGCGGCTCAGCTCGATGATGCGCTGCAGACGCTGACTCGGCAGGCCCGGATCCAGCGGCAGATAACCCGCGCCGGCCTTGAAGCTGCCAATGATCATGCCGAGCAGATCGAGATTACGTTCGCCAAGCAACGCCACCGGTTGATCCATCTGCACCCCGGCCGCGACCAGTGCATGGCCGAGACGGTTGGCATTCTGGTTCAGCTCGGCGTAGCTCTGTTGCTGATCAAGGCACGTCGCGGCGATGCGCTGCGGATGCGCGGCAACTTGCGCTTCGAACAGCGCAACATAGCTCTGCTCCAGCGGATAATCGTGGGCACTCTGGTTGCAGCCATGCAGCAGGAAGTCCTGCTCTTCGCTGCCCAGCAGCGGCAGATCGGCCATGTCGCCATGGAAGCCATCGACCAGCGCCAGCAGCAGACGTTTGAACTCGCCAAGCATGCGTTCGATGGTTGACTCATTGAAATAACGCTGGTCGTACGACAGGTGCAAACCGAGGTCATCGCCCGGGTAGCACACCGCCGTCAGCGGGAAGTTGGTGTGCGTACGGCCCGAGTCCGAGGTCGCGTTGAGACTCTGCGCGCGATCCAGAACCGAGACTTCCACCGGAGCGTTTTCGAACACGAACAGGCTGTCAAACAGCGGCTGGCCTTTCGGCAATTCACTCTGTTCCTGAATGTTCACCAGCGGCAGATATTCGTACTCGCGCAGCTGCATGTTGCTATCGAGCAGACCGCTCAACCACTGACGCACGCTGCTGCGTTCATCATCGGCCGGCATCTGCACCCGCAGCGCGATGCTGTTGATGAACAGGCCGACAGTGCGCTGCATCTCCGGCATTTCCACCGGACGCCCGGCCACGGTGACGCCGAACAGCACGTCACGATCGCCGCTCATGCGCCGCAGCACCAGCGCCCACGCCGCTTGGGCGAAGGTGTTGATGGTCAGCTGATGGGCCTGCGCCAGTTCCCGCAGACGCGCGCCGTCTTCGACATTGAGGCGGGTGTAGCGGTCGCCGACGATCATGCCACCGCTTTCACCGGCGTGCTCACGCAGAAACGGACGGTCGCTCGGGATCGGTGTGGTGCGCTCGAACCCTTGCAGGTTCTGCTGCCACCACTGCCGCGCTTCGGCGAGGCTCTGACGTTGCAGCCAGCCGATGTAATCGCGATAACGCGGTGGCACGGCGAGTTGCGCTTCACGACCCTCACCCATCGCGGTGTAAATCTCGAAGAAGTCGTTCATCAGCAACGAGCGGCACCAGGCATCGATGAGGATGTGGTGGTTGCTCATCATGAACCAGTAACGCGCCGCGCCGACCTTGATCAGGCGCAGGTGAAACGGCGCCTGATTGAGCAGATCGAAACCGGCCTCGCGCTCGTTTTTCAGCAGCGCTTGCAGCTTCGGCTCCTGCTCGGTTTCGGCGATGGCGCTCCAGTCCAGGTACTCGATCGGCGTGCGACCCGGGGTGTGAATCACTTGCAGCATGTCTTCGCCGACGTTCCAGCAGAACGACGCACGCAACGCTTCGTGGCGGGCGATCACCGCTTGCCATGCCACGGCGAAACGCTCCGGGTCGAGCTCGCTGTTGATGCGGTAGCGATCCTGCATGTAGTACAGACCGGTGCCCGGCTCGAGCAAGGTGTGCAGCAACATGCCTTCCTGCATCGGCGTCAGCGGATAGACATCTTCGATGTGTGCGGCCGGCACCGGCAACGCATCGAGTTGCGCCTGAGTCAGTTTCGCCAGCGGGAAGTCCGACGGTGTCAGGCCACCGGCCTCGTCTTGCAGGCAATGGCTGATCAGGCTTTGCAGCTCGCCGAGATAGGCGTCGGCCAGATCGTTGATGGTTTGCGCGTCATAACGCTCGGCGCTGAAGGTCCAGCGCAACAGCAGTTCACCGCCGTAAACCTGGCTGTCGACGCTCAGTTCGTTCGGCAACGGCGCCTGCGGATCGTGGGCGGCGCCGACCGGCTCATCCAGCGGACGGAACAGCGCGTCACTGCCGAAACTCTGGTCGAACTGGCCGAGGTAGTTGAAGGTGACCGGCGCCTGCGGCAACGCGGCCATGCTGCGCTGACTAAGGTCATCGGCGAGATAACGCAGTACGCCGTAGCCCAGGCCTTTGTGCGGCACCGCACGCAGTTGTTCCTTGATCGCCTTGATCGAAGCGCCCTGCCCGGCGGCCTCTTCGATGTTGTTCGGGGTCAGTCGCAGCGGGTAAGCGCTGGTGAACCAGCCGACAGTGCGGGTCAGATCGATCTCGTCGAACAGGGTTTCGCGACCGTGGCCTTCCAGTTGAATCAGCGCCGACGGTTGCCCGCTCCAGCGGCACAGCACGCGGGCCAACGCCGTCAGCAGCAGGTCGTTGACCTGCGTGCGATAGGCTGCCGGCGCATTTTGCAGCAACTGTTTGGTGTGCTCGGCATCCAGGCGAACGCTGACGGTTTGTGCGTGACGATTCTGCTGGCCGCCCTGTGGGTTTTCGCAAGGCAGATCAGCGTTCGGGCCAGCCAGTTGGGTCTGCCACCAGTCGAGTTCTTCGCGCAGGGATTCGCTGCCAGCGTAGGCCTGCAAACGCGCCGTCCAGTCCTTGAAGGCACTGGTTTTCGCTGGCAGTTTTACTGCTTGTTCGGCGTCGAGTTGGCGATACACGGTTTGCAGATCGTCGAGCAACACGCGCCACGAAACACCGTCGACTACCAAGTGATGGATGGCAATGAACAACCGTTGCTGACCTTGCGGTCCATCGACCATTACGGCTCGCACCAACGGCCCTTGTTCAAGGTCGAGGCTGCGCTGGGCATCGGCGAACAGCGCTTCGCACTGGGCCATCGAGGTCACGCGCACTTGCCACAGTACGGCGGCATCGGACACCGGTTGGTGCGTCGCTTGCCACTGGCCGTCGACCTCGGTGAAACGCAGACGCAAGGCGTCATGCTGCTCGATCACGGCCAGCAACGCCTGCTCCAGACGGTGCGGTTCCAGCGGCACGGTCGGTTCCAGCAACAACGCCTGGTTCCAGTGCTGTCGCTCAGGAATTTCAGTGTCGAAGAACCAGTGCTGAATTGGCGTCAGCGCCGATTCGCCAACCACCAACCCCTGCTCGGCCGTCACTTGTTCGGTGCGGCTGGCCACCGCGGCGAGTGTCTGCACAGTCTGATGCTGGAACAGATCACGCGGGCTGAAATGAATGCCCTGCTGTCGCGCACGGCTGACCACTTGAATCGACAGAATCGAGTCGCCGCCCAATTCAAAGAAGTTGTCGTTGAGGCCGACCTGTTCGACGTTGAGCACCTCGCACCAGATCTGCGCCAGGGTCTGCTCCAGTTCGTTGCTTGGCGCGACGTAGTCCTGACGATTCAACTCAGGATCCGGCGCCGGCAATGCGCGGCGGTCGAGTTTGCCGTTGGCGGTCAGCGGCATGCTCGCCAGCAAAATCAGGTGCGTCGGCACCATGTAATCCGGCAGCTGTACCTTGAGGTGCGCCTTGAGAGCGTCGCGCAGTTCAGCCTGTCTGGCTTCGTTTTGCTCGGCGACTTCAGTGACTAAATAACCAACGAGTTGTTTGCCGCTTGGCGCGTCCAGGGCGAGCACCACGGCTTCGCGAATCGAATCGTGATCGAGCAGGCGCGTTTCGATTTCGCCCAGCTCGATACGGAAACCACGGATCTTCACCTGATGGTCGATTCGCCCAAGGTACTCCACCAAGCCATCGGCACGCTGGCGCACCAGGTCGCCAGTGCGGTACATGCGCCCGCCATCGCTGGCGAACGGGTCCGCGACAAAACGTTCGGCGGTAATGCCCGGACGGTCGTGATAGGCCTGAGCCAGACCGGCACCACCGACGAACAATTCACCGGTCGCGCCTTGCGGCACCAGCGCCAGATCGGCGTCGAGAATGTACGCGACACGCGCCCCGATCATACTGCCGATCGGCACGCTGCCGGCGCCCTCCTCCAGCACCTCCGGTGCCAGACTGGCCATTGGCATGACCACGGTTTCGGTCGGGCCGTAAGCGTTGAAGAACATCGCTGGTTTGAATGCCGCGCGAATCCGTTGCAGGTGTTCACCGGTCAATGCTTCACCGCCGGTGATGATCATCCGCACCGGCAGAATTTCATCTTGCGTCGACAGGAACTGCGCCAACTGGCTGCCGTAGCTCGGGGTGAAACCGAGCACGTTGATTTTATGCGTGCGGATCAAGCCACAGATTTCTTCCGCGTCCCACTGACCTTGTGCACGCAACACGACCTGCGCACCGCTGAGCAGCGGCACCAGCAGACGCTCGGTCGCCGCATCGAAGTTGATCGAATAGAAGTGCAGCTCGCAGTCGTCGGGGCGCATGGCAAACCGCTCGATCACCGCCTGGCAGTGCATGGCGATTTCGCCGTGAGAGACCACCACGCCCTTTGGTTTACCGGTCGAACCCGAGGTGTAAATCAGGTACGCCTGATGCTGCGGCAGGCTGATAAACGGCAGTTCAGTGGCCGGGTAATCAGCAAGTGCCGCGCTGTCCTCTTCCAGGCACCAACGCGCCACACTCGCCGGCAGATCGCCGAGGGCTTTGAACATCGCGCGATCGCTGAGCAGCAGGCCAATGCGGCTGTCTTCGATCATGTAATGCAGACGGTCGAGCGGGTATTCCGGGTCCAGCGGCACGTACGCACCGCCGGCCTTGAGAATCGCCAGCAGGCCAATGACCATTTCCAGCGAACGCTCCAGCGCCAGACCGACGCGCACTTGCGGACCGACACCACGCTCACGCAAGGCCCAGGCCAAGCGATTGGCGCGGGCGTCGAGCTCGGCGTAGCTCAGGGTCTGCCCGGCGAAGGTCAACGCAGGTGCGTCTTTGCGCGCCAGCGCTTGTTCGGCGAACAGGTGATGAATGCACTGATCGAGGCGATGTTCGCCCGGCTCGACGCCGAGGCTGTCGAGCAGGTGCTGTTGCTCCGGAGCGTCGAGCAGCGGCAATTCGCTGAGGCGTTGTTGCGGATCGGCGATCAGCGCTTCCAGCAAGTTGCGCCAATGTCTGGCCATGCGCGCGATAGTCGGCTCATCGAACAGGTCGGTGCTGTAAGTCAGGCAGCAACCGAGGCGATGGTCGAGGTCGGTGACTTCCAGGTTGAGGTCGAACTTGGTCGCCCGCGCATCGTTGGCCAGGTACTCGACTGTCATGCCGGCAAGCATGCGGCTCTGCTGGAATTCCCAGCGCTGCACGTTGCACATCACCTGGAACAACGGGTTGTAAGCGGCGCTGCGCGGCGGCTGCAAGGCTTCAACCAGATGATCGAACGGCAGGTCCTGATGCGACTGCCCTTCGATCACGGTGTGACGCACCTGCTCGAACAACTGACCAACCGACATCATGCCGTCGAGCTGGCAACGCAATACTTGGGTGTTGAGGAACGCACCGATCAGCCCTTCACTTTCCGGACGAATACGGTTGGCCACCGGCGCGCCGATGCGCAGATCGGTCTGGCCGCTGTAGCGGTACAGCAGCGTGGCGAGCGCGGCGGTCATGGTCATGAACAAGGTCAGACCGTTTTGCGCGTTGAACGCACGAACCCGCGCGGCAAGATCGTCGCTCAGATCGAAACGGAACAGCTCGCCCTGATGGCTTTGCACCGGCGGACGCGGGCGATCGCCCGGCAATTCCAGCAGCGGATGTTCACGGCCGAGTTGTGCGGTCCAGTAATCGAGTTGACGCTGACGCTCACCGGATTCCAGCCAGTTGCGCTGCCAGACACTGTAGTCGAGGTACTGCACCGGCAGCGGTTCCAGCGGCGAATCGCGGTCATCGACAAACGCTTCGTACAACGCGCTGAGTTCGCGGGCGAAAATGTCCATCGCCCAGCCTTCGGTAACGATGTGGTGCAGGGTCAGAACGAAGTAATGTTCCTGCTCGGCAGTCTTCACCAGACAAGCACGCAATAGCGGACCGCTTTCCAGATCGAACGGCAGATGCGCCTCTTCGTCGGCGAATTGCTGGACCTTTTGCTCGCGCACATCGGCGGCAAGTTTTGAGAAATCCTTCCAGCCCATGCGCACGCCGGTCTCGGCATGCACCTGCTGACGCGCAACGCCGTCGACACTCGGGAACGTAGTGCGCAGGGTTTCGTGGCGCAGGATCAGCGCTTGCAACGCCGATTCGAAACGCTCGACATGCAGCACGCCACGCAGACGCGCCATGCCGCCAACGTTGTACGCCGGGCTGTCCGGTTCCATCTGCCAGAGGAACCACATGCGCTGTTGCGAGTACGACAACGGCACCGGTTTGCTGCGATCAACCTTGTTGATCGGCGGCTGTTTGTTGGTGCGGCCGCTGGCCTGGATCAGGCGGATCTGCTCGGCAAAATTACCCAGTTCGCTGTGCTCGAACAAGGCACGCAGCGGCAGTTCGACGTCGCAGGCCTGACGGGTGCGCGAGATGATTTGCGTGGCCAGCAGCGAGTGACCGCCGAGGGCGAAGAAGTCGTCGCGCAGACCGATTTGCGTCAGGCCGAGCACTTCGCGCCAGATCGCGGCGATCTGTTGTTCGAGTTCGGTCACCGGCTCGACGTGTTCACGCACCTGCCATTGCGGCTCGGGCAAGGCGCGGCGGTCGAGTTTGCCGCTTGGGCTCAGGGGCATTGCGTCCAGACGCATCAGTTGCGCCGGAACCATGTATTCCGGCAGCTCGGCGGCCAGCGCGGCTTTCATCCGAGTGATTTGCTCGTCTGCGTCTTCGCTGGCATCGGTTGCGGTGAAGTAGCCGATCAATTGCGCGCCGGCAGCGGTTTCACGCACCAGCACCACGGCTTGGGCGACACCGTTCTGGGCGAGCAGACGCGCTTCGATTTCTGCCGGTTCGACGCGGAAACCACGCAGTTTGACTTGCTGATCGAAGCGACCGAGGTATTCGATGACGCCATCAGCGGTCCAGCGTGCACGGTCGCCGGTGCGGTACAAACGCGCGCCCTGCTCGCCCAGCGGATCGACCACAAAACGTTCCGCGGTCAACGATGGGCGACCGAGGTAACCGCGAGCCAGACCAATGCCGCTGATGCACAGCTCACCCGGCACGCCGGCCGGCACGGGATTGAGGTCGGCATCGAGCACGCGGCAAATCACATTGCCCAGCGGACGGCCGATCGGCGAACGTTCGCCATCGGCAGTGGTGCAATGCCAGTGGGTGACGTTGATCGCGGTTTCAGTCGGGCCGTAACGGTTGTGCAGTTGCACCGCTGGCAGTTGTGCGAGGACGCGGTTGCGCAGTTCGGCGGGCAGCGCTTCACCGCCGGAGAACACCCGGCGCAGGCTGGTGCATTCGGCGCTCAGTGGCTCATCGATGAACAGCGAAAGCAGCGGCGGTACGAAGTGCAGCGTGGTCACGCCATATTCCTGAACCAGTTGAGCAATGCGATGCGGATCGCGGTGTTCACCGGGGCCGGCGATCAGCAGACGAGCACCGGTGATCAACGGCCAGAAACACTCCCACACTGACACGTCGAAACTGATCGGTGCCTTTTGCATCAGCACATCGGTTTCATTGAGCGCGTAGGCGTTCTGCATCCATTGCAGACGCTCAACCAGTGCCGCGTGGGTGTTGCCGACGCCTTTCGGCTGGCCGGTGGAACCGGAGGTGTAAATC
Source organism: Pseudomonas sp. NPDC085632 (assembly GCF_044541255.1). Lineage (NCBI taxonomy): Bacteria > Pseudomonadati > Pseudomonadota > Gammaproteobacteria > Pseudomonadales > Pseudomonadaceae > Pseudomonas > Pseudomonas sp. NPDC085632. Next base: position 128,110 of record NZ_JBITSX010000006.1, on the reverse strand, counting down.
ACGTAGGCGAGGTTGTCGCCGTGCAGGTGCAGACCCGGTGCCTGGCTCGGCCAGTTTTCCAGGTGCAACGCATCCATGGCGATCACGCTGACGCCGTCGCTGGCCGGCAAGCGCTCGAGCAATTCAGTCTGGGTCAGCAGCAATTCGACGCCGCTGTCGCTGAGCATGTACGCCAGTCGATCGGCCGGGTAATCCGGGTCCAGCGGGACATAGGCGCCACCGGCCTTGATGATCGCCAGCAGACCGATCAACAGTTGTGGCGAACGCTCAGCGGCGATAGCCACGCAAACGTCCGGGCCGACGCCTTTGTCGCGCAAATAGTGTGCGAGACGGTTGGCCTGAGCGTGCAGTTCAGCGAAGTCGAGGCTGCCGCCGTCCCACACCAGCGCGGTGCGTTCCGGGGTCTGCCGCACCTGTTCGTTGAGCCGTTCCGGCAACCATTGTTGCGCTGGGGTGCACGGTGCGACGCTCCAGTTTTTTTGCTGGTCGTGTTCGCTGACGGTGAGCAATTGCAGGTCGCCGATGGCCTGTTCCGGACGTTCGCAGACAGTGCGCAACAGGTTGCTGAAGTGCTCGGCCAGGCGCGCAATGGTCGTGGCATCGAACAGTTCGCTGGCGTAGTCGAACGACAGCGTCAGGCGACCGTTACGGTCTTCTTCGCTGTGCAGTTGCAGGTCGAACTTGGCTTCGCGGCTGTGCCACGGCAGCTCTTCGGCGAGCAGACCGGGCAGGCGCTTGAGCGCACTCAGATCACGCTGCTGGTGGTTGAACATGACCTGGAACAAACCTTGTTCGCGGGCCTGCGGGAACGCTTCGAGGAGTTGTTCGAACGGCAGATCCTGATTGGCTTGTGCACCCAGTGCGGCTTCGCGGGTCTGGACCAGCAGCTCAACGAATGACAGGCGCGAATCGATTTCAGCGCGCAGTACTTGGGTGTTGATGAAGAAACCGATCAGGCCTTGAGTGTCCAGGCGCGGACGGTTGGCATTCGGCACGCCGATGCGGATGTCGCGCTGACCGCTGTAGCGATGCAACAGGCTCTGGAATGCCGAGAGCAGCAGCATGAACGGCGTCGATTGCTGCGCCTGCGCTGTGTTGCGGATCGCATCGCTGAGGCTGGCGCCCAGACGCACGGTATGGCGTGCGGCGCTGTGGATTTTTTGAGCCGAACGCGGATGATCAGTGGCCAATTCCAGCGACGGGTGCTCGTCGCCCAACTGCGCTTTCCAGTACGCCAGTTGCCGCTCGCCCTCGCCCTGCACCAGCCATTGGCGCTGCCAGCTGCCGTAGTCGGCGTATTGGGTTGGCAAGGCTGCGAGGTTGGCGGTCGCGCCTTGCGAAGCGGCGGCGTACAGGCGCGAGAATTCGTCGATCAACACGTTCAGCGACCAGCCGTCGGCAATGATGTGGTGCAGGGTCACCAGCAATTGGTGATCTTCGTCGTCGAGACGCACCAGCGTCACCCACAGCAGCGGGCCTTTTTCCAGGTCGAACTGAGTGCGCGCTTCGTCCTCGCGGATTTGCTGGGCGCGGGCCTCGCGTTCAGGCGCAGGCAAGTCGCTGATGTCGATCAGTTGCAGGTTGAATTCGGCGGCGGCCTCGACTTGCTGCAGGGCTACGCCGTCGCGCTCGAAGAAGCGTGTGCGCAGGGATTCGTGGCGCTCGATCATTTGCTGGAAGCTGGCGCGCAAGGCGTCTTCGTCCAGTTCACCGCGCAAACGCAGGGCACCGGGAATGTTGTAGGCGCTGCTCTGCGGATCGAGTTGCCAGGTGATCCACAGACGGTTTTGCGCCAGCGATTGCGGCATCGGCTCGCTGCGCGACAACGCGGTGATTGCACCTTGGGCGCAGCCGCCATCCTGTTGCTGTTGCGCCACGGCAGCGGCGAATGCGGACAACGTTGGCGCTTCGAAGAGCAGGCGCAGGTTCAGCTCAAGGCTGAGTTCTTCGCGTACTCGGGCGATCACTTGCGTGGCGGCAATCGAGTTGCCGCCGAGCAGAAAGAAGTGATCGTCAGCGCTGACCTGTTTGACGTTGAGTTGCTCGGCCCAGATATTGCCGATCAAGGTTTCGAGTTCCGAAGCGCTGGCTGTCGCGTCCTGAGTGTCGGACGTGGTCGACGGAAACACCGCGTAGCTGTCGAGGCTGCCATCGGCCAGCCGATTGCGGCACGCCGAGCGCTGCAACTTGCCGCTGGAAGTTTTCGGCAAGGCGCCAGGATTGAGCAGCACCACCACGCTCGGCGCTTCCTGACAAGCCTCGGCCACGGCTTGGCGAATGGCTTTGATCAACGCTTCCGGCGGCAGGATTTTCTGCACGCTGCGGCTGATTTCCGCAGCGATACCGATGCCCTCTTCACCGCCCTGAGTGACGGCGAACGCAGCGACACGGCCCTTGCGCACGACCTCCACTTCGTTCTCGACGGTCTTCTCAATGTCTTGCGGATACAGGTTGTGGCCGCGCACGATCAGCATGTCTTTCAAACGGCCAGTGATGAACAGTTCACCGCTTCGGGTAAAACCGAGGTCGCCGGTGCGCAGCCAGGTGCGGCCCGCGTGCTGGACGAAGGTCTTGGCGCTGGCTTCAGGGTTGCGCCAGTAGCCTAGGGCGATGCTCGGGCCGGCGGCCCAGACTTCACCGATGGCATTGTCGGCCAGTTCTTCCAGCGAGCTCGGCTCGACGATCAGCACAGCGTGCTCCGGCTGACTGATGCCGCAGCTCATGATCGGGCTGCCATCGCCCGCCTCGGCGCGGTTTTGCGCCAAGGCTTGATCGTCCACACGCAGAGCCGGAATGCCGGTGCCACGAGGTGTGCCGGCGACGAACAGCGTGGCCTCGGCCAGACCGTACGAAGCCATGAAACTGTCTTCGCTGAACCCACACGTCACGAACTTCTCGGCGAAGCGCTCCAGCGTGTCGAGGCGAATCGGCTCGGAGCCGGAATAGGCCACGCGCCAGCGGCTCAGGTCGAGGCGTTCAAGTGCCGATTCGCTGACCCGTTCGCTGCACAGGCGATAGGCGAAATCAGGCCCGCCGCTGATGGTGCCGCCGTATTCGCTGATCGCTTCCAGCCAGCGCAATGGCCGACCGAGGAAGTAGGCCGGTGACATCAGGATGCACGGCACACCGCTGAAAATCGGCTGCAGCAGACCGCCGATCAAACCCATGTCGTGGTACAGCGGCAACCAGCTGACGATCACGTCGTCCGGGTTCACATCGATACCGAAACCGTGACGAATCAACAGCTCGTTGGCAACCAGATTGCCGTGGCTGACCTGCACGCCTTTGGGCAACGCGGTGGAGCCGGAGGTGTATTGCAGGAAAGCGATATGGTCTTGCGACAGATTAGGTTCAACCCAGTTTTCAGCCAGCGTTCGGTCGAGGGTATCGACACACAACAGCGGCGGCGCGCCTTCGATCTGCTGCAAGGCGTCGCGCAGATCGGCGCTGGTCAACAGCAGGCGCGGTTCGGCGTCGGCAATGATCGACAGCAAACGCTCCTGATGATGACGACGCGCGGACTCCGGCGGATAGGCCGGCACCGCGATCACACCGGCGTACAGGCAACCAAAAAACGCCGCGACGTAATCCGGGCCACTTGGGAACAGCAGCACCGCGCGATCCCCCAATGCAGCCTCGGCTTGCAGCGCGGCAGCAATGGTGCGCGCGCGTTCATCCAGCTCGCGATAACTGAGTACCACAGCCTGCTCTTCGTTTTCAGCGAGAAAACGCAAGGCCAGTTGATCCGGCGTCAGGGCCGCGCGGCGCTGGAGGGCTTGGACCAGGGTGCTGGGGAGTTCGAACGCGTCGGTCATGAGGTTTCCTGCCTGAATTCGGCTTGCTAATGGAATCGGGTTGCTGCGTCACGCCCTGCGAAGGGCCTGCTGGGCGCGGTCTGTGCCGACCGCGCAAGGCGCTGGAATGCTGTCTGGCCGGGGTCGTGCCCCCGTAACCATTCACCAATGAGAACGGATGACGTCTTGAAATAATTAGTCGGCAGGCTGGATCGCCAATGGGACCGGGGTGTGGCGGCGTGTCGCAGTTCTCACATCGCACCGATTTGGATCATTAGTTCTCTTTCTCAATTGACAATCATTATCATTCAACATAATTTGTCGCTCGATGTGTAGGACGGCCCCGTCCCCAGGCGTCCCACTAACCTATTTGGCAGCAAGGTGATTTCCATGACGGAACAAGTATCCACAAGCAAGTGCGATTCACCGCTACTTCAGGCATTCGTCGACAATCGACTGATTCTGGTCAAGATTGCAGCCCGTATTACCGGCTGCCGGTCGCGCGCCGAAGATGTGGTGCAGGATGCGTTTTTCCGACTGCAATCGGCGCCACCGATCACGTCGTCGATCAAGGCGCAACTGAGCTATCTGTTCCAGATCGTGCGCAACCTCGCCATCGATCACTACCGCAAGCAGGCGCTTGAGCAGAAGTACTCCGGCCCTGAAGAGGAGGGGCTGAACGTGGTGATTCAAGGTGCTTCGCCGGAAACCTCGCACATCAACTTCTCGACCCTGGAGAACATTGCCGACGCGCTGACCGAACTGCCCAGCCGCACTCGCTATGCATTCGAGATGTACCGCCTGCACGGCGTGCCGCAAAAGGATATCGCCAAGGAACTCGGCGTTTCGCCGACTCTGGTCAACTTCATGATTCGAGATGCGCTGGTGCACTGCCGCAAGGTGTCGGGCAGCCGCCGCGATGCGGTGATTGTCGGTCGTCGCTAAGACCGCGTCGCCAGAAAAAAAAGATCGCAGCCTTCGGCAGCGCCTACATGGAAATGCATTCCTCTGTAGGCGCTGCCGAAGGCTGCGATCTTTTGCTTTTAAATCACCTCAGGCCAACTTGCACCGATCAAAAAACCGCTCACGCCCCAGCATCATCAGCGCCGCACGCTTGTGCGGGAAGTCGAATTCCTTCTCGCAGTGAAAGCACTGATTCTGCATATGGCCGATCATCTTCGCGTTGTCGGCCCGTGGTTCTGCGACCACCCTTTGAGTGCGCGGATCGTCGAGAAACAGGTAATGCACCAGCGCCGATAGCCAACTCGCCACTTTGTGCGGGCCACGGTGATCCTCCTCGCCCACCAGCATATGAATGCCGCGATCGTAATTGTCGGCATCGTAGAACGGCGCAATGCGATCCTCCTTGGCCCAATAAGCTTCGAAATAGGCAAACGGCTGGTCATCGAAACAGCCGATCAGGGTCAGCGTGTGCGGGTCGGCATCGAGTTTGCTCAAGTATTCGCGGTGCTTCTCGAGACTGCCCTCTTCCTGCCAGAAACTCGCGACGCGCGGGCTGTTTTGCCAGCGGTTGAAACGCGGCAGGTCTTCTTCGATCTCTACCGTGCGCAGGGAAATCCACGCGCCCAGACGGGCATCGAAACGCCGGTACACTTCACCGCGCGGTTTGACCGGCCGCAAAGGATGACGCTTGCCCTGGCTGATAACCATTTGCTGCGGATAGCTGCCCGTCAGTGAAGTGCCGAGCCACGGTTGCGGCAGTTGCCAGAACAGCGTGCGTTCACAGCGATACTCACCGGCCACGTCGGTGCTCACCAGCAAGCCGCTGAGCAAGGCTTCGGTCGGCGGCTGATCGAGTTGCCAGGTCAATTGCCGACACGCCGGATCCCGCGCGAACAGCCAGTAACAGGCTGCCCACAGCGCCTGCCCGGGCGGCAGCGCAAAGCGCTCATCGAGCTGGATCGATCCCTTGGCCTCTCGATCGAGGCGCAGGCGAATCAGCGGTTGACCGTCCAGGCTCAGGCTCAGACGGCTTTCGGTGGCATCAGCGATCAGTTGGCTGCCCGAAGGCAAGGCCAGGGCAGTCAGGTCATTCAGATTGGACATGGGTCGGGCTCACGATAATCGTCGACAGTTCAACGATGGGACGTGAGCCACGGATGAAAATTTAGCCTTTGCGAATGAAATCAGCAGAATCAACGCTGCCTGACATGGATGTTATCGATTTCAAAGTCATTTCCATCAAACCCATATTCATGACTTTCCACCTTAAGTTGCATGCTTTGATCCGTTGCGATGAAAGTGCCAGACAGTGTTTGCCAAAGCGTCTGCGCAAAGGGTGTGGGCTCTGTTACTGCGACTGTCCCCGCGTGAAGTGACAGGACAGGGACAGGCGCTATCGGGTTCCTGCGTCTGACCGACAAGGAAAACTCGTAGGTGGCCCCCACCGAGAGATCAGCAAACACTTTAGTCAGGAGCACACCAGCCGGTTTATACGCGAGATCAGAGATCAGGATCCCATTGCGCGCAATCAGATCTGCCGGACGCATCGTTGGCCCTGCTGCCCAATGGTTCCAGTCGTCATTGTCGAACGTGGTCATATCATCGATAGGCACACGTACCTGCAGACTCAACGGCGAAAACAGCAACGGACAATCGCAACATGCCGTGCCCAATGACACTTGAAATACAAGTACGATATGGCTGTTGTGCTTAAGGCTCTGCAGATAATCCCAGGTAATTGTTCTGCACCAACCCTCATCAAACTCTTGTTGCGTCACCGGCTCAGCGTCGGCAATGCGCAGCATGAGGGGCGAACCGTCGTTCGCCTGACCACAGACGTACAACGTCGTTGATTGTCTGAGCGCCATAAATGGCCACGTCGAAACCCGCACTGTGATGCCAGTCGAATCATCGGGCTTGTTCAATGTGAGGACACTCCCGCTGGCTTGCTCTATGAATGGAGCAGGAACACAACGCAGTGAAATCGGGGACGGATTGAACATGGGCAAATTCCTTTTACGCAAGCCCCTCACAATGAGGGGACGTGGGAAGGAATCAAAACCTCAAGCAATAATTTCGTCTACTGTCAGATCTGACAGGTTTGTGCATATATCCGACAAACGGCGCGGCTTGAAACTCCGGCTACTTTGGCACCGGGACCACCGCAATTTTGTAAGGCTCGAAGATCTTCAGCATTTCGCCATTGTCGCGCAGGCCTTTTAGCAAAAAGGCAAACGCAGCGCCGGTAATCGGCGCCGTCGGGCGAAGAATCGCGTAATGGTGATAGACCTGATCGATGCGCTGCGAGACCAGCAACTCGTTGCGCACCTTCTCGTTACGCAGCAGGTAATCAAACAGATAGGAACGGGTCACCAAGGCAATATCGGCGCGCCCGCGCAGCACCATCAGCAGGTTGCTGTCGTGGGAATAAGTCAGCGTGGCGTTGTAATTCTGTGCAAGAAATTTGGGATCGGCGTTGAAATTGGCGAATTCGTAGTGATAACCGCTGAACAGCGCGAGGCGCTTGCCGGTGAGTTCGGCAAAGTAGTTCTGCTGACGACCGTCCTCGCGCTGCGCGACGAAAATCTCCGCGTCCTCGAGGCCCATGTCGACATCCGTGTGAGGAATGTCTTTCCAGCCCCACTCAGGGTTCTCGAAAATCGCCATGTCGATCCGGCCCTGCTTGAAATCCCCGAAACGCCGGGGAATCGAGGTCGGCACCAGGACGAACTGATAGTCGCTTTGCAGGCGATTGAGGGCCTCGACCAACTGCGGCAGGAGGCCTGTGTCGGCACCGTTCTCCGGGCGAATGGTGTAAGGCGGAAAATGCGCCGCGCCGACCCGAACCAGTTGCGCTGCCTGAGCGGGCAATACCCAAAATGCAGCCAGCGCTGCGAGCATCAACCCCGCGGCCGTCCGAATTGGCGAAGACTTCAAAACACCCCACTCCCCGAAAAAATACCGATCAATGCATTCAAGCTAGGCGGTTTCGCCCAGTTAGCCAGTTTCCCGGCCGGATAGAAAGTGCTTCAGCGCGCTTCAAGGACCAGAATCAACGCCTCGTCGGCCAACTGATCGAGGCTCAAACTGCCGCCGGCACGGAACCATGTGGTCGTCCACGACAATGCGCCGGTGAGGAAACGTCGGGTAATAAATACATCGCCACGAATGAATCCGGCGTCCTTGGCTTCACCCAGCACTTGCAGCCAGATGTCTTCGTAGACATCGCGCAGCGCCAGCACCTTGGCCTGGCCTTCTTCGGAGAGCGAGCGCCACTCGTAGACCAGCACCGCCATGGCTTCACCGCTGCCGCCCATGATCGACTGCAATTCGCAGCGGATCAGCGCCAGCACGCGCTCGCGCACATCTGCCGCGTCGGCCAGCGCAGCTCGCATCAACGCGGTGTTGTAACGGATGGTTTCTTCCATTACCGCGCGGAGGATTTCATCCTTGCTTTTGAAGTGATGAAAAATGCTTCCCGACTGGATGCCCACGGCACTGGCCAGATCACGCACCGTGGTGCGTTCATAGCCTTTGTTACGGAACAGGTGAGCGGCCACTTGCAGCAATTTGCCGCGGGCGCTGTCGGGGTCGGTCAACTGGCCGTCGTCGACCAAATCGCGCATGACCCTCAGGGCTTTTTGCTCGTCCACCCGTTCTCTCCTACAGTCGATCAGTCTGTTGCCCCCTGAAACCGCAGGGTTGCGCGCAATTTAAGCCGCCAGCGGCAACCAAGCAAGCGCTTGGGCAGAAGATAGTTTCAACTGTTTACAAACCAAGCGCTTGCTTGGTAGCCTCCAGACACTTCTGTCGCAGGTTGCTGAGTCGGAGATAAAAATGCCCACCACCGTTCGCATCGGATGCGCCAGTGCATTCTGGGGAGATACGTCCACCGCCGCCGCGCAACTGGTGGAGGGCGGCAAGCTGGACTATCTGGTGTTCGACTACCTCGCCGAGATCACGATGTCGATCATGGCCGGCGCACGCATGAAGGACCCGCAGGCGGGGTTCGCCGGCGACTTCATCGAAGTACTCACGCCTCTGTTGCCGCAGTTGGCCGAGCAGAACATCCGCGTCATCAGCAATGCCGGCGGGGTCAATCCGCAAGCCTGCGCCAACGCCTTGCAAGCGGCCTGTGACAAGGCCGGCATCGACCTGAAAATCGCCGTACTGCTCGGCGACGACCTGCAACCACAGCTAAAAAACCTCAGCGGCATCACCGAGATGTTCAGCGGCGCCCCGCTGCCGCCGATGTGCGTGTCGACCAACGCCTACCTTGGCGCGCCGGGCATTGTCGAAGCCTTGCGCCTGGGCGCAGACATTGTCATCACCGGGCGCGTGGTTGACAGCGCCGTGGTCAGCGCCGCGCTGGTGCATGAGTTCGGCTGGTCGTGGCACGACTACGACAAACTCGCCCAGGCCGCACTGGCCGGGCACATCATCGAGTGCGGCGCGCAATGCACCGGCGGCAATTTCACCGATTGGCGCGAGGTGCCGGATTACGAGCACATCGGTTTTCCGATTGTTGAAGTCAGCGCCGACAGCCAGTTCATCGTCAGCAAACCCGAAGGCAGCGGCGGACTGGTCACACCGCTGACCGTCGGCGAGCAGATGCTGTATGAAATCGGCGATCCCCAAGGCTATCTGCTGCCCGACGTGGTCTGCGATTTCACTGAGGTCAAACTTCAGCAACAAGGTAAAAACGCGGTGCATGTGCACGGCGCCAAAGGCCTGCCACCCAGCGACAAATACAAGGTCAGCGCGACCTACCCGGACGGTTTTCGCTGCACCGCCAGTTGCCTGATCGCCGGCATCGATGCGGTGGAAAAAGCGCAGCGCGTCAGTCAGGCAATCATTGCCAAGACAGAGGAAATGTTCAGCCAGCGCGGCTGGCCGCCGTACACCGAGACCGATATCGAACTGCTCGGCAGCGAAGCCACCTATGGCCCCCACGGTCAGCGTCATGACAGCCGTGAAGTGGTGATCAAACTCGCCGTGCGCCATCCGAATAAACAGGCGCTGGTGCTGTTCTCCCGGGAAATCGCTCAGGCCGCCACCGGCATGGCGCCGGGGCTGACCGGTATTGTCGGTGGGCGGCCAACGGTGTATCCGTTGATTCGTCTGTTCTCGTTTCTGATCGATAAAAGCGCCTGCACCTTGCAGATTGATCTGGCCGGCGTTCGCCATCCTTGTGCCCTGCCCTCATTGGCAGCGCTCGACAGCGAAGATTTGCCGATTGCCCAGCAACCGCCGAAACCTCAGGGTCGCGCCGATGCCAGTGTGGCGTTGGTGAAACTGGCCGTGGCGCGCTCCGGAGACAAAGGTAATCACAGCAACATCGGCGTCATACCGCGCAAACCCGAATACCTGCCATGGATCGCCGAAGCGCTGACCCCGGCCGTCATGGTCGACTGGATGAGCCACGTGCTCGACCCGACCCACGGCCGGGTCGAGCGCTGGTATCTGCCCGGCACCCACAGCCTGAATTTTCTTTTGGAAAACGCGCTTGGCGGGGGTGGCGTGGCCAGTCTGCGTATCGATCCGCAAGGCAAAGCCTTCGCCCAGCAACTGTTGGAAATCCAGATCCCGGTGCCACAGAGCATCGCCGAACAACTCGACTAGAGGATGGTTTGCATGGCTTACGCGTCGATTTTCCACGCCGATCTGTTCAGCGGTCAGAGCATTATCGTCACCGGCGGCGGCAGCGGCATCGGACGCTGCACCGCGCATGAACTGGCAGCGCTCGGCGCCCATGTGCTGCTGGTCGGGCGCAAGCCGGAGAAGCTGCAAAAGGTCGCCGACGAAATCGCCCAGGACGGTGGCCGCGCGCACTGGTTGGCTTGCGATATCCGCGATGAAGAAGCGGTGAAGCAACTGGTCAGCGAACTGATTGCTGAACATGGGCCGATCCACGGCCTGGTCAACAATGCCGGCGGCCAGTACCCGTCGCCTTTGGCTTCGATCAATCAGAAAGGTTTCGAAACCGTGTTGCGCACCAATCTGGTCGGCGGTTTCCTGATGGCTCGCGAAGTGTTCAACCAGTCGATGAGCAAACACGGCGGCAATATCGTCAACATGCTCGCTGACATGTGGGGTGGCATGCCCGGCATGGGGCACTCGGGCGCGGCGCGCTCGGGCATGGACAACTTCACCAAGACTGCCGCGTTCGAGTGGGGTCATGCCGGCGTGCGAGTCAACGCGGTAGCGCCGGGCTGGATTGCCTCCAGCGGCATGGACACCTATGAAGGCGCATTCAAAGCGGTGATTCCGACCCTGCGTGAACATGTGCCGCTCAAGCGCATCGGCACCGAATCGGAAGTCAGCGCCGCGATCGTGTTTCTGCTCAGCCCGGCGGCGGCGTTCATCAGCGGCAGCACGTTGAAAATCGACGGGGCGGCCAGCCTCGGCAGCCGTGCATGGCCACTGCACAAGGCCACTCACAGCGAGTCATTCAACGGCTTTCACCGGGCCTACTTGCCCGATGTGCTGAAGGACAAGGAGTAGCTCATGCCGCAGATCCAGTCCCAACTCGATCCGCACAGCGAAGCGTTCGCCCGCCACCGTGCGGCCATGCTCGCGGCCATCGAGCAAGTGCAGCAACTCGAACAGAACCTGCTGAACAAGGCCGCCGAAGCCAAGGTAAAATTCGACAAGCGCGGGCAACTGCTGCCCCGCGAGCGCCTGAACCTGTTGCTTGATCCCGGTGCGCCATTCCTCGAACTGGCCAGCCTCGCCGGTTACAAATTGCACGACGACAAGGACGGCAGTTCCGCCGGTGGCGGACTGATCGCTGGCATCGGTTATGTCTGCGGGATCCGTGCGATGGTCGTGGCGAACAACAGCGCGATCAAGGGCGGGACGATCTCGCCCAGCGGCCTGAAAAAATCCCTGCGCCTGCAACAGATTGCCCAGGAAAACAAACTGCCGGTGATCACCCTCGCCGAAAGCGGCGGCGCCAACCTCAACTACGCTGCAGAAATTTTCGTCGAAGGCGCGCGCAGTTTTGCCAACCAGGCGCGGATGTCGGCAATGGGCTTGCCGCAGATCACTGTGGTGCACGGCTCGGCGACGGCGGGCGGCGCCTATCAGCCGGGGCTGTCGGATTACGTGGTGGTGGTGCGCGGCAAGGCCAAGCTGTTTCTCGCCGGTCCCCCGCTGCTCAAAGCCGCCACCGGTGAAGTCGCCACCGATGAAGAACTGGGTGGCGCCGAGATGCATGCGCAGGTCGCCGGGACGGCTGAATACCTGGCTGAGAACGATGCCGATGGGGTGCGTCAGGTGCGTGAAATATTGCGCATGCTGCCGTGGAACGAACAACTGCCCTGGCTGCCGGAGCCACAATACAAAGAACCGCTCTACCCGATCGAAGAACTGCTCGGGTTGATCCCGGACGATCCGAAAAAGCCTTATGACGCGCGCGAAATCATCGCGCGCATTGCCGACGAATCGTGCTTTCTCGAATTCAAGGGCGAGTTCGATCAGCAAACCCTCTGCGGCCAATTGAAGATTCAAGGTCGCGCCTGCGGTTTCATCGGCAACAACGGCCCGATCACACCGAAAGGTGCGAGCAAGGCAGCGCAGTTCATCCAGTTGTGCGATCAGAGCCAGACACCGCTGCTGTTCTTCCATAACACCACCGGTTTTATGGTCGGCACCGAATCCGAGCAGCAAGGCGTGATCAAACATGGCTCGAAACTGATTCAAGCGGTGGCCAATGCGCGGGTGCCTAAACTGACCCTTGTCGTCGGCGGCTCCTACGGCGCCGGCAACTACGCGATGTGCGGGCGCGGCCTCGACCCACGCTTCATCTTCGCATGGCCGAACAGCCGCACCGCCGTGATGGGCGGCGCGCAAGCCGGCAAGGTATTGCGCATCGTCACCGAAGCCAAACAGCTCAAGGACGGCCTGACGCCGGACCCGAAAATGCTCGACATGCTCGAACAGGTCACCGCGCAGAAACTCGACAGCCAGTCCACCGCGCTCTATGGCAGCGCCAATCTGTGGGATGACGGGCTGATCGACCCCCGTGACACCCGCACCCTGCTCGGCTACTTACTGGACATCTGCCACGAAGCCGACATTCGCACGTTGCAACCCAACAGCTTCGGCGTCAGCCGGTTCTGACCGCCACGGACCCTACGGAGAACAATAACAATGATCTTCACACCGGAACACGAAGCCCTGCGCCGTACCGTCCGCCAATTCGTCGAGCACGACATCAACCCGCACGTCGATGAATGGGAAAAGGCCGGGCGCTTTCCGATCCACGAGATTTTCCGCAAGGCTGGCGACCTCGGTTTGCTCGGCATTTCGAAACCGGAAAAATTCGGCGGCATGGGCCTCGATTACAGCTATTCGATTGTCGCCGCCGAAGAATTCGGGACCATTCATTGCGGCGGCATTCCGATGTCGATCGGCGTACAGACCGACATGTGCACGCCAGCCCTCGCCCGCTTCGGCTCCGATGAACTGCGCGAAGAATTCCTGCGGCCGGCAATCACTGGCGAACAGGTCGGCTGTATCGGTGTTTCCGAAGTCGGTGCCGGCTCCGACGTCGCCGGGCTGAAAACCACCGCACACAAGGATGGTGACGACTACGTGATCAACGGCAGCAAGATGTGGATCACCAACTCACCGAGTGCCGATTTCATCTGCCTGCTGGCCAATACTTCGGACGATAAACCGCACATCAACAAATCGCTGATCATGGTGCCGATGAATACGCCGGGGATCAGCCTCAGTTCGCACCTGGACAAACTCGGCATGCGCAGTTCGGAAACCGCCCAGGTGTTTTTCGACAACGTGCGCGTGCCGCAGCGCAATCGCATCGGCCACGAAGGCGCCGGGTTCATGATGCAGATGCTGCAGTTTCAGGAAGAACGCCTGTTCGGCGCAGCGAACATGATCAAGGGCCTGGAATATTGCGTCGACAGCACCATCGAGTACTGCAAGGAGCGCAAGACCTTCGGCAATGCGCTGATCGACAATCAGGTCATCCACTTCCGCCTCGCCGAACTGCAAACTGAAATCGAATGCCTGCGCGCGCTGGTCTATCAGGCCACCGAGCAGTACGTGAAAGGCCAGGACGTTACGCGGCTGGCATCGATGGCCAAGCTCAAGGCCGGACGCCTCGGCCGCGAAGTCAGCGACAGCTGCCTGCAATATTGGGGCGGCATGGGTTTCATGTGGGACAACCCGGTGGCGCGCGCCTATCGAGATGTACGGCTAGTGTCGATTGGCGGTGGCGCCGACGAAATCATGCTGGGGATCATCTGCAAACTGATGGGCACCCTCCCGGGGAAAAAGAAATGAGCAACCTGCCGCAATGTCAGACGCTGTTGCTGGAACTGCATGGCGGCGTGCTGCACATCACCCTCAATCGGCCAGACAGCCGTAATGCGATGAGTCTGCAGATGGTCAGCGAGTTGCGCGCAGTGCTGAAGTCCGTACGCAATGAGCGCAGCATTCGGGCCCTGGTACTCAGCGGTGCTGGTGGGCATTTCTGCGCCGGTGGCGATATCAAGGACATGGCCAACGCCCGAGCTCAGGGTAGCGAGGCTTACCGCGATTTGAATCGTGCGTTCGGCGCCTTGCTGGAAGAAGCGCAGCACACGCCGCAAGTGCTGATCACCGTGCTGCAAGGCGCGGTGCTCGGCGGTGGTTTCGGGTTGGCGTGCGTCAGCGATATCGCCATTGCCGATCATCAGGCGCAATTCGGTCTGCCGGAAACCAGCCTCGGTTTACTGCCGGCGCAGATCGCGCCGTTTGTGGTGCAGCGTATCGGCCTGACCGAAACCCGCAGATTGGCGCTGACGGCGGCGCGATTCGACGGGCATCAGGCGCGGCGTTTGGGGTTGGTGCATTTTGTCGAGCAGGATGCGCAGGCACTCGCCGAGCGTTTGGATGAAGTGCTGCAACATGTGCTGTGTTGCGCGCCAGAAGCGAATGCCATGACCAAGAAATTGTTGTTGGCGAGCGCTGGTCAGCCTTCGAGTGAATTGCTGGATGAGGCGGCGCAGTGGTTTAGCGAGGCGGTGACTGGCGATGAAGGGATCGAGGGCACCATGGCTTTTGTGCAAAAACGTAAACCTCGGTGGGCCACCTAGAAGCATCGCTGGCAAGCCAGCTCCCACATGGGCTTTGCATCGCCCACAAAACCTGTGGGAGCGAGCCTGCTGCCGATGAGGCCATCACTTCCACCGCCAAAACTTCAGGAAGATCACCATGCCCGCCATCCACAAAATCCTGATCGCCAACCGCGGTGAAATCGCCTGCCGCATCCAGCGTACCGCCCAAGCCTTGGGCTACCGTACCGTCGCCGTCTTCAGCGATGCCGACGCCGAGGCCTTGCACGTGAAAATGGCCGATCAAGCCGTACATATTGGCCCCGCCCCGGTGCAGCAGTCGTACCTGAACATCCCGGCTATCCTCGACGCCGCCCGCCGCAGCGGCGCCAATGCAATTCACCCCGGCTACGGTTTTCTCTCGGAAAACGCCGAATTCGCCCGCGCCTGCGAACAGGCTGAGATGATCTTCATCGGCCCCAGTGTCGAAGCCATCGAATTGATGGGCAGCAAACGCCAGTCAAAAATCGCCATGCTCGAAGCCGGAGTGCCTTGTATAGCCGGTTATCAGGGTGTCGAACAGGACGACGCAACGTTGCTGTGCGAGGCCGAACGGATCGGTTACCCGCTGATGATCAAAGCCAGCGCCGGCGGCGGTGGACGCGGCATGCGTCTGGTGCACAACGCCGCGGATTTACCGGCACAACTGCGCACCGCGCGCTCCGAAGCTCTGAACGGTTTCGGCAGTGACGAACTGATCCTCGAACAGGCGCTGATCGAACCACGGCATGTCGAAGTGCAGTTGTTCGGCGATCAACACGGTAACTTGATCTACCTCGGCGAACGCGACTGTTCGATCCAGCGTCGCCATCAAAAAGTTATCGAAGAAGCCCCTTGCCCGGTGATGACTGCCGAGTTGCGTCAGGCCATGGGTGAAGCAGCATTGAAGGCCGGGCGCGCAGTCAACTACGTCGGCGCCGGCACCGTGGAATTTCTGCTCGATGCACGCGGGCAGTTCTACTTTCTGGAAATGAACACGCGTCTGCAAGTCGAGCACCCGGTGACTGAACTGATTACAGGGCTGGATCTGGTCGCGTGGCAATTGCGGGTCGCCGAGGGGCAGCCATTGCCGCTGACTCAGGACCAGGTCCAGCTCAACGGGCATGCCATGGAAGTGCGGCTTTACGCCGAAGATCCCGCGCAAGACTTCCTCCCGCAAACCGGTCGGGTAGAAGCCTGGGAGCCGGCACTGCAACACGGTTCGCGAATCGATCACGGCTTGCTTGAAGGGCAATCGGTGAGCCCGTTCTATGACCCGATGCTCGGCAAACTGATCGCCCACGGCGCCACCCGCGAAGAGGCCCGGCGCAAACTGCTGCGCGCGGTGCAAGACACGGTGCTGCTCGGGATGCAAAGCAATCAGCGCCTGCTCGCCAGCCTGTTGCAACATCCGCAGTTCATCAGCGGTGAATTCAGTACTGCCTTCATTGCGCAGTACTTCAGCGATCACCCCTGCTTACACCGCTCCGTTCCCGATGCCGAGCAACTGGCGATCGCAACGGTGCTGTTCTATCAAACCAGCGCCCTCTCCCACCGCGCCCCGCTCACCGGCTGGCGCAACAACGCCAGTGTGCCGCTGCATTATCGCCTCGGCCTCGACGATCAAAACTGGACGGTGCAACTTCTCCCGCAGGCGCAAGGCGCGTTCACCGTGCAGGTGGCCGAACGCACGCTTGAATTGAAACTCATCGCCCACGATACGCAGTCGGTGACACTGGAAGCCGACGGTCTACGCCAGCGCCATGCCTATCGCCTGGATGCCGCACAACTCTGGCTGTTTACCCATCCCGGCAGTCTGCGTCTGGAGGATCGAACTCACGCCGTGATCGACAGTCAGACCAGCGTCAGTTCCGGCACCTTGAAAGCACCGATGGACGGCGCCATCGTCGACGTATTGGTCAGCGAAGGCAGTCCGGTCAGCAAAGGTCAGCTGCTGGTGGTACTGGAGGCAATGAAAATGGAGCACCCGCTCAAGGCCGGCATCGACGGCGTGCTCAAGCGGGTGCAGGTCAAGGTCGGCGATCAGGTAAAAAATCGTCAGGTTCTGTTGCAGGTCGAGTAGTCGCCCACACACGCATGCGGGTTTTGACTACGCTCTGAGATATCAGAACGCGGAAATCAGGAACCCTGCGATGCCCCACTGGCTGATCATAGATCTGGAAGCCACCACCGATGAAGGTGGCTGGCCGGTCACCGAAATGGAAATTATCGAGATCGGCGCCACACTGGTCGATCGCGCCGGGCGCGAGCAGGATCATTTCCAGCGCTTCGTCAAACCGACGCGGCGGCCGTTGCTGACGCCTTTTTGTCGTGAACTCACGCACATCACTCAAGCCAACATCGACTCGGCCCAGCCGCTGTCCGAAGTCTGGCCAGCGTTCGAACGCTGGCTTGCGCAGCATCAGACGCGCCTCGAAGGCTGGGCCAGCTGGGGCGATTACGACCGCAAGCAGTTGCTGCAGGAATGGCAGCGTCTGCAAATCGACAGCGGGCTAAGCAAAGTGCCGCATATGAACCTCAAACAACGCTTCGCCAAGGCTCGCCGCCTGGAGCGGCCATTGGGCCTCAACGGTGCGCTACAACTGGCTGGCATGCAGTTCAGTGGTCAGCAACATCGGGCGCTGGAGGATGCGCGCAACACCGCGCGGTTGTTGCCACTGGTCTTGCCACTCTAGGGTCAATTCGAGAACTCACCAGACAGAAGCCGGGCAGGTGACGGCGCGAAAAGCCTTGTGCATACTGGCCGCCTCCATTTTTTAACCCTTTTCGAGGAATCGCCCATGTTTAAAGTCAACGAGTACTTCGACGGCACCGTCAAGTCGATCGCCTTTGGCACCGCTGAAGGTCCGGCGACCATCGGCGTCATGGCCCCGGGCGAATACGAATTCGGCACCGCTCAGCGTGAAATCATGCACGTCGTGTCTGGCGCACTGACGGTCAAACTGCCAGACAGCAGCGACTGGGAAACCTTCGCCGCCGGCAGCCAGTTCAACGTTCCGGCCAACAGCAAGTTCCAGCTGAAGGTGGCGGTCGACACTGCTTACCTGTGCGAATACCGCGGCTGAACCCACGGTTCGCACCGAACATAGCAGTACATCACCCATAAAAATGCCCGTGTCCAAGGACACGGGCATTTTCGTTTCAGCGACTGATTACTCGAGCACTTCCACCGGCATACCGACTTCGAGTCGACCATTGCTGTCGTTGACCAGATTCTGCCCGAACATCGCGCCATCGGCTTCGGCGCGATACTTCTGCAAGGTGGCCAGCGGCTCGCGATCGGCACTGCGCTCACCGGTTTGCGGGTCGATGGTGGTGAGAATGCAGCGCGAGCACGGCTTGACCACGCGGAACTCGACGTCGCCAATGCGAATGCGCTTCCAGCCATCTTCGGCATACGCCTCGCTGCCTTCGATCACCAGGTTCGGCCGAAAACGCAGCATTTCCAACGGGCGTCCGACCTTTTGCGATAGATCCTGCAGGGATGCCTCGCCAATCAACAGCAGCGGAAATCCATCGGCGAACGCGACCTGATCATCATCGTTGCCATAGCCCGCCTGGGTGGTGCGAGCGCGATCCAGCGGGACCTGCACCAGACGAGTGGGTTTACCGATGAAATCACTGACCCAGCGCGCCGCCTCGTCACCGGCATCCGGCACACGCAGGGTGTCACGCCAGATCGTCACACCGCGCAGTTCGGCGTCGTTGCCCGGCAAGGCGATTTCGATGGAAGAGCGTTGCGGTGCGCTCAAAGTCAGCCCGCCCTGCGCATTCCACAGCGCCGACAATTGACTCATCTTCGCTTCGGCGCGCTGGGTCAGGAAGCGGCCGCTGGCTTCGTCCACGAGCATCCAGCGTCGATCGCCATCGAGCCCCAGCTTGTCGAGGTCGACGCGCTGCAGCACATCGACTTTGCCGGATTTCAACGGGTAACGATAAAGCGCGCTCAGACGCAGCATGGCCAGCTCCCTGGAGAATAAAAACGCCACCCTATACGAGCTTTATCCGCGAATCAAAGGAGTTTGTGCGCTGCAAACCTTGTGGGAGCGATGCTCGCGAAAGCGGAAATCATTCAACACATGTGTCGAAAGGGAATCCGCCTTCGCGAGCAAGCTCGCTCCTACAGGAGGCTGTGGGCGTTTGGATCAGGCCGGGACTTCGTCGAGCATCAGACGCTGGCGAACCACGTCGACCAGTTTGTCCGGCTGGAACTTGGAGAGGAAGTTGTCGCAGCCGACCTTCTTCACCATCGAGTCGTTGAAACTGCCGGAAAGCGACGTATGCAACACCACGTACAAGCCACGCAGACGCGGGTCATTGCGAATTTCGGTAGTCAGGCGATAACCGTCCATTTCCGGCATTTCCGCATCGGTGAAGATCATCAGCAGCTTGTCGGTCATGTTCACGCCAGTATCGGCCCAGGCCTTGAGCATGTTCAGGGCTTTCAAACCATCGCTGGCAATGTGCATCTTCACGCCGAGCTGGCCGAGGGTGTCGCGCAATTGCGAGAGGGCCACGTTGGAGTCGTCCACCAGCAACACTTCACGGCCACGGGCGCGCTCCAGCACCGGATCATCAAGTTTTTCGCGCGAGACCTTGGCGTTATACGGGACGATTTCGGCGAGGACTTTCTCGACGTCGATGATTTCCACCAGTTGATCGTCGACCTTGCTGATCGCGGTCAGATAGTGTTGACGCCCGGCACTGGTCGGCGGCGGCAGAATGGCTTCCCAGTTCATGTTGACGATGCGGTCCACACCGCCCACAAGGAATGCCTGCACCGAACGGTTGTACTCGGTGACGATGATGGTGCTGTTCGGGCCCGGCACCAATGGACGCATGCCGATTGCCTGCGACAGATCGATCACCGGCAAGGTCTGACCGCGCAAATTGACCACCCCGCAGACAAACGGGTGACGCTGCGGCATCAAAGTCAGTTTCGGCAGTTGCAGCACTTCCTGGACCTTGAACACGTTGATCGCGAACAACTGACGTCCGGCCAGTCGAAACATGAGAATTTCCAGGCGATTCTCACCCACCAGTTGCGTGCGTTGGTCTACCGTGTCGAGAATGCCGGCCATCAATGACTCCTGGGCTTGTTCTGATGAATTCACTATGTGAGGTTATCGGCGGCAAATAGCGGTTCTTGATTGCCATACCCGACCCCGTCAAAAATGCCATGATCAGGCATTGATGTCACATTAACATCATGCTTTACTGGCCCGGTGATTTTCATCTGCTACATTCTCTACGGCGCGACCTCGGTTTGCACGGTAGGTTCCCGTGTCTAAGGGATTCCCCTAGTAACAATCAGGCCCAACCTGATATTCGCAATATCCAATAGCCATTAATGTGACGCCATTCTCATTGCATGAACGGAGTCAGGCTATTGTGTGCGATCGCAGTTCAGTGGAAACAACCCCTCTGGAACCCCTCAGCCTGTGCACCTGCACCTCTGGGCGCGATCTCCCGACGATTCATGATCGTCGTCACACACGGCATTCCCTCATCAGACATGACGTGGTGGAGATAAGCATGCCAATGGACCGCAAAGAGTGGGTACAACGCTTCCCCGAATTCCTGGTCGAGGCCGAACAACTCCTGGCCAAGTCCGAAGAATGCCTTAGCCATCTGCAACTGATCAGCAATGACAAAGACGCTATCGAGTGCATGCTCAATACCCTCCTCAAACTCGCACGCAGGGCTGAAGCCCTGGCGCTGGAGGCAATTTCAGAATTCTCTCTGCATATTTACAGCCTGCTCAACCTGACCCAGGACCGCGTCGACCTTCACGAACAGGCCCTGGTCGCGTTGCAGGATTGCTTCACGTTGATGGCCTGGCAGCTTGAACTGGTCGATCAGCAGACCGGGCAACTGAGTCTGGATGAAAGTGAACAGACCTCACTGATCGAAGCCTTCGCCTTCCAGGTCGGCCAAAGCCAGCTTAAGCCACCACTGACGGGCAAACGTTTGCCCCCATTGCCCTACTCGGGACAAGCCTGATCAACACGCTGTATCCGCGCAGGCGCTTTGAACGCAAACGTTGAATGTCGTAATTGAATAGTTCATACCTGCCAGCGACAAATCGAATTAAATAATCACCGACGACAGACACCCATGTTTTCTGCCGACCTCAGGGTTTGCCTGTGTGTTAAGAAGCACAACTTCAGGTAACACCTACATCTATCGAACTCAATAAATCGACTTTTTCCATTATGGAACTTGCGTCCAAAACACGTATTTCCTGACTCAATGGACATATATAGCGAGCGCGACCAACGGTATCTTAAGTGGTATTATGCCGCCCATTAGTTGCTTTCAAATTAATGGCACAGTGATTTCAGCGACAGCTATCCACTGATGTTGGCGGTCAATACATTCACTGGACCGCGTTGAAACCAATAACATAATTGACAGCATTTTCAGACAGAGACCCGCCAGCCTCAGGCCGGTCTGCCCGCAGCGAACATCCATTGGCTCCATCCGTTATGTACGCCAGCCTCAAGTCAATCACTACATGGCCACCCTCCCGGGAAAATGCACGCCGGTTCACACTCATACTGTGTGTCGCGGCCACCCTCGGCAGCCTGCTGACCTATGGTCTTTCGGTCCCCCTTTGCCTCGGACTGCTACTGCTCGACATCGCCGCTACCGCGTGTGTCTGGGTGCAATATCGACTGTCACGCAAATCGATCAAATTTCAGCCGCAGGAGCTCGCCGACCGCTTGCTGGAAGTCCAGGAAAACGAGCGCCATCGCCTCAGCCGCGAATTGCACGACGATATCGGCCAGTTGCTGACGGCCGCCAAACTGCAGAGCGAGTGGCTCAAGCGACGCCTGCCGGATGACTTGCAGGAGCAATGCACGCTGCTGTGCGCCACCCTGGAAGAAACCCTCGACAAAGTGCGCGACGTTTCGGCCATTCTCAATCCACGGCAGTTGACCAGCCTGGGGCTTGAAGCCAGCCTGCGTGCACATCTGCTCAAGACATTGACCAACACCAGCGTGCACTGGAGCCTCGATTGCCAGCAGCGCCTCAACGGTATTCCGGAAGAAATGGCGGTCGCCGCGTTCCGCATCACCCAGGAGGCTGTTACCAATATCCTGCGTCACGCCCAGGCAAAAAACCTGGTGATACGCGTGCAACGTCTGCCCAAAGGGCTGACGCTGCTGATCAGCGATGACGGTCTGGGATTCGCCCCGTCGGCCAATCCGGGTCGAGAAGGACAACGAGGCATGGCCGGGATGGCCGAACGAATCGAGCAACTGGGTGGCACCCTGAACGTCATCAGCGAACCGGGCAAAGGCACTCAAATCGAAGCACTCTTGCCCTGGGCGCCTCGCGCACTCGAGCGGGCCAGTACGAATAAGGTTATGCGTTGACTTGCAACTTACTTCTGGTGGATGACCACTCGCTGATCAGGGCCGGCGTGCGCGCTCTGGTGCTGGATATTCCCGGTTACGCGGTGATTGGCGAGGCCAATGACGGTTCGCAGTTGCTCGAAATGGTCGAGCAACTGAGTCCGGATATCGTGTTGCTGGATATCTCCATGAAAGAAACCGGTGGCCTGGAAGCCCTGCAACGGCTCAAGCGAGTGCGTCCGCAGAGCAAGGTGCTGATCTTGTCGATGCACACCGATCCGGCGCTGATCATGCAGGCGCTAGAATCCGGCGCCCACGGCTACCTGCTCAAGGATACGACGGCTACCGAGCTGGAACATGCACTGGAAGCCTTGCGCAACAACGAGCGTTACCTGAGCCCCGCCATCGCACACACCGTGATCAACCAGGCCCTGACCCGCAATCAGAAGCAACAGCCGGAGACCGCCGACTCGCACAATCTGACTGCGCGCCAGCTGGAAATCCTGCGTTTGATCGTGCGGGGGAAATCCACACGGGAAATCGCCAATGGCCTGGGGCTGAGCATCAAGACGGTCGAGACCCACCGCTCACAGATCATGAAGCGTCTGCAAATCTACGACGTAGCGGGCCTGGTGCTTTTCGCCGTGCGCGAACAGATCATCAGCCTGGACGACTGACCGAACGGGCGGCGCCCAACAATGGAGAATGCTCCGGCAAGTGCACACGCAACGCCGCCGGACGCGCTTCAAATCGCATGTTGTCGCCTTCCAGCGGCTCGCCATCAAGGTTGATGCAAAGCCCTTCGGCCACCTTGATTTCGACCCATGGCAAACGGGTTCGAACAAACATGTTATCGATCCCGAAACCATCACTGAGCAACGTCTTCAACGTGCCCACCAGCTCCTGTGGCGCCGGCAGGATGCTGATATCAAGCAACCCGTCATCAGCCAGTGCCTGCGGGCACAGTTCATGTCCGCCGCCGGCCTGACGACCATTGCCGATACCCAGTGCCAACAATTCGCCACGCCAATGAAAATCCGGCCCCTGAAGTTCGCCATAAGCAGCATGCAGCTCGCTGAATCGTGACAGGCCGGTGAACAGATAGGCCGCACCGCCGAGTACTTTTTTCAAATCCTCGGACGTATTGGCCGTGACTTGACTGCCGAAACCACCGGTGGCCATATTGAGGAAAATCTGCCCACCCACTTCGCCCAGATCGATGTCGCGCGGCGGCACATCGAGCAACTCAAGGGCTTCGGCAGGCTCCAGCGGCACGCCGGCTGCGCGGCAAAAATCATTGGCGGTGCCCAAAGGCAAAAGGACGAGACTGGCTTTGCCTGGATGTGCCGCGAGCGCTTCGGCGATGTCGCGCAACGTGCCATCTCCCCCCCCGGCGATAATCTTTGTGTAGCCGTCCGCCAAGGCTTGCTCCACCCACCGTTGAGCGTCCCCGGCCTCCCAAGTCAAGCGCACGGCCAGCTCCCAGCCTTGTTTGCGCTTGTCCTCGACGGCGGTGCGTACCGCCTCGTTGAGTGCCTGCTTGCCATGCAGAATCAACAGCGCCCGGCGTTCACTCATCACATCACTCCCTAATCGAATCGGTTCGAGACATCTTGACCACCGCCGCCCGCAAAAAAGCCGTAAGCCCCGTAATTAATTCAGTCTTCTGACCTTGACGTCCTACACAGCGGTATTTTTTCCTACAAAACATGCGGAATCGGCTTAATTGACCCGCTTCCAGCATTGGGTCACCTTGTGCTGGCGGTAGCAATCATCAATCCAACACACAAGGACGTGCATGTAATGAGTGGATACCCCCCCAGGGCTCTTGCCAGTTCGAGAGCTGAAAAAGTTTGCAAGCGAACGGTTGAAACAACCGGTGGATGCTTCCATGCCCAGTCATGAAGCCAGAATGCCATTGAGCCCGGTTGGCCCTCTCGTCGAAAGTCGCGCGGATCAAAAGTCCGAATTCAAGAACAGCGCCAGAACCACTGGAGAAGTTGAAATGGAACCTCGTGTTACCGAGCTGGAAACCCATCTCAAGTACCTTCGGCGGGACATGGACGAAGTTCGCAGCGATGTCAGAACAATCAAACACCGGCTTGCCTACTCGGCGGGTGCGACAGCGGTAGTGCTGGGTCTGCTGGGTTGGGTGGCCAATAGCCGATTCGACCAGCTTGTGACACTGATCAGCAATTAACTGAATGAGTCATTGCAGGCGCCGCCAGCCGACGCCTGCATTTGCGACACAGCGGTCAGTCCAGCAGATCACTCAGCGGAACGAAGATCACTTCGTCGCCGGCGCTCAGTGTGCGCCCCTCCAGCACTTCGACCAATCCATCTGCCCACGCGGCGCTACGCAGAACGCCGGAGCTCTGGTTGCGGTAAACAGTGGCCCGCCCTTGCTCCAGACGGCCTCTCAGGTACTCACGCCGATTGCCTGCCACCGGCCAGTCAAAACCCGCCGGCACGGTGAACTTCAGCGGCTCGACGTCCCGCACGCCCTGACGGCGTAACAGATATGGCCGAGTGAGTAGCGCAAAGGTCACCAGCGTCGATGCCGGATTTCCTGGCAAGCCAATGACCGGCACATTGCGGAAATGGCCAAACGTCAGCGGTTTTCCAGGTTTGATCGCCAGCTTCCAAAGGGCAAGCTCGCCCTCTTCTCGCAACGCGACACCCAGAAAATCCGCCTCACCTACCGACACGCCACCCGTGGAAAGGATCAGATCAACATCCTGCAACTCCCCCAGACGGGCACGGGTAGTGGCCAGATTATCCGGAAGAATACCGGCATCGATCACCTCACAGCCCAGACGTTGCAACCAACTGCACAGCAACACCCGATTGCTGTTGTAAATCTGCCCCGGGCCCAATGCCTGGCCCGGCTCGACCAATTCATCACCCGTGGAGATCACCGCGACGCGAACCTTGCGCACGACCTTCAACCCGGCACACCCCAGCGAAGCAGCCAATCCCTGCTCAATGGGGCCCAACCGAGTCCCGGCGGGCAGGATCAACTCACCGACGGTGGTTTCCTGGCCTTGCGGACGGATGTTCTGCCCCGCCTTCATCGGCTCGAGGAAGCGCACCTTTTCATCGGCTTGAACCTCAGTGTTTTCCTGCATTTCAACGCAATCAGCACCCGCCGGCACCGGAGCCCCAGTAAAAATCCGTGCACAGGTGCCCGGCTTCAGAGGTTCGGGGGATTGTCCGGCGAACACCTTCTGACTGACCGGCATCGCCTGGCCATTCCAATCCGCCAGGTTCAATGCATAACCGTCCATGGCACTGTTCGGCCAAGGCGGCAGATCCAGCGTCGAAATCAGATCGTCGCTCAGCACACGCCCTTGCACGTGGGCCAGCGATAAATATTCATGCTCGACAATGGGAGAGGCTTCCGCCATTTCGAGCAGACGCGCCAGCGCCACCTCAACCGGCATCAATGCCCCGGTCTTGCCCGGCTTACCCACGGGATTCACAAGGCGCCGCCTGCTTCAAATGAGTCACGAAATTGCACGGGCGGTGACGTGCGTCCAACTGCTCGCCCAGGATGCCATCCCAACCCGTGCGTACAGCGTTGGTCGAACCCGGCAAGCAGCAAACCAGCGTGCCATTGGCCAGACCCGCCAGCGCACGGGACTGCACAGTTGAAGTGCCGATATCAGCCACCGATATCTGCCGGAACAGCTCACCAAACCCGTCGACCTGCTTGTCGAGCAGACAGGCAACGGCTTCAGGTGTGCTGTCGCGGCCAGTGAAACCGGTACCGCCGGTGATCAACACAACCTGCACAACATCGTCGGCAATCCAGGTAGCCACTTGCGCGCGAATTTTGTAGAGGTCATCTTTCAGCAACACCCGCTCCGCCAGATGGTGGCCTGCCGCCGCCAAACGGTCGACGAAGACTTGACCTGAGGTGTCGGTTTCCAGTGTTCGGGTATCACTGACAGTCAGCACCGCAATATTGAGCGGCACGAAAGGTACATCAGCCTTGGCTTTCATAGGCTCGTCCAGTTGTAGGAGAAACAGCCCGGTGTTATATCACAGCGCCTCATTTTTTCGCCGCCCCTCTGGAGAGCTGCCATGACCCTCGATACGCAACTGCCCCGCTGCTCCATTCTGCTCCTGGCAGGCGGACGCGGCCAACGCATGGGCGGTCAGGACAAAGGCTTGGTCGAGTGGCTAGGCGAGCCGTTGATTGCGCATTTGCAGCGCAAGGTTCGTGGACTGACCGACGACCTGATCATCTCCTGCAACCGTAATCGCGAGCGTTACGCGCCATTTGCCGATCATTTGGTGGTCGATGACGAGGGTGATTTTCCGGGTCCGTTGGCGGGTATTCGAGCCGGTCTGGAAGCTGCGCGCCATACCCATCTGCTGGTCTTGCCCTGTGATGTGCCTCGAATTGATGCAGCCTTGCTACAAAGCATGCGCGAGACGGCCAATCAGCATCCTGAAAAACCTTTAATGTTGCGCCATGACGGGCATTGGGAACCGTTGCTGTGCGTGATTCCGGTAGCCCTTCGTTCCGACTTCGAAAAGGCCTGGAACGCCGGGGAACGCAGCCCCGGCCGAGTCATGCGCGAGCTTGGTGCCACTGCCCTGCAATGCCCGGACAATGACCCGCGTCTGGCCAATCTCAATACCCCCGAACTGTTAAATTCCCACAACACTGTGTCAGACTGACAGCACTCAAGGAACTCTCACGCCTTGTATACGTCTCAAGCTCAGTAACCAAAAGAATTCCCATTCGGAGACACACCCATGACTCAACGGACCCTCGCCACTTTCATGCTCGCACTGGGCCTGGCCACCCTCGCCGGTTGCTCGTCGCCTACAGTGATCACCTTGAATGACGGTCGCGAAATCCAGGCCGTCGACACCCCGAAATACGATGACGATTCGGGCTTCTACGAGTTCAAACAGCTGGACGGCAAAGAAACTCGCATCAACAAGGATCAGGTTCGTACCGTTAAAGAGCTGTAAGCTCTGGGTCGACATCGGATACAGAAAAGCCCGCATTAATGCGGGCTTTTTCATGGGCGCTGGAAACGTGGCTTCGGTGTTACCAATGTAGTGTGATCCGGCTCTCGAACTCGCGCTCTTCACCGGTCACCGGATCAATAAACCGCAACCCCTGTGCCAGCAGTTTCAGCGGATTGGCATAGTCATCCTCAACGTCTTTCAACACATCCGGATAAAACGGATCGTTGCAGATGCTCGCGCCCAACGCTGTCATATGGACACGCAGCTGATGTTTCTTGCCTGTGACCGGAAACAAACCATAGCGCCATAGATCGCCATGCTTTTCCCGGACTTCCACTGCCGTTTCGGTATTGCTGGCACCGGCGCCTTCTTGCATGCGGAAAAACGGTTCGCCATCCACCAGACGACTTTTGTGCACCAGGGGGAAGTTCAGATCCGGCAGCGCCGGAGCGATAGCCTCATAGCGCTTGTCGATCTGCCGCGTGGGGAACAGCGACTGATAGGCCGACCGGGTCTGCGGGTTGGCTGAAAAAATCACCAGTCCTGCTGTGTGCCGGTCGATGCGGTGCAGTGGCACCAGGTGAGGATTGTCCAGGCGACGAATCAGCCTGCGCAACAAGGTTTGCTCAACGTATTCGCCGGCAGGCGTCACCGGCAGAAAATGCGGTTTGTCCGCCACCACCAAATGTTCGTCCGCATACAGGATCGACTCGACCACCGGGATCGGCTTCTCGTCCGGCACTTCGCGAAAATAATGAATCCGCAGACCTTCCTTGTAAGGCAAGTCCACCGAGATCGGCTGGCCATTGCCATCCAGCACCCGCCCCCGGGCGATGCGGTCCAGCCATTGCGCGCGATCGATGGCGCGGAAATGCTCGCACAGGCAATCGAGTACGGTCAGCCAGGCACCGGGCGGCAGATAAAGCGTGCTCGCCTGATTCTGAGCGGCAGAGAATGTAGATGTGGACATACGGAAATTCGGACCCTCAATACAGCTCGGCATTATCCAACAGTGAGGGACACGAACCTAGCGCAGAATGGCTCAGGCCGGGATCGACTTGAGCGCTGCAGCTTCTGTGAACTCCTTGAGCCAGCGCAGCACATCGACTGCCTCCCAGCGGCCCGGGTCATACAACGCGTAGAGCAAGCCCTGATAACCGACCACATCAAGTTGCTTGTGGTAACCGGCACGCTGAAACAAGGCCTCGATTTCGGCAAAGCAAGTATTGAAATGCAGCTTGTTGAACGGCGTCTTGCCTTCCGTGACCAACCCGTCCAGGCGCAATTCGAGAACGGCCTCGCGCACTACGTCAACCGACATCCGGTTTACGCTGTTCTTCAACTGTTCGACATTGACCACGGTTCATCCCTCTGACGCATTTACTGTATGAACATACAGTAACCGATGAAGCCGCAAAATGCCAAGGCATGGATGGCAGTAGCGACCGGCGGGATGAACAAGGAAATCCGGATTAACCCAGAAACGCCACGACTTGATCGGCGTTGAATGGCCAGGCCAATTCAGCCCCTGTGTCGACACGGCGCAATACCGGAATTCGCAGGCTATAAGCCTCGAACCACGATTCATCCTCCGCAATATCGACCAGTTCGACCAGCAAGCCATGCTCGACAAAAGGCATCAGCTCAGCCTCAGCGACTTCGCACAGATGACATCCCAGGGTGCCGAACAGCTGACATTCAGGAGGCATGATTGCTCAACCAAAAAATAGTCGGCCTATTCTAGGCCGCACCTGAAAACCCGTCGAGCCGCCACCGCCCAAAGGCTGCAGTACCCCGACGAGGGTGTACACGCAAAACCCTGACGCAAATCAGTCCGTACAAATGCCGATTACGCGATCCTCCCGGCCTTTTTGCCTCTACGCTTGAAAAGCCTGAATCTGACATCGGAGTGTCCAGTGTTTGCCAATCTGTTGATTATCCTCGTCTCATCCCTCGTGGTGATTGCCCTGTTTCGGCGCCTGCGATTGCCGCCGGTGCTGGGCTATCTCTGCGTGGGATTGCTGGTGGGGCCGAGTGCATTCGACTGGGTCAACGAGAGCGAACATCTGCCTGATGTGGCCGAATTGGGCGTGGTGTTTCTGTTGTTTTCACTGGGTCTGGAGTTTTCCCTGTCGAAGATGATCGCTTTGCGCCAGGTGGTTTTTCGTCTCGGCAGCCAACAGGTGCTGATCAGCACTGCGCTGCTCGGTCTGCTGCTGATGCTGCTGGGCATGCCGATGACCCCGGCGCTGCTGCTCGGCGCCGGGCTTTCGCTGTCATCCACGGCAATTGTGACCAAAGAGTTAGGCAGCCTCGGCGAGGTGTTCAGCAGTCACGGGCAGAATGCCGTTGGCGTTTTGCTGTTTCAGGACGTTGTCGCAGTATTGCTGCTGACGTTGGTGCCAGTGTTTGCCGGGAGCAGCGACCAAGCCTGGTACTGGGCGCTGCCACTGACGCTGGCAAAAACCGTGGTGCTGTTTGTCGGTCTGCTGCTGGCCAGTCGCTGGTTATTGCCGAGGCTGTTCCATGAAGTGGCCGCGTCACGCTCGGCAGAGTTGTTCGTGCTGCTGGCGCTGGTGATTGTGCTGTTGACCGCGTGGCTGACTCACCTGCTGGGCCTGTCCCCTGCCCTCGGTGCATTTCTGGCCGGCATGTTGCTCGGTGAAAGCCACTATCGGCATCAGATCGAGGCGGACATCCGACCGTTTCGCGACATCCTGCTCGGGGTGTTTTTCGTCAGCATCGGCATGCTCATCGACCTGCAACTGTTCGTCAGTCACAACCTGCTGATCCTCGGGCTCACCATCGGTTTGATGGTGATCAAGGGCGTCGTCGTCGCTTTGTTGGTGAAGTGGCGCGGCAGCGACAGCGAAACGGCGTGGCGCAGCGGCCTGGCATTGGCTCAGGGTGGCGAGTTCTGCTTTGCATTGATGGCGCAGATGCAGCAACACAGCATGATGCCCGAAGCGCTGGGCGATCTTCTGCTCGCCGCAACGTTCTGTTCGATGCTGCTGACGCCACTGTTGCTACGCGCCGCGCCACGTATCGCTGCAGCCCTGCACCGTAAACCCAATCAGGAGGCGCAGATCGAAGAGATCAGCACACTCAACGCCGACCTCAATCAGCACGTGGTGATTTGTGGCTACGGCCGCGTCGGCCAATCCATCGGGCGTTTTCTGCGCAATGCCAAACAGCCTTTTATCGCGCTGGACAGTGACCCGGTTCGCGTACAGGAAGCCGCCAGTGGAGAAAGCGACGTGCATTACGGCGACTCATCACGCGGCGATCTGCTGACCGCCGTGGGCCTGCTGCGCGCCAGGCTGCTGGTGGTAGCCGTGGATCAGAGCGACATTGCCCTGCGCATCCTCAAGGAAGCGCGTCGACTCAACGCCCACGTGCCGATACTGGTACGCACCCGCGACGACAGCCAATGGGCCGAATTGAAAGCCGCCGGCGCCACCGAAGTGGTGCCGGAGCTGTTGGAGTCGAGCCTGATGCTCGCCTCCCACGCCCTGATCATGCTCGGCTTGCCCGCGCATCAGGTGCAGGAAAAAGTCGATCAGGTACGCATTGACCGCTATCGCCTGCTCCACGGCTTTTATCCCGGTAGTGACGATGCCGAGACTTAGTCCTGGCTCACCGCGCCGATCTTGTGCAACGACAGGTCGGCGCCGTAATACTCTTGTTCCTGACTCAGGCGCAGCCCGTGCAGCGCCTTGATCACACCGTACACAGCGAAGCCACCGAGCAACGCCACCGCGACACCGAGTGCGGTGCCGATCAACTGGCTGATCAGGCTGACGCCGCCAATACCGCCGAGCACAGTCTGGCCGAAAATCCCGCAGGCAATCCCGCCCCACACGCCGCACAGGCCGTGCAGTGGCCAAACACCCAATACGTCATCGATGCGCCATTTAACCTGCGCAGCGGTGAAGCACCAGACAAACAGCGCACCGGCAATCGCACCGGTCACCAGCGCGCCGACCGGATGCATCAGATCAGACCCGGCACAGATTGCCACCAACCCGGCCAATGGGCCGTTGTGCAGGAAGCCCGGGTCATTGCGCCCGACGAGCAGCGCCGCCATCGTGCCGCCGACCATCGCCATCAACGAATTGACCGCCACCAGACCGCTGACACCTTGCAGCGTTTGCGCACTCATCACGTTGAAGCCGAACCAGCCGACAATCAAAATCCACGAACCCAGCGCCAGGAAAGGAATGCTCGACGGTGCGAACGCCACCAGGCGGCCGTCGCGATAACGGCCATTGCGGGGCCCCAGCAGCACCGCCGCCAACGCCAGCCAGCCGCCCATGGCATGCACCACCACGGAACCGGCGAAATCATGGAAAGCGGAACCGAACTGCGCTGTCAGCCACGCTTGCAGACCGTAGTTGCCGTTCCAGATCATCCCTTCGAAAAACGGATAGATGAACGCGACGATCAGCGCCGTGGCACACAACTGCGGCACGAAACGCGCGCGTTCGGCGATGCCGCCGGAGATGATCGCCGGGATCGCAGCGGCAAAGGTCAGCAGGAAGAAGAACTTCACCAGTCCATAACCGTGATCGGCACTCAGTACCGCCGCCGGCTGCATGAAGGTCACGCCATAAGAGATCCAATAGCCTATAAAGAAATAGGCCAGGGTCGAGACAGCGAAATCGCTAAGAATCTTCGACAGCGCATTGACCTGGTTTTTCTGGCGGACCGTACCGACTTCCAGGAAGGCGAAACCGGCGTGCATCGCCAGCACCATTACCGCACCGATCAGAATGAACAAGGTATTGGAGCTGTGAACCAGGGTGTCCACAGCGCTTTGCAGATTTTCCATAAGCAGGCAGACCTAAAGGCGAAAAAGGCACCAAAGCGGTTCATGCGCACATTTCATGCACCAAGTTGCGACCGCGCAGTCACGGAACAGACGATCCGGCGAACTGCTTTGGCGCACAAGGTCGATGTCCTGACACGAACCGGGCTTGTTTGGGATAAGGTTTCTCATGGCGCACGCTCGGCAACAGCGCACAACCGCCGGGCAACGCACCACGACACAGCAAAAGTTGTACCAGTCATTTGTACTGAACCTTCGCGCAAGGCTCATACTCGAACGCTTCAGACGTCACTTACGGAGATCCACCCATGGCCAGCATCAAGGCAAAGACTGCTCAAGAAATCCTCATGAACGACTTCCAGACTTTGGTCGCCGACACCGAGCGGTTGCTCGAGCACACCGCTACCCTGGCCGGCGATCAGGCCGATGAGCTGCGCGGGCAGATCCACGACAGCCTGCTGCGTGCTCGCGAAACCCTTAAACTGACCGAAGAAACCCTGCGCGATCGCGGTCAGGCTGCGGTCACCGCCACAGAAGATTACGTATCGGCCAACCCATGGCAATCCGTCGGTATTGCAGCCGGTGTCGGCTTCCTGATCGGCCTGCTGGCTACTCGGCGCTGATTATGTCGATCGGTGAATCCGGCCCGACTGCGGGCACCGCCTCTTCCACGCGACGCTTGGGCGCCGCCGTTCTGGGTCTGCTGCACAGCCATGTCGAACTATTCGGCATTGAATTGCAGGAGCAGAAATCACGTACCGTCAGCCTCCTGCTGTTCGCCGGTCTGGCCTTGGTCTTTGCACTGTTGTTGCTGGTGGGTTTATCGACATTGGTGATGATCGTGTTCTGGGACACTTATCGTCTGGCCGCGATCATTGGCCTGTGCGTTTTCTATACCCTGGCCTCGATCTTCTGCGGGCTACGCCTCAAGGCGGCGATCTTCGATGAATCCTCGCCTTTCCACGGCACGCTCGAAGAGCTGGCCAACGACCGGGAGCGCCTGCTGCCATGAGTCTGCCTGAACTGCCACACAACAGCTCGCGTCGGGAAATGCGCAAGGCGTTGATCCGCCTGCGCATGGAAATGCATCGCCAGGAAATTCGTCATGAAGCCGGGCAGGTGCTGCAACCGCTGCAGCGCGTGCGCGGCATGACGCAAAACCTGCAAGGTGGCTTCGGCATCAAACACGCGCCATTGTGGGGCGTGGCTGCGGTTACGCTATTGGGCTTTATCACTGGTAAAGGCACGAAAAGCGGCGGCGTCGGTGGGTTAAGCCGTTTGATCCGGCTCGGCACCAGCCTCGGGCCGCTGATCAAACTGGTCATGCAGAGTTCGGCCAAACGCTGAACAGATACATCTGGCTACATTCTTGCAATACCGGCGGGATGAACCTCTTTATCCGGAGGTTCAATCCCGCGCGCCTACCCGGTCGGCGGGGTTCACCAGAACAAGAACGACTAAGGAGGCCCCGTGATCGACGGGCAACCGCTCGCCTGCTTTCAACCTTTCATCGATACCGCGACGGGACGCATTGCCGGCGTCGAAGCATTGGGCCGCCTGCGCCAGGACGACGGTCAACTGAGTTCGGTCGGGCCATTGTTCGCCGACCCGCGCACACCCGCCATTGCCCTGCGCCGCCTCGACCGGCAAATCCGCGACAACGCCTTGAGCCGCTTGCATGAAGCACCGACAGACTGGTTTCTCAGCCTGAACATGTCGCCGCGCTGGATCAGTCGTTTGCGCGCCGATCAGGCGCTGCCGAGTCTCAAGCAATTGGCGCGCTACGGTATTGATCCGCAACGCATCGTCTTCGAAATCACCGAACTGGGTGGCAATGGTCAACGCCTGGCCGAAGTCGTCACGCGTTATCGTGAGGCGGGAGCGAGAATCGCCATCGACGACTTTGGCGCCGGCTACTCGCAACTGGATCGGGTGCTGGCGCTGCAACCGGACATTCTCAAACTCGATATGCGTCTGTTCCAGGCCGCCGCACTGGGTGGTCCGAGCAGTGATGTGGTCAAGGCTCTCGCACAGATGGCCGAAAAGACCGGCTGCTGGATCATCGCCGAAGGCGTCGAGACCGAAGCGCAGTTGAATTTCGCCCTGGAATGCGGATCGCGCTATGTACAGGGATTCCTGTTCGCGCGGGCACAGGAGGCGTTCTTTCCCACCGACGCGTTTGTGCAGCACTTCGCCCAACTGCGCCAGCGCTATGTTCGGCAGAAACTCGCGGAGCGCGGGCGGCTGATGCAAATGCGCCAGCAACTCGCTGAACTGATGTCGATCCTGCAAGCCTGGGCTCAGGCGCATGCCCCCTTGAGCGCGTTGCCACAACTGGACGCCTTCCCCTGGTTGCTGCGTTTTTATCAATGCGATCGCCACGGCACGCAACTGACGCCCAACCTCGAATGGCGGCAGCATGGCTGGGTCGCCGACAATCGTTATCTGGGGCACAACTGGTCGTGGCGCCCGTATTTTTATCATTTGCTCGCCGAAGGCTGGGAGGAGCGGCGTTTGACGCTTTCCAATACCTACCGCGATGCCACCAGCAATCAGTATTGCCTGACGGCCGGGCAGTTTTTCGACAACGGTGAGCGTTTGCTGTTGATCGACATCGACGCGGCAGGGTTGTAGTTACGCTTGCAGGGGCGTGCGCGAACCGGGAAGCTAGGGAACAACGCCCCAGTCACCTGACGGAGAGAATCAGCCTTGGATTGGCAAACCCTGCTCAACCGCGAACGCCTCGGCAAGCCGCTGCACAGCCCGCAAGAACTTGGCCGCAGCCCTTTCCACAAAGACCATGACCGCATTATTTTCTCCGGTGCCTTCCGCCGCCTCGGACGCAAGACCCAGGTGCACCCGGTCACCAGCAACGATCACATTCACACGCGCCTGACCCATTCACTGGAAGTCAGTTGCGTCGGCCGTTCACTGGGCATGCGGGTGGGCGAAACCCTGCGCAGTGCCTTGCCCGAATGGTGCGACCCGGCCGACCTCGGCATGGTCGTGCAGTCGGCGTGTCTGGCCCACGACATTGGTAATCCGCCGTTTGGCCATTCCGGTGAAGATGCCATTCGCCACTGGTTTCAACAGGCGGCCGGGCGTGGCTGGCTCGACGGCATGAGTGAAGCCGAACGCGGTGATTTCCTCAACTTCGAAGGTAACGCCCAGGGCTTTCGCGTACTAACTCAGTTGGAGTACCACCAGTTCGACGGCGGTACACGTCTGACCTACGCCACCCTCGGTACCTACCTGAAATACCCGTGGACAGCACGCCACGCCGACTCTCTGGGCTACAAGAAACACAAATTCGGCTGCTATCAGAGTGAGCTGCCGCTGCTTGAGCAAATCGCCCACAAACTGGGCCTGCCGCAAATCGAGGATCAACGCTGGGCGCGCCACCCGCTGGTGTACCTGATGGAAGCCGCCGACGACATCTGCTACGCGCTGATCGATCTCGAAGACGGACTCGAGATGGAGTTGCTGGAGTACGCCGAAGTCGAATCGCTGCTGCTCGGGCTGGTGGGCGATGATCTGCCGGAAACCTATCGTCAGCTCGGCCCGCAGGATTCGCGCCGTCGCAAACTGGCGATCCTGCGCGGCAAGGCCATCGAGCATTTGACCAACGCCGCGGCGCGGGCCTTTGTCGAGCAACAGGACGCACTCCTTGCCGGCACGCTGCACGGCGATCTGGTGGAGCACATGCACGGCCCGGCCAAGCGTTGCGTGTTGAATGCCAAGGACATCGCCCGCAAGAAAATCTTTCAGGACAAACGCAAAACCCTGCATGAAATCGGCGCCTATACGACGCTGGAGATCTTGCTCAACTCGTTCTGCGGCGCCGCGCTGGAACAACACAACGGGCGTACGCCGTCGTTCAAGAGCCGGCGCATTCTCGATCTGCTGGGCAGCAACGCACCGGATCCGCAGGGATCGCTACACACCTCGTTTCTGCGCATGATCGATTTCATTGCCGGCATGACCGACAGCTACGCCAGCGACATGGCGCTGGAAATGACCGGCCGCTCCAGCCACTGACCCCATCGCATGCGGGCGCCCATGGTTTTGGCTACCCGCATGCAGCCCCTCATTGTCACCGACGGATTTTTTAAGGAGTGACTGACAGGGCTGACAGTCGACAATGACCCAGCGGCGATTTCAGCAAGTTTAAACATCTATAAAAAGCCATTTACAGCCAGTACTTGCAAATCAATCAAGTCAAACTATAAGCCTCTTCAAATTCCGCTCCTCCTTACGTCGAACCTAGTTTGAACGTAGTCCGTTTCCTTGTTAGTTGTAGGATTAATCCGATAACGTGACTGGAGCCATGTCACTTCATGCGAGTACTCATTCAACTGAGCTAAGGTGCGCGCTTTATTCGTGCTTGCATGGGATTTGATTATGAACTCCGTTTTTATTGTCGACGATCACCCGGTCATCCGTCTCGCCGTTCGAATGTTGCTGGAGCATGAAGGTTACAAGGTCGTCGGTGAAACCGATAACGGAGTCGATGCCATGCAAATGGTGCGCGAATGCATGCCCGATCTGGTCATTCTCGATGTGAGCATTCCCAAGCTGGATGGCCTGGAAGTATTGGCACGCTTCAATGCCATGGGTTCGCCGTTGAAAATCCTGATTCTGACGGCGCAGTGTCCGACACTGTTCGGCATTCGCTGCATGCAATCCGGCGCATCGGGTTATGTCTGCAAGCAGGAAGACCTGAGCGAACTGGTCAGTGCAATCAAGGCAGTACTTTCCGGTTACAACTATTTCCCCAGCCAGGCATTGAATCCGGTTCGTAGTGACGATATCCGCTTTGCCGAACTGGAACTGTTCAAATCCGTCAATGATCGCGAGTTGATGGTTTTGCAATTGTTCGCCCAGGGCCGAACTAACAAGGAGATCGCCAAGGGCATGTTTCTAAGTAATAAAACCGTCAGCACTTACAAAAAACGCCTGATGCAGAAACTCAAGGCCAAATCTCTTGTAGAACTTATCGAGATGGCCAAACGAAACGCACTCGTGTGAGAGCCCGCATGCCCAGCCGTTTGAAGGACTATTTAATTGCGTTGAGTGCCGGTCTTTACTTGAGCGCCAACGTGTTCGCCATGCCCGGCAGTTCACCGGACTATGCCTTGCTCAGCAGGTCGGCAAACGAGCCGGTATCGATCATGTTCGATAAGTCCCAGCGGCAATGGATGCTTGCACGTAGCGAACTGGTTCTGGGCACTTCGGCGCCTGACTACCCGCCGTTTGACATGACGGTCAGTGGCAAGGATTACGAAGGGCTGACAGCCGACTACGCCGGACTCCTCGGCCAGGCCACAGGTCTGCCTGTCCGGGTGCAGCGCTTTCCCTCCCGGGATGCAGCGATTCGGGCACTGGTCGATGGCCAGGTCGACCTGCTGGGTACCGCGAACGGCTTCGAAGCGAGCAATGCCAATCTGGCGCTGTCGACACCCTATGCCATTGACCTGCCGGTGCTGGTCACGCGCGAAGACGAAACCCGCTCACTCTCCGAAGGCCTGGCCGGGCTGCGCCTGAGCATGGTCTATCACTATTTGCCGTTACCCGAAGTCAAGGCGCTGTACCCCAAGGCGCTCATTACCTGCTACCCCTCCTACCAGAACGCGATCAACGCCGTCGCGTTTGACCAGGCCGATGTGTTTCTCGGCGACACCCTGTCGACGCATTACATGATCAACAAGGGTTACCTGAACAATGTGCGCATGGCTAATTTCGGCAAGCAGGAAGCCCAGGGTTTCAGCTTCGCCGTGCGCCGCAACAACCCACAACTGCTCGACATCGTCGACTCCGTGCTCAAGGCAGTGCCTGCCAGCGAACGCGACAATATTGCCAAGCGCTGGAGCGCCGGCAGCGATCTGTTGCTCACTGACCGAAAAATGCAACTCACCCAGCGCGAAGAAGTGTGGCTCAAACAGCATCCGGTGGTCAGCGTGGTCGTGAATGAAGCGTTCGCGCCCCTGACATTCTTTGACAACGACGGCAATTTTCGCGGCATCAGTGCCGACCTGCTCGAACTGATCCGCCTGCGCACCGGCCTGCGTTTCGAGATCCGGCGCAGCCGCAACGACGCGGAAATGATCCAGCAAATAGACCACCATCAAGCCGATCTGATCGCAGCACTGTTGCCGACGGCGGAGCGCGAAAAAACCCTCAACTTCAGTCGTCCCTATCTGGAAAACTCCTACGTTCTGCTGACCCGCAAGAGTGCCGACGGCCCGACCAACCTGGGCCAGCTCAAAGGCAAACAACTGGCGATTGCCCAAGGCAATCCGATGGTCGAATACCTGCGCCGAGAGTATCCGCGCATCCAGTTGATCGAAACCGCGGATACCTTCAGCGCGGTGTCGCTGCTCGCTGAAGGGCATGTCGATGGCGCGGTGAACTCACTGGTGATTGCCAACTACTTCATTTCTTCGCGGATCTTTAATCAGGCATTACAGATCACCACCACCATCGGCACCGGCCAGGCTGCGTTTTCGCTGGCAACCGCCAGGGACAACACCGAACTGGCGTCGATCATCAACAAAGCGTTGTTAAGCATCGCCCCCGATGAGCTGGGCGTGATCAATGGCCGCTGGCGCGGTTACTCCACGGCATCGCAGAACATCTGGCATAACTACCAGCGGCTGTTCTACCAAGTGATCGTCGGCGCTTGCCTGCTACTGCTGCTGCTTCTGGCCTGGAACGCCTATATGCGTCACCAGATCAAACAACGCCAGGCCGCCGAGCGCGCGCTGAACGACCAGTTCGAATTCATGCGTTCACTGGTCGATGGCACACCGCATCCGATTTATGTCCGCGACCGCCAAGGCCTGCTGCAAAGCTGCAACGAAAGCTACCTCGAAGCGTTCAATGCCAAACGCGAAGACGTCATCGGCAAAAGCGTCATTGAGGGCACCTTGAGCAACGCCTTCGAGGCTCAGGCTTTTCAGGCCGATTACCAACGCGTCGTCGCCGAAGGCACACCAATGGTCGTCGACCGGCCTCTGCACATCGGTAACCGACGCCTGACGATCTATCACTGGATACTGCCGTACCGTGATTCCAGCGGCGACGTCAAAGGCATCATCGGCGGTTGGATCGACATCAGCGAACGCCGTCAGTTGTTCGAAGAATTGCGTACGGCCAAAGAACAGGCAGATGAGGCCAACCGGGCAAAAAGCACGTTTCTGGCGACCATGAGTCACGAAATCCGCACGCCAATGAATGCCGTGATCGGCATGCTTGAACTGACGCTGAAACGCATGGATCAACAGCATCCGGATCGCTCATCAATCGACACGGCTTATCATTCGGCCAACGATCTACTGGGTTTGATCGGCGACATTCTCGACATCGCACGGATCGAATCCGGGCGCCTCAGTCTTTGCCCGGAACGGGTCAATCTGGTCGATACCGTGGCGTCTGTGGCAAGAATCTTCGATGGCCTCGCCCGGCAGAAAAACCTCACCCTGCAGGTCATCTTCAATCCACCGGACCTGGCAGTCGATGTGCATCTGGACCCCCTGCGTTTCAAACAGGTGCTGTCGAATCTGGTGAGCAATGCCATCAAATTCACCGAGCAGGGGCATGTGCGGATTTCCCTGGACCTCATGAACACCGAGGTGCCCGCCCGTGCCTTGATGCAACTGACCGTACAGGACACTGGCGTCGGTATCAGTGCCGAGGACCAGCAGCGCTTGTTCGAACCGTTTGCCCAGGCAGAAAACAGCAGTCAACAAGGCAGAAGGGGTGCTGGCCTGGGACTGGTGATCAGTCGCAACCTCTGCGAAATGATGGGCGGGCAACTGCAATTGAACAGTCAGCCGGGCATCGGCACCCAGGTCTGCATCTCCCTCGCGCTGGAAACCCTGCCGATACATCTGAGCACGGTGACAAGCGAACCGGCGATCAAGACATCGCAGACGCCCCTGCGTGTGCTCGTGGTGGATGACCATCCGGCGAATCGATTGTTGATGTGTCAGCAACTGGAGTTTCTCGGTCATCACTTCAGCATTGCGGAGAACGGCTGCAGTGGCCTGGCACTGTGGAGGGCTGGCCATTTCGACCTGGTGATCGTCGACTGCAACATGCCGTTGATGAATGGCTACGAATTGACCCGCGCCATTCGCCAGCATGAACTCCAGGCACGCTGCCCACCCTGCACCGTGCTGGGCTTCACGGCCAATGCACAGCCGGAGGAAATCCAGCGTTGCAAACAGGCCGGCATGAACGATTGCCTGTTCAAACCCTTGAGCCTGAGCCTGCTCAGCCAGTGGGTCGATGGCATCACGCCGACGTCAACTTCTCCGGCATTCAATCTGCAAAACATGAATATGCTCACCGGTGGCAACCCGGCACAGTCTCGCCGACTGCTGGCCGAATTACTCAAAAGCAGCCGTCTCGACCGCCAGGAATTGCTCGCGCTGTCGCCCGAACATGATCGCGGCGCGCTGGCAGTGGTCGCACACAAGATCAAGGGTGCCGCGCGCATTGCTCAGGCCACGCGCGTGATCGAATGTTGCGATGCCCTTGAGCAGGCCTGCGCCGAGGCGCTGACGACCGCTGAGATCGCCCGCCATTGTGAGGCGAGTAACCGCGCGATGCTCGAACTGGAGCAGGCTCTTCAGCAACAATTGACGTTGTCGGATCGAAGCACAATGAGCGTGCCTTAACTATGCTTGGCGCTGAGCAGTGAGTTAACCATCATGGAGAGCCAGAAATGCCCAGCCCACTGCGCCCGGAGCAACGCCGGTTTCCGCTGCATGTGCACATCAGCGTCATGTTCACCTTTTTGCTGCTGCTCACCGGGGTCGTGCTGGGCCTTTTCAATTACCACCAGACCACGCAGATCATCCTCTCGAGCAGCGAAAAACTGTTCGAGCGGATCGAACAGGATGTGCGCCTGGACATGGCGGCCACCTATCAGCCGATCCGCCACCTGCTGAGTTTGCTGGCGGACAACCCCGCCACTCAGGCCGCGCGCCTTGAACAACGCTTGCCCTTGCTCCGCCCCTTCAGCCAGTCGCTCACCGACAATCCCAACCTGGCGTCGCTGTATCTGGGTTATGCCAATGGCGACTTCTTCATGGTGCGTCCACTGCGCAGCGCTGCACTGAAAACGCTGCTCAAGGCCCCTGAAGCGGCGGCGTATCAGGTCTGGAGCATCGAGCATGACCCGCAGGGCGCGATGCACTCGCAGTCGTTGTTTTTCGATCTGGCACTGACACCGATAAGCCGTCAGGACAACCCAGGCGACAGCTACGATCCGCGCAGCCGAGCGTGGTTCACTCATGCACGTCAACAAGACGAACAAATCACCACCGAACCCTACGTGTTTTTTTCCACGCACAACGTCGGCACGACCCTGGCCCGGCGCAGCGGCGAGAACGCCGTCATCGGCGCGGACCTGACGCTGGTCGCCCTGTCCGCCGCGCTGAGTAAACATGTCGTCACACCCTCCACCGAGATAGCCCTGTTCGACGCCGAGGGCAACGCCGTGGCCTACCCCGACAGCCAGCGCCTGATTGTCGACGGCAGCACGGCCTCTCTGGCCAAAGCGGCGGACCTGAGTCCGGGCCTGCATACACTGTTGTCCGGCGCAGCCACGGGCAATCGCGTGGAAGCGGAGGGTCGCCACTGGATCGTCGCCCGCAGCAGCATTCAAGAGGGTGGCCCGAAAGGTTTGCAATTGGCGTTGCTGGTGCCGGAAGACGAGTTACTGGTCGATGCCTACCGTTTGCGCTGGCAAGGCGCGCTGATCACCCTGGCGACCCTGCTGCTATGCCTGCCGCTGGGCTGGGTGATTTCGCGAATTCTGGTCAAGCCGTTGCACGCGCTGGTCAGGGAAGCAGACGCCATCCGCAGTTTCGATTTCAATTTTCCGTTGGCACGCCGCTCGCCGGTGCTTGAAGTCGACCAATTGAGTGTGTCGATGGCGCGGATGAAGGACACCCTGGCGAGCTTTTTCCGGATCACCGACACCCTCGGCGCCGAAACCCGCTTCGCCCCGCTGCTGCAACGGGTGCTGTTCGAAACAGTGCAGATCGCCCAGGCGCAGGCAGGGTTGATCTATCTGCGTGAAAGCGACAGCAGCCGCATGGAGCCCTACGGACTGGTGATCGATGGCACGCCTCAGGCACTGGAAGCGTTCGACATTCAGGGCCACGACCTGCAACTGAACACAGGCCCGGCGTGGTTTGAACAATTGGTCGGCGCCAACAACGTGGTGAGCAACTTCGGCGTCGATCAGGCCGGGGATCTGCAGAAAGTCCTGCTGGCAATGCAATCGCCACGGGTCCATCTGATTGGCATTCGCCTGCACAACCGCCACGACGAAACCATCGGTCTGCTGATTCTGTTGGTGAGCGATAGTGGCACGGCAGCCGACCTGGAAAAGTTGCGCCCTGATCGCATCGCTTTCCTGCAGGCTGTCTCCGGCGCGGCGGCAGTGAGCATCGAGAGCCAGCGCCTGCAAGCCCGCCAGAAACAACTGCTCGACGCTTTCATTCAATTGCTCGCCGGCGCCATCGACGCCAAAAGCCC
Source organism: Pseudomonas sp. NPDC085632 (assembly GCF_044541255.1). NCBI lineage: Bacteria > Pseudomonadati > Pseudomonadota > Gammaproteobacteria > Pseudomonadales > Pseudomonadaceae > Pseudomonas > Pseudomonas sp. NPDC085632. The sequence goes on along the minus strand of NZ_JBITSX010000006.1, from coordinate 85,500 downwards.
TTACACCGGCGGGCATTGTCAGCGCGTGCCAGAACTGACGCTGATGCTCGCCCAGGCTGCGGCGGCCAGCCAGGCACCCGCCTTCAGCGCCTATCAACCGAGCGAGGATGAATGGGAAGCCCTGCACATTGCCGCGTGGCTGCACGACTGCGGCAAGGTCACGACGCCGGAATATGTGGTCGACAAGGCCACCAAACTGGAAACCATCAACGACCGTATTCATGAAATCCGCACCCGTTTCGAAGTGCTCAAGCGTGATGCCTGGATCAGTTACTGGCAGGCGCGGGCCTTGGGCGGCGACGAGGGCGCACTGGCCGAGTTGCGCGACGCCACGCTGACAGCGCTGGACGATGATTTTGCGTTTGTCGCCCGCTGCAATCTGGGCAGTGAAGCAATGGCCGCAGCAGATCTGCAACGCCTCGATCATCTGGCCCGGCGCACCTGGCTGCGCACCCTTGATGATCGACTGGGTGTGTCGTGGGAAGAAAATCGGCGTCAGTCGCGCACGCCGGCACCGGGCTTGCCGGTCAGTGAAAAGCTTCTGGCAGACAAGCCCGAACACCTGCTCGAACGGGACCCGAACGAATTGATCCCCGAAGACAATCCATGGGGCTTCAAACTGGATGTGCCGCGCTACAAATACAATCGCGGCGAGCTGTACAACCTGAGTATCAGCCGCGGCACCCTGACCCGCGAAGAGCGTTACGTGATCAATCACCACATGGTGCAGACGATCATGATGCTCAGCCACCTGCCCTTCCCCGGCCACCTCGACAGCATTGCCGAGATCGCCGGCGGTCATCATGAAAAAATGGACGGCACCGGTTACCCGAAACGCCTGAAGCGTGAAGACATGAGCCTGCCGGCGCGGATGATGGCGATTGCCGATATCTTCGAGGCGCTGACCGCAGCCGACCGCCCGTACAAGAAAGCCAAAACCTTGAATGAAGCGTTGGCAATCATGGCGACGATGTGCCGCGAGGCGCACATTGATGCACAGCTGTTTGGTTTGTTCATCAACGAGGGCGTGTATATGCAGTACGCCATGCGCTTTCTCGATCCCGCGCAAATCGACAGCGTCGATTCGGCCAGCCTGTTGCACAAGGCTGGCCTCACCGCGTGATCAGCAGTCGGTCAGACGCAGGAAAATCGCCGCCAGTTGCTCGATACCGGCCTGATCCTGCGCGGTAAAACGCGACAGTTTCGGGCTGTCGAGGTCCAGTACACCGATCAGGCGCCCTTCCTTGACCAACGGCACAACCAGCTCGCTGTTCGAAGCGCTGTCACAGGCGATATGCCCCGGGAACGCGTGCACGTCTTCAACGCGCTGGGTTTGCCGAGTGGCCGCCGCCGCGCCACACACGCCACGGCCGAACGCAATGCGCACGCAGGCGATCTGCCCCTGGAACGGACCGAGCACCAGCTCTTCGTTGCGGTTGAGGTAAAAACCCGCCCAGTTCAGGTCATCGAGCTGGTTGAACAGGAACGCCGAAAACTGCGCGGCGTTGGCGATGAAATCGCGTTCGTCCGCCAGCAGCGATTCCAGTTGTGCGGCCAACATGCCATAGCCTTCGAGGCCCTGGCCGCTTTGTTGCAAATCAATCATGCCTTGTGCTCCAACAATTTCAGTCCCACCCAGTAACGGGCGAATTGGTACGCGCAACGTCCGTTGCGATTACCGCGGCCGGTGGCCCAACGCACGGCAAGGATGTCCAGTTCTTCGTCGCGCTGCCAGCTCAGGCCGGCCTTGGCCGCCAACTGGCCGATCCAGTGTTCGACGACGTTGAGGAAGTGTTCTTGGGTAAACGGGTAGAACGACAGCCACAGACCAAAACGGTCCGACAGCGCGATTTTGTCTTCAACGGCTTCGCTGGGATGCAGTTCGCCGTCGACGCGTTTCCAGTTTTCGTTGTCGCTTTCCTTCTCCGGCACCAAGTGGCGACGGTTGGAAGTGGCGTACAGCAAGACGTTGTCCGGGGCCTGCTCAAGCGAGCCGTCGAGCACGCTTTTAAGAACGCGATAATCGCCTTCACCGGATTCGAACGACAAGTCATCGCAAAACAGCACGAAACGCTGCGCCAGTTTGCCGATTTGCTCGACCACGCGCGGCAGATCCGCCAGGTGGTCACGCTCGATCTCGATCAGGCGCAGTCCTGCGGCAGCGTGTTCCGCCAGCAACGCGCGCACCAGCGACGACTTGCCGGTGCCGCGCGAGCCCCACAGCAGCGCATGGTTGGCCGGCATGCCATCGAGAAATTGCTGGGTGTTGCGCCCCAGTTGTTCGAGCTGACGGTCAACACCGATCAGGTCGGACAGACGCATGTCGAGGCTGACCTCCAGCGGCAACAGGTAGCCGCTGCGCCCGTCACGCTGCCAGCGCGCCGCCAGACAAGTGCCCCAGTCGATCACCGGCCGTGGTGCCGGCAACAACGGTTCGATCCGCGCCAGAACCGACTCGGCGCGTTCAAGAAAAGCATTCAATCGGGAATCCACGTCTTCTCCTCGGGCACGTTCACAGTGATGATGGCGATTGCTGTGACGACGTACAGATAAAAATCACCCTACCAAGCCTTGTTACAAGGCGATTCGGGAACCTCGGTATCCATACATGATCGACTATGCTTGAGCAGCGAAGGGAAACGGAAGTGGTTCAACACCCCATGGATATCAAATTCACCCACCGGCTGTCTTACAAGCAAGCCAGGCTTACTGTGCTGGTCGGGTTCATTCTGGGCACGCTGCTCAGCCTGCTGCAAATCGGCATCGATTATGCCAGTGAAGACGCCTCCATCAACCGTGAAATCCTGTCTTTGCTGGAAATCAGCCATAACCCGGCCTCACGGATTGCCTACAACATCGACGCCGAACTGGCGCAGGAACTGACCCTGGGCCTGTTGCGCTCACCGGCGATCATTTCTGCGCAACTGATCGACAACAACAATACGGTGCTGGCCAGCGTCAAACGCCCGGAACTGCAAAGCGGCTATCGGGTGATCAGCGACTTCCTGTTTGGCGCCAAGCGCCAATTCGAGGATCGTCTGTATCTGGATCATCTGCCCAACGAATCGCTGGGGGTCTTGAGCCTTGAGGTCGACACCTATGCCTTCGGCAGCCGTTTTCTGCGCCGGGCCGAGGTCACCCTGCTCAATGGGTTCGCGCGCAGCCTGATTCTCACCGGTATCCTCTTGGCGCTGTTCTACGTGATGCTGACCAAACCGCTGGTGCGGGTGATCCGCGAACTCAGTGGGCGCGACCCGCGCAGTGCCGAGCCGACTACGCTGGAATGTCCGTCCGGCCACGGCAACGATGAAATCGGCGTACTGGTCAAAGTCGCCAATCAGCAATTCGAGAACATTGCCACCGAGATTCAACAACGGCGCAACGCCGAAAACCGCCTGACCGACTACCTCGGGCAACTGGAAAACATCGTCTCGGCGCGCACCGCCGAACTCAAGGCAATCAACGCACGGCTCAGTCAGTCCAATCAGGAACTCGAAGTCGCCCGCAGCACCGCTCTGGAAATGGCCGAGGCCCGCTCGGCGTTCCTCGCCAACATGAGCCATGAGATCCGCACACCACTTAACGGCCTGCTGGGGATGATCGCGCTGTCACTCGACGGCCCGTTGAATGCCGAACAGCAGCAACAGCTGTCGATCGCCCACGATTCGGGCAAGGTGCTGGTCGAGTTGCTCAACGATATTCTCGACCTGTCGAAGTTCGATGCCGGACAACTGGAGCTCGAGCACATCCCGTTCGACCTTGGCTCCTTGATCGAAGACACTGCCAACCTGCTGTCGCAGAACGCCGCGCCGAGCGTCGAGCTGACCTGCCTGATCGATCCGCACTTCCCGGCACTGGTGCTGGGCGATCCGACTCGCGTTCGGCAGATCGTCAGCAACCTGCTGTCCAACGCGCTGAAATTCACCCGCTTCGGCCGGGTGGATGTGCGCTTGTCGACCGACAAGGATGGTGTGCGCATCGAAGTCTGCGACACCGGCATCGGTATCGCCCAGGACGCACAGCTGAAAATCTTTCAGCCGTTCACGCAGGCGGGCGCCGGCATCACTCGCCAGTACGGCGGCACCGGCCTGGGACTGGCGCTGACGTATAACCTCTGCGAAGCCATGCAGGGCCGCCTGACCATCAGTTCCGAGACCGGGTTCGGCAGTCAATTCTGTGCCGAGCTGCCACTGCCCTGTCATACCCGCGCACTGGCCCCTGCGCCCCTGCACGGCAAAGTCCTCGCTATCACTGCGGCCAGCAGCGGTCTGGCGGAACTGTTGCAGAGTCTGTTACCGGTCTGGGGCCTGACGTATGAGCAGCGCACCATCGATGACTCACTGATCGGCCTGACACCGGACGTGGTGATTACCGATTGTCCCGAGTGCCTGTTCGGCCTGCGCCCAACGCTCGGAGCGCCGATTTTGCTGGTGACCGCCTATGGCAGTTTTCTGCCGAGCGAAGAAGCAGCCGCGCTGGCGCCTCTGCAACAACAGGCGCGGCCGTTGGCGCGCAACGCGCTCTATCAGAACCTGCGGCGCACCCTGCAACCGGACGTCGTCGCCATCAATGATGCGCAACTTGAAACATCCCCTACCCTGAAACGCGGCCGGGTGTTGCTGGTCGAGGACAACCCGGTCAATCAACTGGTGGCCAAAGGCATGCTTGGCAAACTGGGCTGCGAAGTCATCGTCGCCGCCCATGGTGCCGAAGCGCTGGATCAACTGGAGTATCACGAATTCGATCTGGTGCTGATGGACTGCAACATGCCCGTCATGGACGGCTACGAAGCCAGCCGGCAGATTCGTCAGAGCGGGCGCTGGCCACACCTGCCCATCGTCGCCCTGACTGCCAACGCCATGTCCGAGGAACGCGAACGCTGTCGCGCCGCCGGCATGAGCGACTATCTGGCCAAGCCATTCCGCCGTGAGGAACTGGCGGCATTGCTCGATCAATGGATCCCGACTACGACAGCGCTTTGATCTGCCCCAACAAGTGATCGAGGCCATCACGCAAGTCATTGAGGCGGTCCAGATCCACCCCGCTGTCGCACAGCAGACGGGACTTGAGCGGCCCGACCTGCTCGCGCAAGGCTTGGCCGGCCGGTGTCAGGCTCAGGTGCACTTCCCGTTCGTCACGCGTCGAACGCTGACGCTGCACCCATTGCAACTGCTCCAGACGCTTGAGCAACGGCGTCAGCGTGCCCGAATCAAGTGCCAGGCGTTCGCCCAAGGCCTTGACGGTCGGTTGCTCCGGCGCAGCGTCCTGCCATTCCCACAACACCAGCATCGCCAGATACTGCGGGTAGGTCAGACCGAGCTGATCGAGCATCGGCTTGTAGGCCCGAATCACCGCCCGGGAGGCGGCGTACAGCTTGAAGCACAACTGGTTGTCGAGCTTCAACGAGTCGACCGGCAGGCTGTTCATTTGAGCAGGGCTTCGATCTCGCGGCTCAAGTCCTGCGGCTTGGTCGCCGGGGCGAAGCGCTTGACCAACTCGCCGTCCTTGCCGATGAGGAATTTGGTGAAGTTCCACTTGATGCCTTGCGAACCGAGTACGCCCGGCGCGCGTTTCTTCAACTGCACGAACAGGGGATGAGCGCCGGCGCCGTTGACTTCGATCTTCTTGAACAGTGGAAAGCTGACGCCGAAGTTCAGCTCGCAGAATTCGCTGATCGCCCCTTCGTTACCCGGTTCCTGCTTGCCGAACTGATTGCACGGAAAGCCCAAGACCACCAGGCCCTGATCCTTGTAGGTCTGCCACAGCTCTTCGAGGCCCTTGTATTGCGGGGTGAAGCCGCACTTGCTCGCGGTGTTGACCACCAGAACCGCTTTGCCGGCGAAATCAGCCAGAGTCTTTTGTTCACCTTTGATCGTGGTGCAGGGGATGTTCAGCAGGTTGTCGCTCATGGGACGGGCTCCGCGGACTGTCGGGAAAGGGCAAACATAGCGAGCAATTAAATTGTGTGCAATTTAATAATTCAAAAACAAGGCGACCCGAAGGTCGCCCTTATTCGCTTATTCGCGTGGTACCAGTTCCAGACACACCGAATTGATGCAATAACGCAGACCGGTCGGCGGCGGACCATCGGGGAACACATGACCCAGATGCGCATCACAGCGCGCGCATTTCACTTCCGTGCGGATCATGCCGTGCGTGGTATCACGGATTTCGGTCATGGCGCTTTCGCCGATCGGCGCGTAGAAGCTCGGCCAGCCACAGCCGGAATCGAATTTGGTCGTGGAATCGAACAGCGGCTCATTGCAGCAGACACAGTGATAAACGCCGTCGGTTTCGGTCGCGTTGTATTTGCCGGAGAACGGTCGCTCGGTGGCACTGAGGCGGCAAACCTCGTACTGCTGCGGATCGAGCATGGCTTTCCATTCTTCCAGGGTTTTTTCCAACTTTTCCATCATCACACCTCAGCGGCTGAAAAAGCCCGATCTGTACCTTTTCCACGGATCGGGCGGCACGTATGATTGCGCCTCGTCACGCACCAGTCTGGCAGCCAGACCGGGCGCATTCAAACGGATTATGGGAGCCACGGCTCAAGACGTCCGCCTGTGTGAAGACGCAGGAATCCCAGCACGGTTGTCCATCCGCCGCCTGGATCGTTCATTTTCGGGATCACATCGCCATGCAGTTCAGCAAATCGAACAAGCTCGCCAACGTCTGCTACGACATTCGCGGCCCGGTGCTCAAGCACGCCAAACGACTGGAAGAGGAAGGCCAGCGCATCCTCAAGCTGAACATCGGCAACCCGGCGCCGTTTGGTTTCGAAGCGCCGGACGAAATTCTGCAGGATGTGATCCGCAACCTGCCGACCGCGCAAGGCTACAGCGACTCCAAAGGCCTGTTCAGCGCGCGTAAAGCGGTGATGCAGTACTACCAGCAGAAGAATGTCGAAGGTGTCGGCATCGAAGACATCTACCTGGGCAACGGCGTTTCCGAACTGATCGTGATGTCACTGCAGGCGCTGCTCAATAACGGCGACGAAGTGCTGGTACCAGCCCCGGACTATCCGCTGTGGACTGCCGCCGTCAGCCTCGCCGGCGGTAACGCCGTGCATTACCTGTGCGACGAAGGCGCCGACTGGTTCCCGGATCTGGCCGACATCAAGGCCAAGATCACCCCGAACACCAAAGCCATGGTGATCATCAACCCGAACAACCCGACCGGCGCGGTGTATTCGAAGGAAGTGTTGCTGGGCATGCTCGAAATCGCCCGTGCGCACAATCTCGTGGTGTTCTCCGACGAGATCTACGACAAGATTCTGTACGACGATGCCGTGCACATCTGCACCGCGTCGTTGGCCCCGGACCTCCTCTGCCTGACCTTCAACGGTCTGTCGAAGTCGTACCGCGTGGCGGGTTTCCGTTCCGGCTGGATCGCCATTTCCGGGCCGAAGCACAATGCGCAGAGCTACATCGAAGGCATCGACATGCTGGCCAACATGCGTCTGTGTGCCAACGTGCCGAGCCAGCACGCGATCCAGACCGCACTGGGCGGCTACCAGAGCATCAATGATCTGGTGCTGCCGCAGGGTCGCCTGCTGGAACAGCGCAACCGCACCTGGGAATTGCTCAACGACATCCCGGGCGTGAGCTGCGTGAAGCCGATGGGCGCGCTGTATGCGTTCCCGAAAATCGACCCAAAAGTCTGCCCGATCCACAACGACGAGAAATTCGTTCTCGACCTGCTGCTCTCCGAGAAGCTGCTGGTGGTCCAGGGTACGGCCTTCAACTGGCCGTGGCCGGATCACTTCCGCGTGGTCACTCTGCCCCGTGTCGATGATCTGGAAATGGCCATCGGCCGTATCGGCAACTTCCTCAAGTCCTACCGCCAGTAACTGGCCAGCAGTGCGCAACGGCCAAACGTTGCGCACTGTCTGATTCAGCAACACTTCTACGTTTCACGTCCGCGCACGCCTTCTACACTTGCGATTCGTACCGTTCACCTGCGTCCAGCGTAATGGCGACGGGTCGCGGCTGGCCGTCATCCCTATCAGTTTCTGTCGTGGGAAATGTGCCGAGCACCGAAGAATCCGCTGTAGGACACAGTTTGAAATAGTCACTCAGTTGAATAGCCCGGTGCAGCACCTTATATACCCCGCAGTACGCTACATCTTTAGCTTGAGGAGATTTCTACAACCATGATGCGCATCCTGCTGTTTTTGGCCACTAACCTGGCGGTCGTGCTGATAGCCAGCATCACCCTGAGCCTGTTCGGCTTCAACGGGTTCATGGCGGCCAACGGGGTTGATCTCGACCTTAGTCAGCTGCTGGTTTTCTGTGCAGTCTTTGGTTTCGCCGGCTCGCTGTTCTCGCTGTTCATCTCCAAGTGGATGGCGAAGATGAGCACCGGCACCCAGATCATCAGCCAGCCACGTACCCGGCATGAGCAATGGCTGCTGCAAACCGTCGAGCAACTGTCCCGCGAAGCCGGGATCAAGATGCCCGAAGTCGGTATTTTCCCGGCCTACGAAGCAAACGCCTTCGCCACTGGCTGGAACAAGAACGACGCGCTGGTCGCGGTCAGCCAGGGCCTGCTCGAGCGTTTCTCGCCTGATGAAGTGAAAGCCGTGCTGGCCCATGAAATCGGCCACGTCGCCAACGGCGACATGGTCACGCTGGCGCTGATTCAAGGCGTGGTGAACACCTTTGTGATGTTCTTTGCGCGGATCATCGGCAATTTCGTCGACAAGGTGATCTTCAAGAATGAAGAAGGCCAGGGCATCGCCTACTACGTGGCGACCATCTTCGCCGAACTGGTACTGGGCATTCTCGCCAGTGCAATCGTCATGTGGTTCTCGCGCAAGCGCGAATTCCGTGCCGACGAAGCCGGCGCACGCCTGGCCGGCACCAGCGCAATGATCGGCGCACTGCAACGCCTGCGCGCCGAACAGGGCCTGCCGGTGCACATGCCGGACACCCTGAACGCCTTTGGCATCAACGGTGGCATCAAACAGGGCTTCGCCCGCATGTTCATGAGCCACCCGCCGCTGGAAGAGCGTATCGACGCGCTGCGTCGTCGCGGTTGATTCGACCGGTGTAACAAAGAAAAAGGCCCGCTGTGATGCGGGCCTTTTTTTGCCTTGATTAATTGGGTGTTCCTGATGGCCCCATCGCTGGCAAGCCAGCTCCCACAAAGGGCTGCGGTGTATTGAAAATCGAGAGAACACAACACGACACAACCCTGTGGGAGCTGGCTTGCCAGCGATGAGGTCAGCGCTATCGGCACAGAACTATCGGCTGGAAACCCGGTAAACCCGTTCCTCCAACCGCGTCACACCCGCCTGCAGGAACTTCCAGCTCTCACCCAGCACATCTTGCGTCTCCAGTTCCTGCACCTGCCAGAGATCCCCCAACACACTCTTTACCTCATCATCCCCCACCGCAAACGGCGGCCCCGGCATCTGCGCCTGATCGTAATCCAGCGTAATCAACAATCCCTGCACACCCTGCGGCAGAATGTGCTGAAGATGCGCCGCATAACGCTCACGCATCGGCCCGGGCAAGGCAATCAGCGCGGCACGGTCGTACAACGCCGTGCAATCGGCCACATCGCTCGCCGCCAGCGCAAAGAAATCGCCGCACCACAACTCGAGGGCGTCACCACGATAAACCTTGAATGCGCCCTTCTCGCTGATCTGCGGCTCAATCTGATGCTCGTTGAAAAAGTCCTCAATGGCCTTTTCCGACAGTTCGATCCCGAGCACCCGATGACCGCGCCCGGCCAGCCACGCCAAATCCAGACTTTTCCCACACAAAGGCACGAGCACTCGCGCCGTTTCGGGGGCCGCCCAGTGCCGTTGCAGGTACGGATTCACCTCCGGCAGATGAAAACCGATCTGGCCGGAAGCCCACTTCTTGTGCCAAAACTCAGGCTGCATGCATCACTCCCAATAATTCGATCAAAAAGCGTTAAAACTTATATTAGATTTAGATCAATGATCTGACTGAAGATGAGGTCATCTTAACGCTCAGGAACCCATCATGTTTCCCAGCCTGTTTATTTCCCACGGGTCACCCATGCTGGCACTGGAACCCGGCGCCAGTGGCCCGGCGCTGGCGCGTCTGGTCGCCGAATTACCGAAGCCCAAAGCCATCGTGATTGTTTCTGCGCATTGGGAAAGCCACGAGTTGCTGGTCAGCAGTAATGCGCAACCGGAAACCTGGCACGACTTCGGCGGCTTTCCGCGTGCGTTGTTTGAAGTGCAGTATCCGGCGTCGGGCAATCCGCAACTGGCTGCCCAAGTGGCTGATTTGCTGACTGCCAATAACCTGCCTGCGCGCCTCGATCCGCAACGCCCTTTCGATCATGGGGTGTGGGTGCCGTTGTCGCTGATGTACCCGCAGGCGGATATTCCAGTGGTGCAGGTTTCGCTGCCGAGTCACGCTGGCGCGGCGTTGCAAACCCGGGTTGGCCGAGCACTGGCGAGCCTGCGCGATCAGGACATTTTGCTGATCGGCTCCGGCAGCATCACCCACAACCTGCGCGAACTGGACTGGCACGCCGGCCCGGAGAGTGTTGAGCCGTGGGCGCGGGATTTCCGTGACTGGGTGATCGAGAAGTTGGCGGCTGATGATGAGGCCGCGCTGCATGATTACCGCCAGCAGGCGCCGAATGCAGTGCGCAGCCATCCAAGCGATGAGCATTTGTTGCCGCTGTATTTTGCCCGGGGTGCGGGCGGTGAGTTCAGCGTGGCGCACAAGGGCTTCACGATGGGTGCGCTGGGCATGGATATCTACCGTTTCGGTTGACGCCCTCGCGAGCAGGCTCGCTCTCACAAAGGCAAACAGCAGGCAAAAAAAATCCCCGAACCAGTCGGGGATTTTTTATGTGCGATCAATCAGCCCAGAGGCGGATCAATCTTCGCGGTAGCGACGCAGTTTCAGCTGCTTACCGGCAACGCGAGTGTCCTTCAGTTTGGTCAGGAGTTTGTCCAGACCATCTTCCGGCAGCTCGACGAGGCTGAAGCTGTCACGCACCTGGATGCGACCGATTGCTTCACGGGCCAGACCGCCTTCGTTGAGGATGGCGCCCAGCAGGTTTTTCGCAGCGATACCGTCACGCGCGCCCAGCGCGGTACGGCAACGAGCACGGCCTTCGCCCAAAGGCATTGGCGCGCGACGCTCGCGGTCACCACGATCAGGACGATCACCGGTGCGCTCAGGACGGTCGCCACGCGGTGCGTTGTTCGGCACCAGTGGACGTTCCTTCTCGATGGCAGCCAGGTTCAGCGCTTGACCGTTGGTGGCTTTGCGCAGCAGCGCAGCAGCCAGAGCACGCGGGGTGCAGCCGATGTCTGCAGTCAGACGATCGAGCAGCTCACCGTGAGTCGACTCGGCATCAGCGACCAGCGGCGACAGGCTGTTGGTCAGTTTCTTGATGCGTGCATCGAGAACGGCTTGAGCGTCCGGCAGGCGTACTTCGGCAACTTTCTGACCGGTTACACGCTCGATCACTTGCAGCATGCGGCGCTCACGCGGAGTCACCAGCAGCAGTGCACGACCTTCGCGACCGGCACGGCCGGTACGGCCGATACGGTGAACGTAGGATTCCGGATCGTACGGCATGTCAACGTTGAACACGTGAGTGATGCGCGGAACGTCCAGACCACGAGCAGCAACGTCGGTCGCAACAACGATGTCCAGACGGCCATCTTTCAGCGAGTCGATGACGCGCTCACGCTGGTTCTGGGCGATGTCACCGTTCAGCGCCGCGGCTTTGTAGCCTTTGGCGTCGAGGGCACTTGCCAGATCCAGGGTCGCTTGCTTGGTGCGTACGAACATGATCAGGGCGTCGAAATCTTCCACTTCCAGCAAGCTGAGAACGGCCGAAGTCTTCTGGTCAGCGTGAACCAACAGGTGAGCCTGTTCGATCGCGGTAACGGTCTGGGTCTTGGTCTGGATCTTCACGTGTTGCGGATCGCGCAGATGGCGTTCGGCAATGGCGCGGATCGACTGCGGCAGGGTAGCCGAGAACAAAACGGTCTGACGGGTCGCTGGCAGAGCCTTGAAGATGACTTCCAGGTCATCCATGAAGCCCAGTTTCAACATTTCGTCAGCTTCGTCGAGAACCAGGTGGTTCACGGTCGACAGCACTTTTTCGTCACGACGCAGGTGGTCGCACAGACGACCCGGAGTGGCGACAACGATCTGTGCGCCATTACGGATTGCTTTCAGTTGCGGGCCCATCGGCGCGCCGCCGTAAACGGCCACAACAGTAACGCCCGGCATTTGCTTGGCGTAGGTTTCGAAAGCGGTTGCTACTTGCAGCGCCAACTCACGAGTTGGCGCCAGGATCAGGGCTTGCGGTTCGCGCTTGGCAGGATCGATGCGGTGCAGAATAGGCAGTGCGAACGCGGCGGTTTTACCGGTACCGGTTTGCGCCTGGCCAATCATGTCCTGGCCGGCCATGATGATCGGGATCGATTGCTGCTGAATCGCCGAAGGCTCTTCGTAGCCGGTCGCTGCGACGGCTGCAAGAATATTCGGGTTAAGATTAAAAGCGGCGAATCCGCCGGTTTCCTGGGTCATGGGTCTGCCTCTAAGTGCATCCGCAAAGACCCATGCTCCAAAGCTGCGCATGCCGTGTTGAGACTCAAGAGTCGCCCTGGCAGCTTTGTCGGCGGGGATTTGCGAAAACGAATGAATGAAAAAAAGAATCGTCCGGGAAGAGCCCGCAATGCGGACGTGCAGCCGAAGCTGACTTCGGGAAATTGCGCTACCTAAACGCGGCCCGGTTAAAGGCCGGCGCGCACTATACCGGATTTTGCCTAAAAAGGGAGCTTTTTTTATCGCCAAAATACCTGTGTCACCGCTGTGTAACGGGGTTTTGCGGATAATCGCGCCAAGGTCTATTTTTCAAAGGCCCGGCCCTGCGGGCGATGACGCTTAAACGATTCATCGACATGCGGCATTCCGCCGCTGCACCCGCCCTTCCTGCCCGAGGATCCAGCCATGAATCAGCCCTGCCCCGGCCGCGTCAGCCGTGAACGCCGTGGTCACGTCCACCTGATCGGCCTTGATCGAGCGGCCAAGCGCAATGCTTTCGACCTCGACCTGCTGAATGACCTGAGCCTGGCCTATGGCGAGTTCGAGGCCGACAGCGAGGCGCGGGTAGCGGTGGTGTTCGGGCATGGCGAACACTTTACCGCGGGTCTGGATCTGGTGAATGCCAGCGGCGCACTCGCCCAGGGTTGGCAGGTTCCGACCGGCGGTTGCGATCCATGGGGTGTTTTCGTCGGACCACGGGTGAGCAAACCGGTGATTGTCGCCGCGCAAGGTTATTGCCTGACCATTGGTATCGAGTTGATGCTGGCCGCCGACATTAACCTGTGCGCGAGCAATACCCGTTTCGCGCAAATGGAAGTGCAGCGTGGGATCTTTCCTTTTGGTGGTGCGACTTTACGTTTTCAGCAGATCGCTGGATGGGGCAACGCGATGCGCTGGTTGCTGACCGGCGATGAGTTTGATGCGCACGATGCGTTGCACCTGGGGTTGGTGCAGGAAGTCATGGCCAGCGAGGATCTGATGCCGAGGGCGATTGAGTTGGCTGAGCGCATTGCCCGGCAGGCGCCGTTGGGCGTGCAGGCGACGTTGATGTCGGCGCGGCAGGCACGATATGAGGGTGAGACGGCGGCGGCGCAGGGGTTGCCGGCGTTGGTGAAGAAGTTGTTGGCGAGTGAGGATGCCAAAGAAGGAGTGCTCTCGATGGTGGAGCGGCGACCTGGCATTTTCAAAGGGATCTGAAAAGTTTGGCGCCTGTAATGACGCCATCGCTGGCAAGCCAGCTCCCACAATGACTGAGTCGTTCACACATTTTGCGTACAGCGCGAACCCTGTGGGAGCTGGCTTGCCAGCGAAGAGGCCGTCACTGACGGCTCAAGTCGCCGGGCGAATCGCATTGATCAACGACTGCAACGAATACCCCAATTTCGGCGCCAGCGCTTCAGCCCGGGCCGTCAGTGCCTGCATGTCCAGCTCCTGATCGAGATCCGCCGGCACCAGCAGAATCACATTGCCCTCCTTCACCGGCAGCTCCCAGTAATGCCGGTGATAGAGCCCGCGCAACAAAGCCGCGCCCAATGGCTGGCCATCATCCGTGGCCCATTGATTGATCACCAACCAGCCACCCGGATTCAAACGCTTCTGGCAGTCGCCGAGAAACCCCCACGCCAGATGCCCGACACCCGGGCCGACATCGGTATACAGGTCGACGAAGATCAGATCCGCCGGCTCAGCCGTCGGCAGCAGTTCGAGGGCGTCACCGACGCGAATGTACAGCCGCGGATCATCATCCAGCCCAAGGTATTCGATGGCCAGGCGCGGCACGTCCGGGCGCAGTTCAATGGCTTCGACGTCTTCCAATGGCAGAAACTTGAGGCAGGCCTGCGTCAGCGTACCGGCGCCGAGCCCGAGGAACAGCGCACTCTCCGGCTGTTCATGGCACAACGCACCGATCAGCATCGCGCGGGTGTAGTCGTATTCCAGCCAGCTAGGATCAGCCGTGAACACGCAGCTTTGCTCGATCGCATCGCCGAACTCGAGAAAGCGATAATCGGCCACTTCCAGCACGCGAATCACGCCGAACTCATCCTGTACTTCGGCGAGCAGATGCTCGACGCGCTCCTCAGTCATTTCGTCTCCTGATGGTCACCGGGCGCGGTGACGCGATGGCACCGCTGTGGTGCCGTGGCAAAGCGGCGATTGTCGGCGATGGGGCGGGAGCAGGTCACGCACTAATTGCTGCTAACATGGCCTTCCGTGCGTAGACCCCTAGAGACCGTGATGAGCCAACCGTGGAGCCCTGACAGCTGGCGTGCCCTGCCGATCCAGCAACAACCCCAATACCCCGACGCCGCGCACTTGCGCCAGGTCGAGCAAACCCTGGCCAGTTATCCACCACTGGTGTTTGCCGGTGAAGCGCGCGAACTGCGTCGGCAGTTTGCCGAAGTCACGCAGGGTCGGGCATTCCTGCTGCAGGGCGGCGATTGCGCGGAAAGCTTTGCCGAGTTCTCCGCGGCGAAGATTCGCGACACCTTTAAAGTGTTGCTGCAAATGGCGATCGTCATGACCTTCGCCGCCGGTTGCCCGGTGGTCAAGGTCGGGCGCATGGCCGGTCAGTTCGCCAAACCGCGTTCGGCCAACGACGAGACCATCGACGGCGTGACCCTGCCGGCTTATCGCGGCGACATCGTCAACGGCATCGGTTTCGACGAGAAAAGCCGCGTACCGGATCCGGAACGTCTGCTGCAGTCCTATCACCAGTCCACTGCGACACTGAACCTGCTGCGCGCGTTCGCTCAAGGCGGTTTTGCCGACCTGCATCAGGTGCACAAGTGGAACCTCGACTTCATCGCCAACTCGGCGCTGGCCGAGAAGTACAGCCACTTGGCCGACCGCATCGATGAGACCCTGGCGTTCATGCGCGCCTGCGGCATGGACAGCTCGCCGCAACTGCGCGAAACCAGTTTCTTCACCGCCCACGAAGCGTTGCTGCTGAACTACGAAGAAGCCTTCGTGCGCCGCGACAGTCTGACCAACGACTACTACGATTGCTCGGCGCACATGCTGTGGATCGGCGACCGCACCCGTCAGCTCGACGGCGCCCACGTCGAATTCCTCCGTGGCGTGAACAACCCGATCGGCGTGAAAGTCGGCCCGAGCATGAACCCGGATGATCTGATCCGCCTGATTGATGTGCTCAACCCGGACAACGATCCAGGGCGCCTCAACCTGATCGCGCGGATGGGTGCGAACAAGGTTGGCGATCACCTGCCGGCGCTGATCCGCGCGGTGCAGCGTGAAGGCAAGCAGGTGCTGTGGAGTTCCGACCCGATGCACGGCAACACCATCAAGGCCAGCAGCGGCTACAAGACCCGCGACTTTGCGCAGATTCTTGGCGAGGTTAAGCAATTCTTCCAGGTGCATGAGGCTGAAGGCACTTATGCCGGCGGCATTCACATCGAGATGACCGGGCAAAACGTCACCGAGTGCATCGGTGGCGCGCGGCCGATTACTGAAGACGGCTTGTCGGATCGCTATCACAC
This sequence comes from Pseudomonas sp. NPDC085632, assembly GCF_044541255.1. Classification (NCBI taxonomy): domain Bacteria; kingdom Pseudomonadati; phylum Pseudomonadota; class Gammaproteobacteria; order Pseudomonadales; family Pseudomonadaceae; genus Pseudomonas; species Pseudomonas sp. NPDC085632. The sequence continues at coordinate 69,443 of NZ_JBITSX010000006.1, read as the reverse complement.
GCATTGTGATCCACGGATGAATGCCGATCAGTCGCTGGAGCTGGCATTTTTGATTGCCGAAACCCTCAAACAAGTTCGCCGTTAAACCGCGTCGCCTCCTTCGCGAGCAGGCTCGCTCCCACACTGGATTTGTGTCGTTCGCATATCCCATGTGGGAGCGAGCCTGCTCGCGAAGAGGCCGGCTCAGACACCGTCAATCTCTGCCAACGCCACCCGCAACCGCGCCGCACTCTCGCGCTGACAATTCAACTGCACTCGCGCCAGCCCCAGCCAATCCGCCATCCGCCGCAAATTCACGGCCAGCGCCAACATCCCCTCCTCATCCAGCCCCGGCTCTTCCTCGTGCACCGCATGCACCGCCAACTGCCCCGCCGCCCGCTCGGCACGCAGATCAACCCGCGCAGCAATCCGCTCGTTGTGCAGAAACGGCAACACGTAATAGCCGTAGACCCGCTTGTCCTGCGGCGTATAAATTTCCAGCCGATAGCGAAAATCGAACAAACGCTCAGTGCGGCTGCGTTCCCAGATCAACGAATCGAAGGGCGACAACAACGCACTGGCCGCCACCTTGCGCGGGACTTTCGGCTCCCGCAGGCAATAGGCGATTTGCCGCCAACCGGAGACTTCGCACATCTGCAACTGCCCGGCCTCAACCAGTTCCGCCAGACGCGGACGCGCATCCGCCGGGTTCAAGCGAAAGTAATCACGCAGGTCTTTTTCAGTGCCGACGCCCAGTGCCTGTACCGCATGCAACAACAGCCCGCGCTGCGCTTCGGCTTCATCAGGCAACGCTTGTTGCAGGATCGCCGAAGGAATCACCCGCTCCGGCAAATCATACAAACGCTCAAAACCACGACGCCCCGCCACCGTTACCTCGCCAGCCGCAAATAACCACTCCAGCGCATGCTTTTCCGCGCTCCAGTCCCACCACGGTCCGGCCTTGTCTTCGCGAGTCGACAGGCTGCCGGCACCCAACGCGCCCTGCTCTTCAACCGAACTCAACACCCGGCGAACCACGTCCTGCTGCTCGCGACCGAATTTCGCCAGTTGCTGATAGATATCCTCGCCGCGCCTGGCGCGCTGCATGCGCCACGCCATCAACGGATACATCGACAGCGGCAGCAACGACGCTTCATGTCCCCAGTATTCAAAAAGCGTACGACGTCGCCCCGAACTCCAGGCAGCCTGGTCGAGCAAGTCGGAAGAATAGGAACCCAGACGGGAAAACAGCGGCAGGTAGTGCGAGCGCACCACGGCGTTGACGGAGTCGATTTGCAGCAGGCCCAGCCGTTCGATCAGCCGGTTGACGTGAGCGGCTTTGACAGCCGGCGGCTGGCGCCCGTTGAAGCCTTGGGCCGCCAGCGCCAGTCGTCGCGCCTGTTTGAGGGAAAAGGATACTGTTGCGGGCATGAGCATCTCCTTGTCTGCTCGCAACCTACCTCACTGGAAGTTGGTTTGTGTAGCGCTCTGCTCATCATTTATGCAGCGGTCATTTATGCATCGGGTCATCCCAGAACGGCCGCACGGCTTCGTGTTCAACGTCGGCACGACTGACGCCGATGTCCTTCAACGCTTCGTCGCTCAGACTGGCGAGCAACTCGCGCTCACGGTGCAGTTCGTACCAGCGGCTAAACTTGTGCAGCAGGTCGGAAACGATATGGCCGTGTCCGGAAAATTTTGCGTCGTCTACATACTCTCTTTGACCTTTCATCGTGTTGCCTCCTTTGTGGATGGCTCAAGTCTCGCGCCGACGCTAAGATCAATCCAACGAATGTTTCTGATGGCATGCATCACGGAGATTCATCAATTGTCGGCTTATCCCAGTATCGATACCGATGTCCTGCGCACCTTTGTCGCCATTGCTGATCAGGGCGGTTTCACCCGCGCCGGCGAAATGGTCAACCGCACACAGTCGGCGGTGAGCATGCAGATGAAGCGTCTGGAAGAAGACGTGTTGCAGCGGCAGTTGTTCGAGCGCGACGGACGCCAGGTGCGCCTGACCGCCGAAGGCCAGGTGCTGCTCGGTTACGCGCGGCGCATCCTCAAGTTGCACAGTGAAGTGTTCAATACCCTGCGCGAACCACACATGGTCGGCACCGTGCGTATCGGCACGCCGGATGACTATGTGATGCGTTTTCTGCCGGGGATTCTGTCGCGGTTTGCGCAGTTCTATCCGTTGATCCAGATCGAAGTGCACTGCGAGTCGACCAAACAACTGTTGCAGCGCACTGATCTGGACCTGTCGATCGTTACCCGCGAGCCGGGCAACGAGATCGGCCAGTTGCTGCGCAAGGAGCGTTTCGTCTGGGCCGAGGCGCAGAACTTCAGTGCCCACGAGCAAACGCCGCTGCCGCTGGCGATGTTCAACAGTGATTGCTTCTGCCGTTTGTGGGCATGCAATGCGCTGGATGCGATGGGCCGCGAATACCGCATCGCTTACAACAGCACCAGTCTGTCGGCGCTGATGGCCGTGGTCAGCGCGGGTCTGGCGATCACCGCGCAGCTGGAAAGCCTGATCACCCCGGACATGCGTATTCTCGGCGCCGATCAAGACCTGCCGTTGCTGCCGGAAGCCAGCATCATGCTGGTGCGCAATCTGAACAATCCGTCGCCGATCACCGAATGCCTGGCCGAGCACATCGTCGAAGGCTTCAAACTTTAAACGCGAGCATCACCGCACATAGCACCAGAAAACCGCAGAACAGCCCGCGCAGGATTTTTTCCGGCATGGCGTGGGCGACTTTCACGCCCCAACTGATGCTCGCCAGACCACCGATCGCCAGCGGCAGGCCGATCATCCAGTCCACTTCCTGGTGCACCGCATAAGTCACCAGGGTCACGCCGGTGCTCGGCAAGGCCAGCGCCAGCGACAAGCCCTGAGCGACGACTTGCGTGGTGCCGAACAGGCTGGTCAACACCGGCGTCGCCACCACTGCCCCGCCGACACCGAACAAGCCGCCCATGGTTCCGGACGCCGCCCCGAGCACGCCGAGCCATGGCCAGGAATAGCGCATCTCTGAAGTCGCAGCGGGTTGCTTGCCGAACATCTTCAACAGGTTGTAGATCGAGAGCACCACCAGAAATGCGACAAAGCCGATGCGCATGGTTTGCGCATCAATGCCCACCGCCCAGATCGAACCGATCCACGCAAAGCAGAAGCCCATTACCGCCAAGGGCAGCGCATGCCGCAGTTCGATGCGATTGCGTTGATGATAACGCCACAGCGCCAGCATCACGTTCGGTACGACCATGACCAGCGCCGTGCCTTGGGCGATCTGCTGATCGAGACCGAACCACACACCGAGCAAAGGGATGGCGATCAATCCGCCACCGATACCGAATATGCCGCCGAGCGTGCCAAGGGCCGCGCCAAACAACAGGTACAACACAAACTCCATCACAGCTGAATTCCTCTTACGTCAGGCGACTCATCCTACGCAGTCGTGGCTGGCGGGGAAACGCACAGCAACGCACAATGGCTGTGCCGATTTCGCACAAGCGTGAAGCTGACCATGAATCCCAATCAATTGACCGACCAACTCGGGCTGTTTCTCGATGTACTGGAGAGTGGCAGTTTTTCCGCCGCTTCGCGTCGTCATCCACTGACACCTTCGGCCGTCGCCCGACGGATCGACAGCCTGGAAAGCGCCGTTGGCAGCCAGTTGTTTGTCCGCAGCACTCACGCTGTGCGTGCAACGCCAGCGGGTCTGGCGTTTGCCGAACGCGCGCGACGGATCGTCGCCGAGTTACAACTGGCCCGAGCCGAAGCCGTGTCCCTGAGCAGTGCGCCGGAAGGTCTGATCCGCATCGATGCCCCGGCAGCGTTCGGACGACGGCATCTGGCGCCAGTGATCGCTGACTTTCTCGTCCTCTACCCCGGACTGGATGTGCAGTTGCACCTGATCGACAGTTTCGTCGACATGGGCGGCTCGAACCTGGGCAAAGTCGATCTGGTGCTGCGCGCCGGGCAAATGGCCGATACGCGACTGGTGGCCACACCCTTGGCGAGCATGGTGCGCATTGCCTGCGCCAGTCCTGACTACCTCAAACGCCGGGGTATTCCCGGCGGTCCAGCGCAACTGAGCGAGCATGACGGTCTGGATTGGGAAGGCCTCGCCCCGCCCTTCGCCTGGCGGTTCGAGCAGGACGGTCAGATGCAATTGCACCGTCCGGCGCGGATTCGCATGAGCGCCAACAACGCCGAGGCACTGGTGTGTGGTGCTTTGGCTGGTTTGGGCATCGCCCACCTGCCGACGTGGCTGGCCAGCGAATACCTGTTGCGCGGCGAACTGCTGCCGTTGTTCTGCGAAAACGGCCTGCCGGCCCCGGAATCCACCGGCATCTACGCACTGCGCATGGAACAGCAGCCCCACTCGCGCAGCCGCTTGTTGCTTGAATACCTCAAGACTCGTTTCAGCCCAGTGCCGCCATGGGATCTGGCTTTGCAACGGGATTTGGGACGCCATTAGATCCCAGAATTATCTGGCGCATTAAAGATTCGAGCGCTAGATTCATGTCCATCACCGATCAAGGCTTTGACATGACTTCCGAACGCGACACCTGCGACGACCTGCTGCTGGATAACCAGGCGTGCTTCGCCCTGCATTCCACTTCGCTGATGATGACCAAGGTCTACAAGCCGCTGCTGCAAGCCTTGAACCTGACCTATCCGCAATATCTGGCGATGATGGTGTTGTGGGAGAAGGATGGTTTGACCGTCGGAGAAATCAGCACTCGGCTGCTGACCGATCCGGGCTCACTGACTCCACTGCTCAAACGGCTGGAGGCTGAAGGCCTACTGAGTCGCACGCGCAGCCGTGAGGATGAGCGCGTGGTGATTGTCGAGTTGACCGAGCAAGGCCGCGCGTTGAAAGAAAAAGCCCAGACGGTCCCGCAATGCATCCTCGGCGCCAGCGGCTTTTCTCTGGAACGCCTGCAAAAGCTGCAATCAGAGTTGCAGGCGCTGCGTAGCCATCTGCAAGAAAGCCTGATCTAACCCCGACACTGTCCCTTGTGGGAGCGAGCCTGCTCGCGAATGCGGTCTGTCAGCCAACTTGTTTGGTGAATGAGAGATTCCATTCGCGAGCAGGCTCGCTCCCATATTGGTTTCATCGCCAGCACAATATTTTTCAACAACTGATCTGCTGCACAAACCGCTCTAAATCAAGCCTTATAGGCCATCTCCCATCCCCACCCCTCGTCAAAGCGTACATTTCTCAAAAAAATTATCTTGCGCACTAAATATTCGCGCGATACATTTATCTCGCACTTACTTAGCGCACAAACAATTAGCGCACACAAACACACTTAATGAGGCTCACACCATGCAAACTCTCTACACCGCAATCGCAACCTCCACTGGCGGCCGTGATGGTCGTTCGATCTCCAGCGACAACATCCTCGACGTCAAACTGGCCACCCCGAAAGAACTCGGCGGTGCCGGCGGCGCGGCGACCAACCCTGAGCAACTGTTCGCTGCCGGCTACTCGGCCTGCTTCATCGGCGCACTGAAATTCGTCGCCAGTCAGACCAAACGCAAAATCCCTGACGACGCCTCGATCACCGCCCACGTCGGTATCGGCCAGATTCCTGGCGGCTTCGGTCTGGACATCGACCTGCACATCAGCCTGCCGGGCCTGGAACAAGCCGACGCACAAGCACTGGTCGACGCCGCTCACCAGGTCTGCCCGTACTCCAACGCCACCCGTGGCAATGTTGACGTACGCCTGCACGTCACTGTTTGAAGCCAGACACAAATCTCAGGCACAAAAAAGCCCGACTCAATGGTCGGGCTTTTTCTTTCCGCAAAAAGCAGTGCTTATTTGGCACGGCCTTTGTAGGAACCGCCTTCACGGGTGTCGATCTCGATCTTGTCACCGATTTCGATGAAGTCAGCAACCTGCAGCTCAGTACCGTTAGCCAGCTTGGCTGGCTTCATGACTTTGCCGGAAGTGTCGCCACGAGCCGAACCTTCGGTGTAGTCAACTACGCGCACGATGGTGGTCGGCAGCTCTACGGAAACCAGACGCTCTTCGAAGAAGATCGCTTCGCAAACATCGGTCATGCCTTCTTCAACGAAAGGCAGAACGGCTTCGATGTCTTCAGCGTTCAGCTCGTACATGGTGTAGTCAGTGGTGTCCATGAACGTGTAGGTGTCGCCGCTGATGAAGGACAGAGTCGCTTCTTTGCGGTCGAGGATTACGTCGTCCAGTTTGTCGTCAGCGCTGTAAACGATCTCGGTCTTGTAACCGGTCAGCAGGTTTTTCAGCTTGGTCTTCATGATCGCGCTGTTACGGCCCGACTTGGTGAATTCAGCTTTCTGAACCAGCCAAGGATCGTTCTCGAGACGGATCACGGTACCGGGTTTCAGTTCTTTACCAGTTTTCATTGCGAATATCCGAATTTGGATGGGATTTACAAAAATCTAGGCCGCGTATCATATCCAATTTAGGTAAAACTGTACCAGCGCTGCGGCAAGATCGGCCTGCAAGCCTTGTTCCAGACACCATTTTTCTGCATTTTTCTGCAGTTCTGGCCAGTGTATGCGGGTTGCCAGCCAGTGCTCACCGATAGGTTGACCGGCACTCCACGCCCGCCACAGACCGTTCATCGCCTCCGCTGCGGCCGGCGACAAGCCTTTTGTGTAAAGCGCGAGGAAGGCGTCGAGCTTGTCCAGATGGATGTCTTCGTCCTGCTGGTAGATGTGCCAGAGCATCGGCCGCCCCGCCCACTGCGCCCGCACGAAAGAATCCTCGCCACGCACCGCGTTGAAATCGCAGCACCAGAGCAAGTGATCATATTGATCCTGTCGGACGAACGGCAGCACCTGCACGGTCAAGGACTGACGCACATGGATCGCACCAACGGTCAGCGTTTCCACACCAAGCCAGCGCGCCACATCGCCAAGAACCCGCCCTTCCGGCACTAGCAGATGGGTCGGCGCGGTGTCCGCTGCCAACACGTCCAGCCAACTGGCCAGCCCGGCATTTTCGTAGGCAAACAACGAAATCAGCTGCGCCTCAGGCGCGCGATCGATGCCCAGGCCTTGCAGGAATTGTCGCTGCGCCTCGGGATCCTGTTGAAAATGCCGACGCTGCTCAAGCAATCCACGCTCACGCAGCAAACCGCCAGTATCGGGCTGGAAACCGGGAAAAAAGAAGATTTTTTGCACCGATTTGTATTTCACCGACGGCAGACCGTGGCAACCGACAACCCAGTCCTCGGCACTGAGGTAGTCGAGGTTCATCCACAACGGCGGCTTTTCGCGCTCGGCCATAGCGTCCATGTAGTCACTGGGCAACTGACAGGCAAACGCGGCGATCACCACATCCGCCGCATCTGTGTGCACCCACTCAGCCGGCCAGTGCCGCACTTCGACGCCTTGTTGCGATTGCTGTGCGGCGCTGATATCGATCGCCGGACAAATGCGTTCGAATGCGCGCAGATCATCGACCCACAATCGCACCGGCAAACCATGCTCAGCCACCAATTGCCGGGCCAGACGCCAGGTCACGCCGATGTCGCCAAAATTGTCGACCACGGTGCAGAAAATATCCCAGCGGGGTTTCAATTCCGGCATTCAAGACTCCCGTTGGCAAAAGCATTGATTGTCCGCATAAATGACCTCGCGCAGAAGAGCCGACGGCGATTAATCTTCGTGCGACAATCGCCACTTGCCCGCAATCATCCGCCAGGAGGCAGCCATGCCCTATCGTCCCAATCCGCGTCGCCCGTTGCCTGTTCAGCTAAGTGCGCTGCATTTGACCGGCAGCATTGCCTTGGGCATGTGGCTGGGCTTTCTCGCCATTGCGCTGACCTGCTGGCTGCTGGCGCATTTCCTGTTCAAAGAACAACTGGCACCCGTTGCCCAGGCTGTGCAGCAATTGGCCAATCCGCCGGCGGCGGTTCAGGTACAGCCGGATATTCCCCCGCAGAGCCCGTTATTCGAACAGTACGAAGAAAACCTGCGCAAGAACGAGCAACAGGCTCGACTCGATCAAGCGCGCAGCAGCTCGCGAAATCAGTCGAACCCGAAATGCCAGTTCTGGCTGCAGCAGGATCAGACGGCTCCGAGCGAGAAAAGCCGCGCCAACGTTTTGCAATTCTGCGACTGATCATGAACAAGCATATCGTCCACCAACTGATTCTCGACAAACTGCGCATCGACCTCGACATCGCCGAACGCGCCGCACAAACCGCTTACGAAACCGCGACCCACGAAGAAAACATCGCCGAAAACAAGTACGACACGCTGGGTCTTGAGGCGTCGTATCTGGCGGCTGGACAGGCGAAACGTGTCGAGGAAATTCGCCATTCATTGGCGCTGTGTCAGAACCTGACGCTGCGTGCCTACGATGAAAATCGTGGCATCGAGGTCGGCGCCCTGCTCGGTCTGGAAGACGAAAAGGGTCGCGAACAATGGCTGTTTCTCGCGCCGGATGCGGCAGGCCTGAAAATCGACGTAGTCGGTCAGCCGATTACCGTCATCACCCCGCGCTCACCGCTGGGCAAAGGTCTGCTGGGCAAGTGCGAAGGCGATGAGGTGGAGATTCTGGTGGCGGGCACCCGGCAACAGTTTGCTGTCACCGAGGTGCTCTGATTCAACGGATCAGTGAACCGGCAGTTCGACGCCGTCGAACAGTTCTTCCAGTTCCTGCTTGTTGTGGCACTGAATGGCTTTGGCCATCACTTCGCGGGTCAGGTGCGGCGCAAACTTCTCGATGAAGTCGCACATGAAACCACGCAGGAAGGTGCCGCGACGGAAACCGATCTTGGTGATGCTCGATTCGAACAGTTCGCTGGCATCCAGCACCACCAGATCATTATCGAGCTTGGTGTCGACCGCCATTTTAGCGACGATGCCCACGCCCAGGCCCAGGCGCACGTAAGTTTTGATCACGTCGGCGTCAGCGGCGGTGAACACCACTTTCGGCGTCAGGCCGCGATGGCTGAAAGCTTCGTCGAGTTTCGAACGGCCGGTGAAACCGAACACGTAAGTCACGATCGGGTATTCGGCCAGTGCTTCGAGCGTCAGCTTCGGCAGCTTGGTCAGCGGGTGGCCCTGCGGCACGACCACGCAACGGTTCCAGCGGTAGCACGGCATCATCACCAGGTCGCCGAACAGCTCCAGTGCCTCGGTGGCAATGGCGAAATCGACGGTGCCGTCAGCGGCCATCTCGGCGATCTGCATCGGCGAACCCTGGTGCATGTGCAGCGCCACGTCCGGGTATTGCTTGATGAAGTTACTGATCACCGGTGGCAGCGCGTAACGTGCCTGGGTGTGCGTGGTGGCGATCGACAGAGTGCCTTTTTTCTCGTTGGAAAATTCCTGAGCGATCTGTTTGATGCTTTCGACTTTGCGCAGAATCTCACCGGCAGTGGTGATGATGCGCTCGCCGGCCGGGGTCACGCGGGTCAGGTGCTTGCCGCTGCGGGCAAACACTTCGACGCCAAGTTCGTCTTCCAGCAGGCGGATTTGTTTACTGATGCCCGGTTGCGAGGTGTAAAGGCTTTGGGCTGTAGCGGAAACGTTGAGGTCGTGGTGCGCCACTTCCCAGATGTAGCGCAATTGTTGAAGCTTCATATGAATCCCTCAAAGCAGGTAGACGCCACGGGCATCAGCGACGGTATATAACTATATTAATGGTTTGAATAATAAATCTAGAACTTTTTTATCAAAGCGCCATTATTCCTGCCTTAGCGATCCTCCCGCCGCCGTCGCTCCACCAACGGCACCAGATAAACCGGCACCTTGGCCAATTGCAGGACCCGCGCCGCCGTGCGCCCCAACGGCGTTTCCGCGCCCACCCCGTGGCTGTGACTGCCGACGATCAGCAGATCGACAGAGAGTTTCTGCACCTGGTCGAGAATCACTTGCGACGGATCGCCCTGCAGCACGCGCACCGCGCGAATGCGCTGCAGGTCCTGCTCGCCTTCATCCCCCAGTTCTTCGCGAAAACTTTCCAGCACCCGCTGCTCGATATTGGCGATGACTGTTTTCAGACCCTGGCTGTGAAATTCGTTCAATGCCTGCTCGTCCAGATAGCTCTGCAACACCGATTCGGCAAACAGCCCCATCGGCTCCACCGCGTGCACCACGTACAAATCGGCATTGAACGTTCGCGCCAACGCCAGGGCATGCTGCATCACTAACGGTGCGTACAGACCGAGGTCAGTGGCATACAGCATCGAACGAATCATATGACCTCCTCGCGTGCCAACATGGCGGAGATTTGATTCAGCTTAGCAGTGCCTTGGCGAGTACGACGTGCGACGCAACGTCTTGAACCAAAGGGCTTTAGACCGCAGGTTCGTTACTGATGCCATGCGGCACATGGCCCGTGGCAACGACTTCGCGGGCGAGTTCGCAGTGGCCGGCCTGATCGTCGAAAAACACGTCGGCGGCGAATGCTTCGAGAAATGCCGATTTGGTCAGGCCGCCAAGGAACAGTGATTCGTCGAGGCGAATGTCCCATTCGCGCAAGGTTCGGATCACCCGTTCATGGGCTGGCGCCGAACGCGCTGTGACCAGCGCCGTACGGATCGGGCAATCATCGTCGGGGAATTCCCGCTGGAGCAAATTGAGCGCCGCCAGAAACCCCTTGAACGGCCCACCGCGCAAGGGTTCGCGGGCCGACTCGCGCTCCTTGGCCTGAAACGCTTCCAGCCCGCCAGACTGATAGACGCGCTCCGACTCGTCGGAAAAGATCACCGCGTCGCCATCGAAGGCGATGCGCAATTCGTCGCTGGCTGCGCGACTGGCGCCGCCGGACAGAATTGTCGCGGCAGCAAATCCGGCATCCAGCGCCGCGCGCACGTCTTCGGCATGGGTCGACAGAAACAGATCGCAACCAAACGCTTTCAGATAAGGATACGGACTGCGCCCGCCGACAAACGCCGCGCGGGAAATCGCCAGACCATAATGATGAATAGAGTTGAACACACGCAGCCCGGTGTCGGCGCTGTTGCGCGAGACCAGAATCACCTCGACCCGTGCACGGCCGAGGCGACTGTTAAGGCTCAGGAGTTTTTCCACCAGCGGGAAGGCATCGCCGGGCGCAAGAATTTCGTCTTCGTGCTCGATCTGGTATTGCCGATAGGCTTCGACGCCGCTCGACAGATAGACCTTGTGGCTTTCGCTCAGGTCGAACAGGGCGCGTGACGAAATCGCCAGCACCAGTTTGTCATCGATGTTCTTCGCCATGCCTTCCCCCAGAGCGACCGGCTTAAACGTTGCGCCGGTCGATAAAACGTAAATTGCGATACAGCGCTTCGATGCGCGGCAATTCACAGCCCGCCGCTTTCGCCGCTGCCAGTGGCCGAGCGTAGATCGCCTCCAGCTCCAGCGGTCGCTTATGTAAAAAGTCATGGTGCATGCTCGGCCAGTAGTCGGGCATTTTCTCGGTCATCATAAACAGATAGTCGGCGTAACCCGGCGGCACGTCGTGGCCGCAGGCTTTGGCCCCCTGCACCACTTCGGCCATCAACGCCTGGATCAACACACGGCTGTCGGCATCGGCCATCAGCGGCGTGGTGCTGGCGCCGAGCAACACCGAGAGTCCGTTATAGGGAATATTCCACACCAGTTTCTGCCAGCGCGCCTGCTGCAGATTGGGCATTGCCTGAGAATCGATTCCGGCGGTGCGGAACAACCCGCAGCCCTCTTCGACAATTGCCATACGCGCAACGTCATCGATGGCCGGACCGCTGTGATAGCCAACATTGACCGCGCCGAGTGCCTGATGGGTGACTTGTCCGGGACCTTCGCGGTGCACACAGATCAGGCACAAGCCGCCCAGCAGGTGCAGAGAGTCGGGGAGCAATTCACGCAAGTTGTCTTCAACGTCGAGACCGTTTTGCAGGACCAGCACTTTCGCATCGGGTTTGGCCGCTTGAATGACAGAAGGCGCGAGGCCGGCATTGCTGGTGGTTTTCGCCCCGACCAACAGCCAGTCGCATTTGGGCATGTCTTCGGCGGCCGAATAGGCCTGCACCGGATTCAGTGTCAGTGGGCCATGCACCGCGCTGTTCACCTGCAGACCCCGCTCGGCGACCGCCGAAAACTCGCTGCGCAACAGAAAGTGCACATCGAAACCGGCGCGCGCCAGCATCACACCGTAAAAACCCCCAATTGCGCCGGTGCCGATAATCCCTACGACCGGTCTATTCACTGCCCCCATCATGGCAACTCCTCTGCAATTTGACCCAGTGCCTGCGCCAGCGCTGCGTTCAGCGCATCGGCCGTCAGACGCGTGTGCAATGCCCCAAAGAATTCGCCGTCGCGCACCACGAACAGCGCCGGCAAATGAAAGACCTGATAGCGCTCCACCAACCCGCCGTTGTCGCCGGCATCGATCCAGCACAGGCGATCAATCCCCAGCGCCAGATCCGGCAGCACTTCGCGGGCATAACGGCAACTGGCGCAGCCGACGCTGGTGAAAATCACCAGCGAAACGCCGCCCATCGCCAATAGCCGTTGGTCGGCGTCGAAATCGGTCAGTTCGGATTCGACCACTATACTGGGGGAAACAATGTCAAATGGCCGACACAGGGAGTCTGTGCTCATGGGACGCTTCATTCCTCATCCGGACGAGGTGCCGGTTGAATTAACCTTGCTCAAGCCTGAGTGCATTTCCAGGCGACAGCTGCACACTATCAGCCTCGGCGGCATCGCTTGCAATTACCATCGTGCCTGGCGTCATGGCACCGCCCTGCAAGTGCGCATGCCGACACTCAACGCCGACATCTGTTATCCGGGTTACGTGGCGTGGTGTCTGCGTCGCAAAAAAGGCTATCTGGTGGGCATCGCGTTCACCGATGAGCAGACGCTGTTCAGCGCGCGAATGGGTGAGCAGGTGTGTCAGATCGAGCGCTACTGCCGCATGCACGACACCCACGATGACCTGCAAGAAATTCAGGCGGTGGCCCTGCAATGGGTCGAGCAACACGCCGACGAGTTCTCCCACGACAGCGTGCGCAAGGCTTTTGCGCAGCCAGCGCTGGACTAAAGCACCTTTTGCCCATTGTCGAGCAGGCGCTTTACGCGCTAAGGTTCCGCTCCCCGACGCGCTTAAATCTGCTGTGCTCCGCCGCGCGGGGATCGCTGGCGGCCGGCACCCGTGACCTGACGAGTAAACGATGGCTGATTTACCGATCAACGACCTAAACGTCGCCTCTAACGAGACCCTGATCACTCCCGATCAGCTCAAGCGTGATATTCCTCTGAGCGACGCTGCCCTGCGCACCGTCACCAAGGGCCGCGAAGTCATTCGCAACATTCTTGATGGCACCGACCACCGTCTGTTCGTAGTGATCGGTCCGTGCTCGATCCACGACATCAAGGCTGCCCACGAATACGCCGATCGCCTGAAGGTGCTGGCGGAGGAAGTCTCCGACACCCTGTATCTGGTCATGCGCGTGTATTTCGAGAAGCCACGCACCACCGTTGGCTGGAAAGGCCTGATCAATGATCCGTATCTGGACGACTCGTTCAAGATTCAGGACGGTCTGCACATCGGTCGTCAGTTGCTGCTGGATCTGGCCGAAAAAGGCCTGCCGACCGCGACCGAAGCCCTCGATCCGATCTCCCCGCAGTACTTGCAGGACCTGATCAGCTGGTCGGCCATCGGCGCGCGTACCACCGAATCGCAGACCCACCGGGAAATGGCTTCCGGTCTGTCCTCGGCTGTCGGCTTCAAGAACGGTACCGACGGCGGCCTGACCGTGGCGATCAACGCCCTGCAGTCAGTGTCCAGCCCGCACCGTTTCCTTGGTATCAACCAGGAAGGTGGCGTGTCGATCGTCACCACCAAAGGCAACGCCTACGGTCACGTGGTGCTGCGCGGTGGTAACGGCAAGCCGAACTACGATTCGGTCAGCGTGGCGCTGTGCGAGCAGGCGCTGGACAAGGCGAAGATCAAGCCGAACATCATGGTCGATTGCAGCCACGCCAACTCCAACAAGGATCCGGCCCTGCAACCGCTGGTGATGGAGAACGTCGCCAACCAGATCCTCGAAGGCAACCAGTCGATCATCGGCCTGATGGTCGAAAGTCACCTGAACTGGGGTTGCCAGGCGATTCCCAAAGACCTCGCCGACCTGCAATACGGCGTGTCGATCACCGATGCCTGCATCGACTGGTCTGCCACCGAGAACACCCTGCGCAGCATGCACGCCAAGCTCAAGGACGTGTTGCCGAAACGCCAGCGCAGTTGATCGGCGTTTTGCAGGCATAAAAAAACGCCGGGCAGTGCCCGGCGTTTTTGTGTGTGCGGTTCAGATTTTCGCGGCGCGGCGCTGGTGACGTTCCATGTAGCGCTCGACGTAGGAGCATGACGGGATCACCGTGTAGCCCATTTCTTCGGCGTACTGCAAAGCGCTTTCTGTCAGCGCGGCCGCTATGCCTCGGCCGCGCAAGGCATTGGGCACGAACGTGCGATAGATATCCAGGGTCTGTTTCCCCAGATCCATATAGGTCAGGTAGGCACGATGACCGTCCACATTGGTCTCGAACTGATGACCAGCCTGGTCATGGTGGATGGACAACGCCTCGCTCATCACTACTCCTCGCGGGTCTTGAATTCTGACCCCTACCTTACCGATGTTTTTCCGGCGAAGGAACATCTACGCCACCCCGTGCCTGATGGACACCGAGAAGAGCCACACCGATCTCGCGCAACCTGGCACCTGATAAATAGTAGGCACCATTGGCAAAAATGCTCAAGGTGCGCTCGTCATCAAGCGGGTTGACGGGGGTTGCTCCAAGGGACGTAGAGGTGATTGGGGAGAAGATCTTCCCGGGTCACTCACCTGAACATTGCCGGATGTTGAGATTTAAGACGTGCAGCCTTTTTTAAAGTCACCTCAACATGGACAAAGATAAGCGAAGCAGCGCGCAAAATCGGAACAAAAGTGTGGACGAATTCATCTAGACAGACTTTATCCAAGACTGCAAAAACAACACGTAGCAACGGGAACTTTTTCTCATTAACTCGCTCAGCTCGGGGCTTGCAGCTGGGTATTTTTTAAACAGCGCAGTTAAAAGTTGCTCGAAAAAGAATCAACGCCTACAATTTTTTTTGCTTCTTGCCTTACGTCAGTTTACTTACTACAAGTAATGGGTAGTATGTACGCCGGCTATTTCCTCAATCGTGAGGAGACAGCCACTTAATTTGAAAGTCCTTGAAGGGGAACACGATGAACAACGTTCTGAAATTCTCTGCTCTGGCTCTGGCCGCAGTTCTGGCTACCGGTTGCAGCAGCGCATCGAAAGAAACCGAAGCACGTCTGACCGCTACTGAAGACGCAGCTGCTCGCTCCCAGGCTCGTGCAGACGAAGCTTACCGTAAAGCTGATGAAGCTCTGGCTGCTGCTCAAAAAGCACAACAGACTGCTGACGAAGCTAACGAGCGTGCTCTGCGCATGCTGGACAAAGCTAGCCGCAAGTAATAATCCCTCGGGATTGTTATCAAGCCGACCCGATTTTTCGGGTCGGCTTTTTTGTGCCCGGTGCTTTTCTCCGGGCAATAAAAACCCGCCGACGCTACGCGCATCGGCGGGTTTTTAACCTCGACTTACTGCTGCAAGTCGATCGGTGTGTTCGAGACCATCGGCGCCGAAGTGTTCGGCGTGCCGATTTCAGTTGGCAGGCCATCTTCGGCTGCGACCACATCACGCACCACATCCCAGTTCACGCGCAGGTTGCTGGTGACGTCTTCACGCTTGAGCATCGCATTGATCACGGCAGTGTGCTTGTCGACCACCGACGGGTTGCCCTTGTCGTCGATCGGTGTGTGCGCTTCCAGATAGACTTTGCCGCCACTGCTGCCGAACTTGTAGGCATCGTTGAGGATGCGCACCGACGTACCGACCGGGACCATGCCGGCCATTTCCAGCACGTTGTTGTTGAACATGCGGAAGCAGCCGTGGCTGGTGCGCATGCCGATACCGAATTTCTTGTTTGAACCGTGGATCAGGTAGCCCGGCGTGCCCAGGGTGAACTTGAACGGGCCCAGCGGATTGTCAGGGCCGGCCGGCACTACGTTGGGCAGCGGATCACCATCAGCGGCGTGTTCAGCCTTGATCGACGCGGGAGGCGTCCAGGTCGGGTTTGGCGTCTTGGCGGTGATCGAGGTGTGCGCGATCGGCGAACCCCAGCCCTCACGACCGATACCCAGCGGGAACGTGTACACCACGTTGCGGCCTTTCGGGAAATAGTAGAGGCGGTATTCGGCAAGGTTGATGACGATGCCTTCACGCGGACCCGGCGGCAGAATGAAACGGGTCGGCAAGACGATCTCGGTGCCGGCGCCTGGCAACCAGGCATCGACGCCCGGGTTGGCCGCGACCATTTCCGAGTAACCCAGATCGTACTTCGTGCCCAGATCGGCGAAGGTGTCTTCGTACTTGGCTTTGATCACCTGCACCTGACCGATGATGTCTTCACCGGGTGGTGGCAGGGGAAACTCCAATGCAGCAACGGGACCGGCCACACACAGGGCGGCAAGTGACAGGCAGCGGGTGACGGCAGGAAAGCGCGGCAACATCCGGAAAATCCTTCGCATGATCAACAAGGGTATAGGAGCGCGATTGTACACCGCACCTTGGGAATTCGGGGAGATGGCCCGATAGGCAGACAGAAGTCTTCATGTAAGCGCTGTCGCAGGCTGCGATCTTTGCTTTTAAAGCTCGAAACGCAGCTCCGGCCAGATCGGCGAGGTGCCCCGCTTCTGCGACTCCAGAATCGCCCGGCACAGCGAACACAGACGCTGATCCTGAAACACCCGGCGATCCACACTCGACCAGCGTGGCTGCGCCGGCAGCAGGCTGCCGCAGAGGGTGCGATCAGCCGAGCCACCGAGTTCGAGTTGCCGCGTCACCAGATGCACCCGCACTTCCTGGCAGGCGAACAGATCCAGCTGCTCGTCAGGCTCGATCAGTTGGTAGGCAAACAGGGACCAGGCAGAACGCGACATCGGGGGCTCCAAATAAGGGGGCGCCACATTAGCCGAAAGCCTGCCCTTAGAAAAGCCTCATAACAGCGGTTTTAGCGTTGGCCAGACATTTTCCAGCAACTTGCCCTGAGCCCCGGCCGCCGGGTGCAGACCATCGGCTTGCATCAAGTCCGGATGGCCGCCCACGCCGTCGAGGAAAAACGGCACCAGCGGGATCTTTTTATCGTCGGCGAGTTTGCCGTAGACCTCGGCAAAAGCATCGGTGTAGCGCTTGCCGTAATTGGGCGGCAGTTGCATGCCGAGCAACAGCACCTTGGCCCCGCTCTGACGCGAGCTGTCGATCATCGAGGCAAGATTTTGTTGCAATTGATTTGGCGGCATTCCGCGCAAGCCATCGTTGCCGCCCAGTTCGAGGATTACCAGTTCCGGCTTATGCTCTGCAAGCAGCGCCGGCAGCCGCGCCTGGCCTCCGGCACTGGTGTCGCCGCTGATCGAGGCATTGACCACTTTGTCGTCGAAACCCTCCTGTTTGAGCCGTTGCTCGAGCAACGACACCCACCCCAAGCGGGTATCCAGTCCGAAACCGGCGCTGATACTATCGCCAACGATCAGGACAGTACCCGCCGCTGCGTTCTGGGCCATGCACATCAAGGCCAGGCCAGCACTCAAAAACCACACACGCATCGGATTCTCCATGGGCGCAAGCATTCTCACCGCGAAGAACCTCAGCAAAGTGGTTCCCAGCGCGGAAGGTGAACTGACTATCCTGCACGAACTCAGCCTGGAACTGAACAAGGGCGACAGCCTTGCCATCGTCGGCGCGTCCGGTTCCGGCAAATCCACCCTCCTCGGCCTGCTCGCCGGCCTCGACCTGCCGAGCAGTGGCGAGGTCACCCTCGCCGGCCAAGGCTTGAGCAATCTCGACGAAGACCAGCGCGCACGCATTCGTGCCGAGCATGTCGGGTTCGTCTTTCAGTCGTTCCAGTTGCTCGACAGCCTCAATGCGCTGGAAAACGTCATGCTGCCGCTGGAACTCGATGGCCGCAAAGATGCGCGTGAGCGTGCGACCGAATTGCTCCAGCGCGTCGGCCTCGGCCAGCGCCTGACGCACTCGCCGCGCCAGCTCTCCGGTGGCGAGCAACAACGTGTAGCGATTGCCCGAGCCTTTGCCGCCGAGCCCGATGTGCTGTTTGCCGACGAACCGACCGGCAACCTCGACAGCCACACCGGTGAGCGCATCAGCGACTTGCTCTTCGAATTGAACAAGGAACGCGGCACCACCCTGGTGCTGGTGACCCACGACGAACGCCTGGCCCACCGCTGCCGGCGTCTGATCCGACTTGAAGCCGGGCTGTTGGTCGCCCCTCTGGAGCCTTGATGGCACGTCTGCCGCTGTTGCGTCTGTTCAGTCTCGCCATTCGCCAACTGATGCGCGATGCCCGCGCCGGGGAGTTGCGGGTGTTGTTCTTCGCGTTGGTCGTGGCGGTGGCGGCGAGCACCGCCATCGGCTATTTCGGCGCCCGCCTGAACGGCGCGATGATGCTGCGCGCGACCGAATTTCTCGGTGCCGATCTGGTGCTGGAAGGCAGTTCGCCGGCTCGCGAGGAGCAGATCCGAAGCGGTACCGAGCTGCGCCTGAATCATGCGCAAGTGGTGGAGTTCTCCAGCGTCATCGCCACCGATAACGGCATTCAGCTGTCAAGCATCAAAGCCGTCGACCGCGCCTATCCGCTGCGCGGCGAACTGAAGAGTGCGCCAGCGCCTTTCGCCGCCGAACAAACCGGTGGCGAACCGCAACCCGGCGAAGCCTGGGTCGAGGCACGCCTGCTGACCGCATTGGATCTGAAGATCGGCGACAGCATCGATGTCGGCATGAAGACCTTGAAACTGACCCGCGTGCTGACCTACGAACCGGATCGCGCCGGCAATTTCTATAGCCTGACGCCGCGGGTGATGATCAACCTCGACGACCTCGCCGCCACCGGTGTCGTACAACCCGGCAGCCGCGTGAGTTACCGCGAACTGTGGCGCGGTGAACCGCAGGCGCTGGAAACCTATCGGCAATTGATCAAACCCGGTCTCGCCGCCAATCAGCGGATTCAGGATGCCCGCGATGGCAACCGGCAGATTGGCGGTGCGCTGGGCAAGGCCGAGCGTTATCTGAACATGGCCAGCCTGGTGGCCGTGCTGCTGGCCGGGGTGGCGGTGGCGTTATCGGCTAACCGTTTTGCCAGTCGCCGTTTCGATGCCAGTGCCTTGCTGCGCTGCCTTGGTCTATCACGCCGGGAAACCATGCTGCTGTTCAGTTTGCAGTTGACCGTGCTTGGTTTACTCGCCGCTCTTAGCGGTGCCCTGCTCGGCTGGCTGGCACAACTGGGTTTGTTCGCGCTGCTGCATGATTTGTTGCCAAGCGATGTGCCACCGGGCGGGCTGTTTCCAGCCATCGCTGGGGTCGGCACCGGGCTGGTGGCGTTGGCCGGTTTCGCCCTGCCGCCACTGGCCGCATTGGGTCGCGTGCCGCCGCTGCGTGTGCTGCGCCGGGACATGCTGCCGATTCCGTCGAGCACCTGGATGGTTTACGGCGCAGCCCTGGGCGCGCTCGGCCTGATCATGTGGCGCTTGAGTCTGGATCTACTGCTGACGTTCGCTTTGCTCGGCGGCGGCGTAGTCGCCGCGCTGGTGTTGGGCGGTCTGCTGTTGTTGCTGCTGCAAAGCCTGCGGCGGATGCTAGCCCGTGCTTCGTTGCCGTGGCGGTTGGGCCTGGGCCAGTTGCTGCGCCATCCCTTGGCAGCGGCCGGTCAGTCGTTGGCATTCGGCCTGATCCTGCTGTCGATGGCCTTGATCGCGCTGCTGCGTGGAGAACTGCTCGACACGTGGCAAAACCAGCTACCGAAAAACGCGCCGAACTACTTTGCCCTGAATATTCTGCCGGCGGACAAACAGGCCTTCACCGATCACTTGGTCAAAGTGTCCGCGCAAGCCGCGCCACTGTATCCGGTAGTGCCGGGACGCCTTATCAGCATCAACGGCGAAGCCGTGCAGCAAATCGTCAGCAAGGATTCGGCCGGTGACCGCGCTGTGCAGCGTGACTTGAGCCTGACCTGGGCAGCGGACTTGCCTGCGGGCAACAAGCTCACGGCGGGTGAATGGTGGAAAGATCAGCCGACCGACGATGTTCCCGGGGTATCGGTAGAAGGCAAAGTCGCCGAAAGCCTCAAGCTCAAACTCGGCGATCACATGGTGTTCAGCGTCGGCGGAGTCAACCGCGAAGCGAAAGTCACCAGCCTGCGCGAGATCAACTGGGACAACTTCCAGCCGAACTTCTTCATGATCTTCCAGCCCGGCACCTTGAAGGATCTGCCCGCGACTTACCTGACCAGCTTCTATCTGGCGCCCGGTCATGATCAGCAGATCGTCGAACTGTCACGGACCTTCCCGGCGGTGACCATTCTTCAGGTCGAAGCGCTGCTGGAACAACTGCGCAGCATCCTCGCCCAAGTCACTTTGGCCGTAGAGTATGTGTTGTTGTTTGTCTTGGCGGCGGGAATGGCCGTGCTGTTTTCCGGGTTGCAGGCAACACTGGATGAACGCATTCGCCAAGGTGCGCTGCTGCGTGCCTTGGGGGCCGAGCGCAAGTTGCTGGTCAAGGCACGACGCATCGAGTTCGGCCTGCTGGGTGCGGTCAGCGGTTTGCTCGCAGCCATCGGTTCGGAAGTGGTGAGCCTGGTGTTGTATCGCTACGCGTTCGATCTGCCGTGGCACCCTCATCCGTGGCTGTTGGTACTGCCATTGATCGGCGCGGCACTGATTGGGGGGGCCGGCGTGTTCGGTACGCGTCGGGCGCTCAACGCAAGTCCACTGACAGTGTTGCGCGAGGGTTGATAGACTCAGGCGGTCTTAATCACAAGAAGTTGCCATGAGCCGTTATCGCCCTCCACGCCCCGCCGGCACCGCGCTGATCACCCCCGAGGGTGAAGCGCGGATGCGCGCCGAATTCCATGAGTTGTGGCATGTGCGCCGCCCGCAGGTGACGCAATCGGTCAGCGAAGCGGCAGCTCAGGGCGATCGCTCGGAAAACGCCGAGTACACCTACGGCAAGAAGATGCTGCGCGAGATCGACAGTCGCGTGCGCTTTCTTACCAAACGCCTGGAAGCGTTGAAAGTCGTCAGTGAAAAACCCAGCGATCCGAACAAGGTCTACTTCGGCGCGTGGGTGACCATCGAGGACGAAGACGGCAAGCAATCGCGCTACCGCATCGTCGGCCCGGATGAACTGGATCTGAAACTGGGCCTGATCAGCATCGACTCACCACTGGCCCGCGCCTTGATCGGCAAGGCGCTGGATGCAGAAGTCAGGGTGCAGACACCCACCGGTGAGCAGTTCGTTTACATCGTCGCCATCGACTATCCGTAAAGCGCATCAGCGACGAGTGATCAAACCCTGCCGCGCAACGCGGACCAGTTGCTTGATCATCTCCGGCGTATCTTCGGCAGTCGGTGCCTGAATCACCGCGAGATCGAAACTGTCACTGGCAAAACGCGCCAGCGACTCGCCGTCTTCGACAAACTGGATCAGGAACGCAGCAGGACCGCCGCTGCGACGTGGCCAGCCATCGAGATAACGCAACAGCGTCGGCTGATGTTTGCCGCCAAGGAGAATTTTCGGGTTGCGTTGAGTGATATGCGCGGTGATCGGCGCGGGACGTGCTGGAGGGCGTAGTGCATTCATCGTGTCGTGTCTCTGCCTCAAAAGTCTGCATGGCAGGTGAGAGGCAACACCGAACCAGCGCTTTAGCGGTATTTCGAAGCCCTGTTCCGGCTTCTGACGGCAACTGTTGAAGTCACCTGGCGCCCCGCAAGTAGCTGTTTAAATCGGCGCATGGGCAACATCCTAGAGAACGTGACCGATCAGTGTCAAGAATCAGCCGCAACAAAAAAGGCCCGCACAATGCGGGCCTTTTCCTTGAGCCAGAGCGTTTAACCGGCGATGGCGCGGTCCACCGAGAGCTTGCCGGCGCCTTCGACCAGGACGGCGAGGCTGCCACCGAGCAGGGCCAGGGCGAACTCGTAACCGTTGTTGGCCATAAACAGACCGTTGCTGATGTGTACAGTGAAGATCGCCACCAGCGACAGGAAGGTCAGACCCAATGCTGCCGGACGCACCAGCAGGCCGATGATCAAGGCCAGGCCAGCGAAGAACTCAGTACCGCCCGCCAGCGTCGCCATCAGGTAGCCCGGGTGCAGACCGATGCTGTCCATGTACTGCGCGGTGCCTGCCAGACCATACCCACCGAACAGACCGAAGAGTTTTTGCGAGCCGTGAGCGGCGAAGATCACGCCGACAGCAATGCGCAGAATGGTCAGACCGTAACCGGCGCGGGTGAACAGTACTTTATTGATCAGAGAGCTCATGGGGCATTCCTTGTTTTTGCGAGAAGTTGTGTGTGTTGGTTGGCCGCTATATTAATCAGTAAATTTCATGTTAAAAGCGCAAATATTCCGCCATAACAATCAGTTTATTAGATCATTTCCGTGAGACGACTTTTTGCGCCCCGGGCTCCAACGACTCCCGCTCCCGGTCGAACGCCAAGTAATACTTGTTCACGCTATTAACATAGCTGACCGGCCCCATTCCTACCTGCTCCATGGCAACGCGCTCGACCTGGAAGAACCACTGATTGGGGTTCAGCCCGCGCCGCCGAGCTTCAGCGCGCATGCCCTGCACGCGCTCGGGGCCGATGTTGTAGGCCGCCAGCGTGAAGGCCATGCGCTCGCGCTCGTTGAGCTTGGGGCTGTTGAAGAACTTGCGGCGAATCATCGCCAGGTACTTGGCCCCGGCCTGCACATTCGCATCGAGATTTTGAATGTTGTTCACACCGACTCGCTGCGCGGCGGACGGGGTGATCTGCATCAGCCCGGTCGGGCCGCTGCCGCTGCGGGCATTGGGTTGCAGGCGTGATTCCTTGAACGCCAGTGCGGCGAGGTTCAACCAATCCATGTTCTGCGCCTGCGCATGTTTCTGCAGGGTCGGGCGCAGTTTTTCCAGACGCTGGCGGTCGGCCTTGGCCAATGGATAGTGGACTTGATAGAGACGGCGATAAATGCGCAGAAACGCGGCATCTTCGTTCGACGGCTTCTTGTAACCGCCGAGGAAGCGGTCAATGCTCGCGCGCAGCATCGAAGCATCACGGCGCACGAACCAGTATTCCTCGCCCGGCTCGCTGATCATCAGTTGCCGGTCAAAACGCAGCTTCGGCAGGATCTTGCCCCATCGCTCGGCGATAGGTTGCTCGACGATGGTCAGGTGGAAAATCCCGCCCTGAACCATCTCCAACACGTCTTCAACCGCCAGGGTCGGATCGACCCATTCGATCTTGATCGGCGCCAGTTTGTGCAACGCCAGTTTCTGATTGAGCTGACTGACCGCCTCCCCCGCCGCACTGCCGGTGGGCAACGCCAGGGTTTTGCCGGAGAGCTGTTCGACCTTGGTGTAGCGTCGCTCGCCCTTGATCCCGACCAACACCAGCGGCACATTGCTGGCGATCGGTTCGCTACTGGCGACGGCATAGCCAGATTGCAGATCGAGCAATTCACCCGGTGCGACCAGATCACCTTCGCCACGCTGCAAGGCGCCGAGCAATTGATCCTTGGCTTTGGGAATGATTTTGAGAGTGATCTCCTGACCATCGCGGGCATGGCCGTTGAGGTATTGCTCGAAGGCGCGCAGACGATGGTATTCGACGCCGATGGCCTGACCCTGGACTTCGCCGGAACTGTTGCGGCTCTGATTGACCAGCACACGCAACACGCGGCTGCTGCGAATCTCGGACAAGTCCCGCACCTTGGCGGCCGGCACGGCTTGCAAAGGCCCGGGCAGGCGCGCGACCGCCGTCATCGGCAGTAGCAGCGATCCACACAACAGGAGCAAAACCGAGGGACGAACCATCCACTCTCCGGAAAGAATACGGGGCGATTTCATCGTTAAAAGGTCGAAATCACCGACGAAAACAGAGCGCCATGAGCGCTGGCAACGTGCGAGAGACTGGCACAGTAATGGCACTTCTACCAAACCGGTCTGCGTCGCGGCATCAACAGACAGCTATAACTCGTTGTAGTTCTTGGCTTTTCTTATGAATCTACAGCTCTGGTATGCTTTCCGGCCTTCGGCCCGAGGTAGCAACCATGCAACTCATCGATATCGGCGTCAACCTGACCAACCCCAGTTTCGCCGACAAACACCAGGCCGTGCTCGACCGTGCCTATGCGGCCGGGGTCTGCCAACTGGTGCTGACCGGCACCAGCGTCGAGGGCAGCGAACAGGCTCTGGAGTTGTGCCAACAGCTGGATGAGAGCGCTCAACGGCTGTTCGCCACCGCTGGTATTCACCCGCATTCGGCCAGTGACTGGAACGCTGACAGCGCCCATCGTTTGCGCAGTCTGTTGCAAGAAAAAAACGTAGTCGCCGTGGGTGAATGCGGGCTGGATTTCAACCGTGATTTCTCGCCGCGCCCGCAGCAGGAAAAAGTCCTCGAAGAGCATTTGGCGTTGGCCGTTGAACTGCAATTACCGGTGTTCCTGCACGAGCGCGATGCCAGCCAGCGCCTCTTGGAAATCCTCAAAGTCTTCCGCGATCAACTGCCCGCCGCTGTGGTGCACTGCTTCACCGGCGAGCAAAAGGCGTTGTTCAGCTACCTCGATCTGGATCTGCACATCGGTATCACTGGCTGGATCTGCGACGAGCGCCGCGGCACGCATTTGCATCCGCTGGTGAAAGAGATCAAGCGCGGACGCTTGATGCTGGAAAGTGACGCGCCCTATTTGTTACCGCGCACATTGCGGCCGAAACCGAAGAACGGGCGCAATGAGCCGGCGTATCTGACTGAAGTGCTGCGTGAAGTGGCGTCGCATCGCGGCGAAACCGAGGAAGATCTGGCGGCGCACACCACCGCGTGTGCCCGCGCGTTCTACAACCTCCCGGCATTCGCATAAGCCGCAAAAGATCGCAGCCTTCGGCAGCTCCTACAGGATGTACGCCATCCCAATGTAGGAGCTGCCGAAGGCTGCGATCTTTTGATCTCTTGACCCACATCAAATCGAGCCTTCTGCATAGCGGCACAATGCTGGCACCTTGCCAAAACTGTTTCCGCTATCAGAGAAGACCTCCATGGGTGCCTGGCTTAGCAATATCTCGCTGAAATACAAATTCTGGGCGGTCAATGCGGTCGCCTTCGTCACCACCCTGTTGCTGGTGCTATACGCCGTGCAGCTCGAACAACAGGCACGCAGTCACGCGTCTCAGGTCTCGGCGCAAGCCCAGGCGCAATTGCTCAAGGCCTGGCCGGTCGGGCAGCCACTGCCCAAAGCCGATCAGGTGCTGACCTTCAAACGCGGCGAAGCACCACGCCTGAATGATCAACCACTGCTGGAAATCACCGACAGCAGCGGCTGGAACGAAATCAATCACCTGCCGCTGTTCGGCGACAACCCGTTGATGGGCGCCGAAGTGTTCAGCCGCACCGATGGCCAGCAAGTCGCAGTGATTGCCTTTGGCCCGAGCCTGACTCAGGTGTTCAGCGAACGGTTTGCCAACTATGCGGTGGCTGTGTTCATTCTGATGTTCGCCATGCTATGCGCCTCGCAGTTGCTGATCCGCTTCCTGCTCAGCCAGCTCAACACGTTGAAAGACGTGATGCTTCACGTTGAGAAAAGCGGCGATCTCTCGGCCCGAGTGCCGCTGGCCGGCAAAGACGAAGTCGGGCAGATGGCCAATGCGTTTAACGCGATGCAGGCCGGTTACCAGCGCGTTGTGACGACCGTCGCCAACACCGCACGGCAACTGGATGTCGGCGCGGCGCGACTGGCATCGAGCATGAACGAAGTGCGCCACGGCATGCTCGGTCAGCAGAGTGAAACCGATCAGGCCGCCACCGCGATCAACGAAATGACCGCCACGGTTTATCACATCGCCCAGCACGCCGGCGCCACCCGCGACTTGTCGCAGACCGCCGATGGCCTCGCCGGCAGCGGGCAGCAGGTGGTTGCCCGGGTGCAGCACTCGATTGCCGGGCTCTCCAGCGGTGTGCAGCAGACGGCCGAGATGATTCAACGGCTGGCCGAGGACAGTCAGAAGATCAACGGCGTGGTCAGCGTGATTCACAGCATTGCCGAGCAGACCAATCTGCTGGCGCTGAATGCCGCCATCGAAGCGGCCCGCGCCGGTGAAATGGGCCGGGGATTTGCCGTGGTTGCCGACGAAGTACGTAATCTGGCCAAACGCGTGCAGACCTCGACCGACGAGATCACCACGATGGTCTCGGCGTTGCAGGCCGGCACTCGCGACGCAGTGGATTTCATGCAGGAGAGTTCGTACAAGGCCGACGACTGCGTGCAGCAGGCGCAAGAGGCTGGCGAAGCGCTCGCGGAAATCACCGGGGCGGTGGCGCAGATGCGTGAAAGCAATACGCAGATTGCCGTGGCGGCGGAGCAGCAAAGCCAGGTTGCCGAGGAGATGAACCGGGCGGTGGTGAGTATCCGTGATGTGACCGAGAACACCGTGCAGCAAACGGTGGATTCGGCGACGACCAGTAATGAACTGGCGACGTTGGCTGGGGAGTTGAGCAAGGCAATAGGTCAGTTGAAGCTCTGAAGATCAAAAGATCGCAGCCTTCGGCAGCTCCTACAGGTGTACGCATTTAAATGTAGGAGCTGCCGAAGGCTGCGATCTTTTTTGTCCATCATCCCTATGATGCCAATAGCCAACCTTGATTCGCCGCCCTCCACGCCCGGGCCTATTCTTCAACCATGAGTTCAACATGGATCGAGGAGTAGCCAACATGGGCAAACGTCACCCCAACCTTCCTGCGTGGCAATGGCGCGCTTACCCGGGAAATCATCAGCATCCGACCAATCTGGTGCTGCACCTGATTGCCGTGCCGTTGTTCATCGTCGCATTTCTGCTGATCGTCTCCGGGGTGTTCAGCCTGAGTCTGGCCAGCGTCGCCATCGGCGTGATCGGTATCGTCGCGGCGCTGGGTTTGCAGCGCCATGGCCACAGCCTGGAGGCGCAAGCCTCCGAGCCGTTCAGTGATCGTAAAGATGCGGTGTCGCGCTTACTGGTCGAGCAGTTTCTGACCTTTCCGCGGTTTTTTCTCAGTGGCGGCTGGTGGCGCGCCTGGCGTGAGCGCCACCGTCGGCATTGAGTCAGGCGAAGATCGTGACCGTCTGGCGACTCATCGCAATCAACTCACCTTCAGCGTTCCACAACTTGGCGGCGACATGGCCGTAGCCGTCGGCGGCGTACTCGATATCGGCCAGGTATTGGCACCAGTCCAGCGTACTCAAGTCGCGTAACGGCTGTACGAATTCGATGGTCCAGGTCAACGTGCTGCCCGGTGCCGGCTTCTTCAGATACGGCAACAGCGCGGGCGGCCATGCATCCACCAGAGCCAGCAGGTGCGCCTCTTTGACCGGTTCTTCTTTGACATCCCCACGCAACCGCACCCAGCCGCCCATCAGCCGCGATTGATTGCCGGTGAACGGCATGCCGCCGACGCTCCAGCGCATCGCCAGATGGCGCATGAATTCCGGGGTCACGCCTTTGATGTAGGGCAACTCCTGGCATTCGTCCCAGCGCTTCATTACCGGCGCCGGATACGCTTCTACGGCGACCTCCGAGGGCCGCGAGGCACCAAAACTGCCCTGAACGATCGTCACCACCTGGCCATTCTGCATCGCCCGGCCCATGACCTGACTGACGGCTTTGCCTTCGCGCAGCACCTCCACTTCGAAGCTCACCGGGACTTCAGGCTCGACCGGGCCGACAAAGGTGATCGCCAGCGAACGCACCGGACGATCCGCCGGGACTTTCGCACGCATGGCTTCGTATTGCAGCGCGGCCACCAGACCACCAAAACTGGCACGGCCCTGACCCCATTCGGCAGGAATCGTCAGTTCCGGTTGGCGGCGGACCGCATCGAGCAGATCGCTAAAGCGCATGGCAACCTCAGAAAGCGAGAAAGGAATGCAGGGATCTTAACCAGACCTGCACAGCGCCGCAGCGTCTATTCCGGTCAAATGGGCTGACAGAAAGGCCTTAGCGCATTTCAAATACAGACACAAATCCCAATAGGAGCTGCCGAAGGCTGCGATCTTTTGATTTTTAACAACAAGATCAAAAGATCGCAGCCTTCGGCAGCTCCTACAGGGGATATCGCGGGGCTAAGGTTATTTGAAGCAGGCAGCGCTGAGTTTTTCCAGCACGCGATCAGCCTTGCTTTCGGCCTTGATCATGGTCGCCTGCCAAGTGGCGACGCAGGGTTGCAGATCTGCCTCCAGCTCGGCTTTCGCCAGCCACTGCCAGCAATCGTGCCAGTCGCCCAACGCGCCTTGGGCCGACTTCAATCGCGCCAGCGCCGCCTCGGGCAGACGATCCAGTTCAGGATAGGCTTCGATGCCATAGCGCACGCGTTTGATCAGCAAACGCAAGCGATGACGGTCGTGAGCGGGATCATGCAACGCCTCATCAAGTTTCTGCCATTGCTTGCCCAAGCGTTTTTCGATGCGTTTGTCCAAGCCCTTGAGCAAACCCTGACGCTGTGAGGCACGCAGGAAACGCGGGAAAGCGTCGAGAATCATCAACAGCGAAGCCACCTCGGCACTCGCCGCCAGCGCCGGATAAGCCTCGGCCATCTGCGCCATGCGGCGTTGCGCGGCTTCAGGCTGATCATGCTTGAGCAGGTACGCAGCAAGCACCTCGCGATCACGCCACGGTGTGGTCAATTGGCCGACCGCCGAGGCGGCATCTTCCAGTTGCTCGACACCCGGCAAACCGCGCAATGGACGCAACAGGCTGCGCAAGCGCCGCACCGTGGTGCGCAGATCGTGCAGCGCCTCGGGGTCGGTACGTGCCGTCAGTCGTGCCTGACAGGCCAGCAGCCGCACTTCCAGACTCAGGACATGAGCCACCAACCGGTCAACCAACGCAGACATCACTTGCTCCTGATTCAAATGGCTTTGACGAACATTCTGCCGTCCAGTGAACGCAGCTTCCGTGCTTCACGTCAGCAGCTTAGCGGCCGGCGCGGGATTCGCGAATGTAGAAACGCGCCTTCTCGGCCTTCTTGCTGCAGCCTTCAAACCCTTCGAATTGCTGCTGGGTCTTGGCTGCAGTCAGCAGCGACAACGCTTTCGAGTAGCTGACGGTGCCGGCAAAGCCTTCGGCCTTGGCCAGATCGAGCTCGTGCCACGCCGCGTCGAGCTGGCTGCCGCAGCTGTCGCGGTAAGCGGTTTTACCGGCGCAACCGGCCAATGCCAGAGCCATCAACGGCACACAGATCCAGGCTTTCATCACTCACACCTCAAAATAGGGCAACAGTCGTGCAGGTAAGACGGTAAGGCTGCGAAAAAGTGCCTTGCCGACGGGTGAAACCGCGCAACTGAGAAGGATAGCGCCGAAGGGTCATGCAGTATCAAAAAAACGACGTCACCGGCGCACTCAACGACCACGGCGATTGAGCCGGCTCGGCGATGGGTGCATTGTGGAACCTTGTCGGGAGGACGCTGGATGAAAAAACGTGTCGCGCTGGTACTGGGCTCCGGTGGAGCCCGGGGCTATGCCCATATCGGGGTCATTGAAGAGATCGAGAAACGCGGTTACGAAATCGCCTGCATTGCCGGGTGTTCGATGGGCGCGGTAGTTGGCGGGATCTATGCCGCCGGCAAACTCGACGTTTACAAGAACTGGATCGAAAGTCTCGACTATCTGGATGTGCTGCGCCTGGTCGACGTGAGTTTTCGCCTCGGTGCGATTCGCGGGGAAAAGGTCTTCGGCCAGATCCGCAAGATCGTCGGCGAGGTCAACATCGAAGACTTGCGCATCCCCTACACCGCCGTCGCCGCCGACCTCACCAATCAACAGGAAATCTGGTTTCAGGAAGGCTGCCTGCATCAGGCCATGCGCGCCTCGGCGGCGATTCCCAGCCTGTTCACTCCGGTGATGCAAGGCAATCGCATGCTGGTCGACGGTGGCATTCTCAACCCGTTGCCGATCGTGCCGGTGGTGTCGAGCCACTGTGATCTGATCATCGCAGTCAATCTGAACTCGACCAACCAGCGTCACTACAAACTGCCGGTGATCCAGCGCCCCGCCGCGTTCCGCTCACGCTTCGACAGCCTGATCAGTTCGCTGGGGTCGAAGATGCCGTTCCGCCGAACACAGGCCGAGCAACTGTTGCGGCTCGAGCGGGAAGCGCTGCGCGCCGAAGCGGCGGACATCAATCCATGGCTTGAAGGCGCCGAGCCGGAGAGCCAGCAACCCGCCGCCGCACCCGAGCGTGAAGGCGCGCCGAAATCGGCGACCGGCTCGTTCATCATCGATAACGTCGGGCCGGCATCGTTGCTGGATTTGATCAACCAGAGTTTCGAGGTAATGCAGACCTCGCTGGCGCAGTACAAGATCGCCGGGTATCCGCCGGATATCCTGATCAACGTACCGAAGCGGGTGTGCCGGTTTTTCGAGTTCTACAAGGCGCCGGAGTTGATCGCATTGGGGCGCGAGATTGCGCGGGATACGCTGGATCGGTATGACAGTGAGCAGAGCAGAGAGCCATGAAGCTCTCCGCTGGCTGTAAGGGCCTCATCGCTGGCAAGCCAGCTCCCACAGTGGTCGGTGTGATACACAGATTTCCATCACAACTGAAAAACCTGTGGGAGCTGGCTTGCCAGCGATGGCGTCTGCCGGGACAACAAATGGCTAAAGAGTGTTGTCACTAATCAGCCGATAGCCAACCCCGGCTTCAGTGACAATAAACCGCGGTCGCGTCGGATCATCCGCCAGTTTCTGCCGCAAATGCCCCACCACAATCCGCAGATAATGGCTGTCCTCGGTGTGCGTCGGCCCCCAGATATCCTTGAGCAATTGCTGCTGGGTGATCACCCGCCCAGGATGCCGCGCCAGTTGCGCCAGCACCGCGTATTCCTTGCGGGTCAGCGCCACTTCAACACCGTCGAGCAGCACTCGCCGATAAGCCAGATCCACCGTCAACGGGCCGAAGTTCAACGCCGCCTGCTGCGCCTCTCCCGCCGGCGCCTGACGCAACAAGGCGCGGACCCGAGCGAGGAACTCCTGAATGCCGAACGGCTTGGTCACGTAGTCATTGGCGCCGCCATCCAGCGCCTGGACTTTCTGTCCTTCGCTGGCGCGGACCGACAACACCAGCACCGGTGCCGTGGCCCACTCGCGAAACTCGCGAAGCACTTGCTGGCCATCCAT
Source organism: Pseudomonas sp. NPDC085632 (assembly GCF_044541255.1). NCBI lineage: Bacteria > Pseudomonadati > Pseudomonadota > Gammaproteobacteria > Pseudomonadales > Pseudomonadaceae > Pseudomonas > Pseudomonas sp. NPDC085632. The sequence continues at coordinate 38,222 of NZ_JBITSX010000006.1, read as the reverse complement.
GTCCGGCAAACCGAGGTCGAGCACGAGCAAGTCCGGTTTGTTCAGCGCCGCCTGCGCCAGGCCTTCGGCACCGGTGCCGGCCTCAAGCACTTTGTAGCCCTGGGAAGCGAGGCTGATGCGCAGGAATTTGCGGATCTGCGGTTCGTCGTCGATGACCAAAATGGTCGCGGTCTGGCTCATGAATTCACATCAACACAAAAGAGTGGCAAGAGAGTAGCGCAGTCCGCATCAGGCTTCATTGTCCATCCCCGGTTGCGCTTGCAACGGCAAGTGCAAGGTGATGCAGGTGCCGCGTCCGTCGATGCCGTCGGTGACACTGATGCGACCGCCGTGCGCGCCGACCATCCCCTGACAGATCGCCAGCCCGAGGCCGGTGCCCTGACCGCCGCGATCACCTCGGGCTGCGGTGTAGAACATGTCGAAAATCTTCGCCCGTTCATCCTCGGGAATCCCCGGCCCCTCGTCGCTGACCGAGAAGAAAATCTCGTCGTCATTCGCTCCCGCGCTGAGTTGCAAACGACCGTGAACGGGTGAGAACCGCGCTGCGTTTTCCATCACGTTGACCAATGCCTGTTCAATCAGCGCGGCATGGACGAACAGCAACGGCAACTCACCCGGCACATCGGTGCTGACCTGCAACGGTGCCAGCACCGCGCGCAAGCGATTGAGCGAGCTGCCGACGATATCGGCGGGCGACACCCAGTCCCGCGCCAGCTTCAGCGCGCCGTGGCCGAGGCGCGTCATGTCGAGCAGATTCTGAATGTAGCGGTCGAGGCGTTCGGCTTCATCACGGGTGCCTTCGAGCAGTTCACGACGATCCTCCAGCGGGATCGCTTCGCCGAGGGCCAACAGGCTGTCGATGCTGCCGCGCATGGCGGTCAGCGGCGTGCGCAAGTCGTGGGACACCGACGCCAGCAACGCACTGCGCAGTTGTTCAGTTTCGCCGTGCAAGCGCGCGGCTTCCAGGTCATCGGCCAACTGCGCGCGCGCCAGCGCTTGAGCGAGCGGTTGACTCAACGCGGTGAGCAAGCGTCGACGCTGGCCGCTCAAGGTTTGGCCTTCCTTGGCACACACGCCGAGCAACGCCAGCGGTCCCTCCTCGACCGACAGCGGCCACCACCACCAACGTCCGAAGGGCAACGTGCCGGTGCCCATGCCCGCCGGTTGATCGTGTTGCCAGGCCCAATCGGCCGCCGCGCGTTCGGCCTCGGTGAATTGCAGCGGCCCGCCGGTCTCGACTTTCCAGCCGCCCTGGCCGTCGCGGTTGAGCAGACACAGCTGCAGATCGCTCCAGCCATTGAGATGTTGCGCGGCGGCGCTGACCACCGCTTGGCGATCAGTCGCGGCGGTGAGTTTGCGCGACAGGTCGAGCAACTCGGTAGTCTCTTCCTGGGTGTCGCGCAAGGCCTGCAACTGCCGACGCTGACGCGCCGCAAGATTGCCGGTCAGTGCCGCCATCAACAGGAAAAACAACAAGGTCAGCACGTCTTCTTCGCGCTGAATGCTGAAGGAAAAATTCGGCGGAATGAACAAAAAGTCGTAAGTCAGAAACGACAACGCCGCACAGGCCAGCGCCGGGCCGAGGCTGCTGCGTACCGCCACCAGCAACACCGCCGCGAGGAACACCAGCGAGATGTTCGGCAGCGGCAACACACTCGACACCGCCCACGCCAGGGCACTGGCCAAGACCGTGGCGACCAACGCTAGCGCATAGTCGAACCACACCAGTGTCAGCGGGTTTCGCGGCCGCGATTGCGGGCGTTCATGATCATTGTCGAGGACGTTGATTTCCAGGCCATGGGCCTGACGCAACAGACGCGCGGCCAAGCCACCGCCGAACAGTCGACGCCGCCAACTCGGCCGAGACTGGCCGACCAGCACCAGACTCGCACGGCGCTCGGCGGCGTGCTGGACCAAGGTTTTAGCGACTTCACCAGCGCGCAGTAAAACCACTTCCCCCCCGAGGCGCTCAGCCAGTTGCTGAGCACTTTGCAGACGCAGACGTGATTGCTCGTCGCGCACCGCGCCGTTGTCGACGTGCACCAGACTCCACGGCAGATGCCGGCGCTGGGCGACGCGACTGGCGTGGCGCACAAGGCGTTCGGCCTGTTGGTCGCCATCGACGCCGACCAGCAATCGCCCGCGCACTGCCGGGGCGGCCTGACCGAGCTGGCGATAGCCTTGGGCGAGATCGTTGTCGACCTGCGCGGCGGCCGTTTGCATCGCCAGTTCGCGCAATGCGGTGAGGTTGGTCTGGGTGAAAAACGCATCGATCGCCGCGCGCGCCTGCTCCGGTACGTAGACCTTGCCTTCGCGCAGGCGCTCAAGCAATTCGCGCGGCGGCAGGTCGATCAGCAGCAGTTCGTAGGCTTCTTGCAGCACCCAGTCCGGCAGGGTTTCGCGCACTTGCACACCGGTGATGCCGCGTACCTGATCGTTGAGGCTTTCCAGGTGCTGGACGTTGACCGTGGTGAACACATCGATACCGGCGGCGAGCAGTTCCTGAATGTCCTGCCAGCGCTTCGCGTGGCGGCTGCCGGGGGCGTTGCTGTGGGCCAGTTCATCCACCAGCACAAGCTTCGGCGTGGTCGCGAGGATGCCATCGAGGTCCATTTCTTCGAGCATCACGCCACGGTATTCCGAGCGCACCAGCGGTTGCTGCGGCAAGCCGCCGAGCAGCGCTTCGGTTTCGGCGCGGCCGTGGGTTTCGACCACACCGGCAAGAACTTTCACGCCCTGACGCAGCTGCGTGTGCGCAGCCTGAAGCATGGCGTACGTCTTGCCGACACCGGGGGCGGCGCCGAGAAAAACCTTCAGGCGGCCACGGCCGTCACGGTGCAGGTCTGCTAACAGCGCGTCGGCGCGGCCGGAGTCGCTCATGCTTGATGTTCTCTCTTGCTGATTGATCGTTCCCACGCTCTGCGTGGGAATGCAGCCCGGGACGCTCTGCGTCCCACCAAAGCAGACGCAGAGCGTCCATTGATGGATTCCCACGCAGAGCGTGGGAACGATCATCTTCTACAGTTTTTCCAGCGCCATGTTCAGCTCAAGCACATTCACCACCGGCGGCCCCACCAGCGGCTGTTCGATGTGCGCTTCGACCAGTTGCTGCACCGTCGATACCGGCAGATTTCGCGCTGCCGCAACACGCGTCAGTTGATAGGCAATTGCTGCCGGTGGCAAGTGTGGATCGAGGCCGCTGCCCGAGGTAGTCAGCAGGGCCAATGGCACCGGACCCTGGCCGGGAACCTGCAGCTTGTTGGCGTCGTCGATCACCCGCGTGGCGAGTGCCGGATTACTCGGCGCCAGGTTGCTCGCGCTGCTGGAAACCGTCGCAAACGCACCGGCCGATGGCCGTGGATGGAACCATGCATCGCCGACAAAATCCTGGGCGATCAAGGATGAACCGCGGACTTTGCCGCTGGCGTCATGCACCAGGCTGCCGTTGGCTTGAGCGGGGAACGCGACTTGCGCAACGCCGGTTACCACCAGCGGATAGGCGACACCGGTGACCAGGGTCATCAGCACCAGCAGGCTCAGGGCGGGACGTATCATTGTGGACATTTCATAATCCTCGAATTCGTTGGGCAAACTTTGGTGGGGTGTCAGGGAGATCTTTTCCCCCTCACCCCAGCCCTCTCCCCCAAGGGGGCGAGGGGAAAGGGAGCCGATATGCGCGCTTTTCAAAACCTGAGTTCGGCTGGATATTTCAGGTCGGTGCAACTCTCGTAACCACCTCGGTCAGTCCCCTCTCCCTCCGGGAGAGGGTTAGGGTGAGGGGCTCTTTCCCGTCTCACACCAGATGCAAAGCCGTGAGCAACATATCGATCGCCTTGATCCCCACAAACGGCACCGCAATCCCGCCCAACCCATAGATCAACAGATTGCGCCGCAACAACGCCGCCGCACTCGCCGCCTGCACGCGCACACCGCGCAGCGCCAGTGGAATCAGCACGACGATGATCAAGGCGTTGAAGACGATGGCCGAAAGAATCGCGCTTTGCGGACTGGTCAACTGCATGATGTTGAGCACGCCCAGTTGCGGGTAGATCGAGGCAAACAGCGCTGGGAGAATCGCGAAGTATTTGGCCACATCGTTGGCGATGGAAAAGGTCGTCAGCGCACCACGAGTGACCAGCAATTCCTTGCCGATCTGCACCACGTCGAGCAGCTTGGTCGGGTCGCTGTCGAGGTCGACCATGTTCGCCGCTTCGCGCGCTGCTTGGGTGCCGTCGTTCATCGCCATGCCGACGTCAGCCTGGGCCAGCGCCGGCGCGTCGTTGGCGCCGTCGCCGCACATCGCAACCAGACGACCGTCGTTTTGCTCATGACGAATGCGCGCGAGTTTTTTCTCCGGCGTGGCCTCGGCGAGAACGTCATCGACACCCGCTTCAGCGGCGATGGCGGCGGCGGTCAGCGGGTTGTCGCCGGTGACCATCACGGTACGAATGCCGAGTTTGCGCAGTTCGGCGAAACGCTCGCGGATGCCCGGTTTGACCACGTCTTTGAGATGGATCGCGCCGAGCAATTTACCGTCGGCGCAGACCAACAATGGCGTACCGCCGCTCTGCGCGATCTTGTCGATTTCCCGCGACAGGGCCGGGGCCAGGTCCGAACGTTTTTGACCGAGGAAACTCAGCAGCGAGTCCACCGCACCTTTGCGGTAGATGCGACCTTGATAGTCGACGCCGGACAAACGGGTTTCAGCGCTGAACGGCACAGCGGTCAGGGTTTCCAGCGCCGGCTCAGGTTGCGGATGCAGACCGCGCAGGTATTCAACAATGGATTTGCCTTCAGCGGTTTCGTCGGCCAGCGAGGCGAACAGCGCACCTTCTGCCAGCTCGCGACCATTCACACCCGGTGCGGCATATACCGCGCTGCAGCGACGGTTGCCGAAAGTGATAGTGCCGGTCTTGTCGAGCAACAGCACATGCACGTCACCCGCCGCTTCCACCGCGCGACCAGACTTGGCAATCACGTTGAGGCGCACCAGACGATCCATCCCGGCGATACCGATGGCGGACAGCAAACCGCCAATGGTGGTCGGGATCAGCGTGACCAGTAGCGCCACCAGAAACACCAGCGGCAGGCTGCCGTTGGCGAAATGGGCGAACGGTTGCAGGGTCACGACTACCAACAGGAAGATCAGGGTCAGGCCGATCAGCAGGATGTCCAGCGCCACTTCGTTGGGCGTCTTCTGGCGTTTTGCACCTTCGACCAGCGCGATCATGCGATCGAGAGTGGACTCACCGGGGTTGGCGGTGATCTGCACCAGCAGCCAGTCGGACACCAGTCGTGTATTGCCGGTAACGGCCGAACGGTCGCCACCGGACTCACGAATCACCGGCGCCGATTCACCAGTGATCGCCGCTTCGTTGACCGCCGCGATGCCTTCGATGACTTCACCGTCACCAGGGATCATTTCCCCTGCTTCGACGCGCACCACATCACCCTTGCGCAGGCTCGCTGCCGGCACCACTTGAAAGCTGCCGTTGGCCAGTTTGCGTCGCGCGCTGAGGCCTTCACTGCCGGCCTTGAGGCTGTCGGCGCGCGCCTTGCCGCGACCTTCGGCCAAGGCTTCGGCGAAGTTGGCGAACAGCACGGTGAACCACAGCCACAGGGCAATTTGTGCAGCAACAAAAGTTGGCACATCGGCGTCGGGAATGAAGCACAGCACGGTGGTGAAAATCGCGGTCAGTTCGACCACCAGCATCACCGGCGAACGCTTCAATTGCCGAGGGTCGAGCTTGACGAAAGCTTGCACCAGCGCCGGACGCCACAGGGCCGAGATCGCGGTTTTCGGTGCTTCTGCCGACTTGATCGGCTCTGCAGGTTTTGCAGGAACGTGCATATTCATGATGGATTCCTTAGAAGCCCATACTTAAATGTTCGGCGATTGGACCGAGCGCCAGAGTCGGCAGAAAGGTCAGCCCGCCCACCAGCAAAATGGTCACGGTCAGCAGGGTCACGAACAGCGGGCCATGAGTCGGGAAACTGTTCTGGCCGATCGGTGCGGTTTTCTTCATCGCCAGACTGCCAGCCAGCGCCAGCACGGGAAGGATGTAACCGAAGCGACCGATCAACATGCCCAGGCCCAGCATCAGGTTATGGAAAGGCGTGTTGGCGCTCAGACCACCGAACGCCGAGCCGTTATTGGCGCTCGCCGAGGTGTAGGCATAAAGCAACTGGCTGAAACCGTGCGGGCCGGGGTTGCTGATGGTCGCCGCAGCACTGGGAACCGTTGCGGCAATCGCACCGAGGACCAGTACGCCCACCGGCATGACCAGCAAGGTCACCACCAGCAATTGCACCTCACGCGCCTGGAGTTTCTTGCCGAGGTATTCCGGGGTTCGCCCGATCATCAGACCGGCGAGAAACACCGCGATCAGCACGTTGAGCAACATGCCGTAGAGCCCGGCACCGACGCCGCCGAAGATCACTTCACCGACCATCATGTTGACCAGCGCCACCATGCCGCTGAGCGGATTGAGGCTGTCGTGCATGCCGTTGACCGAGCCGTTCGAGGCCGCCGTCGTCGTCACCGACCACAGCACCGTAGCGGTGGTGCCGAAGCGCGATTCCTTGCCTTCCAGCGGCGCAGTCTGTTCGACGGCAGCGTTGTTCAGGGTCGGGTTCGGTTGGTATTCAGCCCACAGCGACGTCGCGCCGCCGATCAGGAACAGCGCGAGCATGCAGGCGATGATCGCGCGGCTCTGGCGCAGGTCCTTGACGTAGTGGCCGAAGGTGAACACCAGCGCCACCGGGATCAGGATGATCGAAGCGACTTCGAACAGGTTGCTCCACGCGGTCGGGTTCTCGAACGGATGCGCCGAGTTGACGCCGAAGAAGCCGCCACCGTTAGTGCCCAGTTGCTTGACCGCAATCTGGCTGGCGGCCGGGCCGAGCGGAATCACTTGATCAACGCCCTGCATTGTTACGGCATTAACGTACTGCGCGAAGGTTTGCGGCACGCCCTGCCAGACCAGATACAGCGCCAGCAGCAGGCACAACGGCAACAGGCCGTAGAGGGTGGCGCGAGTCATGTCGACCCAGAAGTTGCCGAGGGTTTTCGTCGACTTGCGCCCGATGCCACGGCACAGCGCGACCAGCACAGCGAGGCCGGTGGCGGCGCTGACGAAGTTCTGTACGGTGAGACCGACCATCTGGCTCAGATAGCTGAGGGTCGCCTCGCCGCTGTAGGACTGCCAGTTGGTGTTGGTCATGAAACTGACCGCGGTGTTGAACGCCTGCGTCCATTCCTGACCCGGCAGGTTCTGCGGGTTCAGTGGCAAGTGATCCTGAAACAACAGAATCGCGAACAACAGCAGGAAACCGGCAAGGTTGAACGCGAGCAATGCCAGCGTGTACTTCTGCCAGCTCTGTTCAATCTGCGGATCGACCCCGGCGATACGGTAGCAACCGCGCTCGACCGGGCCGAGAACCGGCGTCAGCCAGGTACGCTGACCTTCCATCACTTTGTAGTAGAAGCGCCCGAGCAGCGGCGCCGGCAGCAAGACCACCGCAAAGAACGCGAGGATCAGCCAATAGTCATAACTGTGCATAGCCGCTCCTAGTTCCGATCCGCGCGCAACAGCGCAACCAACAGATAAATGAACAGCCCCACTGCCAACAGCAGTGACACCCCGTCCAGAACGCTCATGGAAGATCTCCGTATTACGGCGTATTGCCGCGTGTGGGGGCATTGTCGGAAAAGAGGCTGTAAAGGAACGAGAGCGAGGGGTGCTGCGGGGCATAAAGAAAGCGTAAATAGTGGGTTTATGCCGGCGTTACAGCAGGTTTTTTCGCCGTCAGGCCGGGGCTCTTCGCGAGCAGGCTCGCTCCCCCCCTGTGGGAGCGAGCCTGCTCGCGAAGACGGCATAACCGCCAACATCGCACCCAACTGGCGCACAAAAAGCAGCTATCCCACCGCGAACATCCCCGATACGACAGCTTTCAACTCATTACGACTTGTTTCACAGCAATGGCACGCCCACTGCAAACGCCGTCCCCGAGCTTTCCAAACCGTTCAGGGAGCAAACGCATGAACACACAACTCAAACTCACGCTGGGCACCTTGCATCTGTGGGGTATCGCCGTCGGGCTGGTGATTTCCGGGGAATACTTCGGCTGGAGTTACGGCTGGGGCGTGGCCGGAACACTGGGTTTCCTCGTGACCTCGTTCATGGTCGCGACCATGTACACCTGCTTTATTTTCAGTTTCACCGAACTCACCACCGCGATTCCTCATGCGGGTGGGCCGTTTGCCTACAGCCGACGCGCCTTCGGTGAAAAAGGTGGATTGATTGCAGGCCTGGCCACGCTGATCGAGTTCGTTTTCGCACCACCGGCCATTGCTCTGGCGATTGGCGCATACCTCAATGTGCAGTTTCCGGCACTCGATCCGAAACACGCGGCGGTCGGTGCGTACATCGTGTTCATGGGGCTGAATATTCTTGGCGTGAAGCTGGCGGCGACCTTTGAGTTGATTGTTTGCGTGCTGGCAGTGGCTGAATTGCTGGTGTTCATGGGCGTGGTCACCCCAGCGTTCAGCTTCAGCAACTTTGCCTTGAATGGCTGGGCCGGCTCCGACGTGTTTGGCGCGCCGGCGATAGCCGGGATGTTTGCCGCCATTCCATTTGCAATCTGGTTCTTCCTCGCCATCGAGGGCGCGGCGATGGCTGCCGAAGAAGCCAAGGATCCGAAACGCACGATTCCCAAGGCGTACATCAGCGGCATCCTGACCCTGGTGTTACTGGCGATGGGTGTGATGTTCTTCGCTGGCGGTGTCGGCGACTGGCGCACCTTGGCCAACATCAACGACCCGTTGCCGCAGGCGATGAAAACCGTGGTGGGCGACAACTCTGGCTGGTTGCACATGCTGGTGTGGATCGGCCTGTTCGGCCTGGTTGCCAGTTTCCACGGCATCATCCTCGGCTACTCGCGGCAGTTCTTCGCCCTGGCCCGCGCCGGCTATCTTCCAGCCTCGCTGGCGAAACTCTCACGCTTCCAGACACCACACCGCGCCATCATCGTCGGCGGCATCATTGGCATTGCCGCGATTTACAGCGACGGTCTGATCAACCTCGGCGGCATGACACTCACCGCCGCGATGATCACCATGGCGGTGTTCGGCGCGATCGTGATGTACATCATGAGCATGCTCAGCCTGTTCAAACTGCGTAAATCTGAACCGAATCTGGAGCGTACCTTCCGCGCGCCGTGCTATCCGTTGATTCCAATGATTGCATTGGTGCTGGCGGTGGTTTGTCTGGTGGCGATGGCGTGGTTCAACGCGTTGATCGGGCTGATCTTCCTCGGCTTCATGGCGGTCGGTTTCGGCTACTTTCTGCTCACCGGGCAACTGCGTGCCAACGCACCGGCCGATGCGATGCTGACGGGCAATTGAGGGATTTCGGGTGAACCCGGTGCAAGCGGCCTAGAATGGAACCACTGCGAGTTCACTTCGCTCAAAAGTGGTATGCAGTGTTGTACGGCGAAATCCTCGTCCGTCGACCTGCCATTAAGGAGAGCCGTTATGCCCTGGTATGCCTGGTTGATTCTGGTGGTTGCAATCGGCTCGATCGTCGGCGGATTAATGATGTTGCGCGACACCGCCAACAAGGTCGATCTGACCGATGAAGAACGCCGACGCGTTGCCCAGCGCAACGCCGAAGCAGATGCCAAAGATGCCCAAGACCGTTGAACACAACCCCGCCTGATCGGCGGGGTTTGTGCTTTTTATAGCCATTGGACCTATCTGCACGCTTTTAAGAAGTAGAAGTACAGTCACCATCTAATTTTCCTTGGTTAAGATGGGGACATTGTTGCGGAGAGTTCCAGATGCGTTACTCGCAGGACCATAAAGCCCAGACCCATCAGCGCATCATCAAGGAGGCTTCGGCACGCTTTCGCAAGGACGGAATCGGCGCTACAGGCCTGCAACCGCTGATGAAGGCGCTGGGTTTGACCCATGGCGGTTTCTATTCACATTTCAAGTCCAAGGACGAGTTGGTCGAGAAGGCTTTGCAGGAAGCCGGCAACCAGGTCGATGGGTTATGTGCCAAGATTTTTTCACAGGATAATCCGCTCGATGTCTTCATCGAGACGTACCTGTCCGAATGGCATCAAACCTCGCCCCATGAAGGCTGCCCATTGCTGACAATCTCTTCGGAGCTGGGCCTGCGCGGCCAACCGAGTCCCACCAGTGACGTGGTACTCAAGGCACGGCTTGAGCAGATCGAGAACAGTCTCGAAGGTGAGAGCAACGCTGACCGCGCCATCGTCATCATGTCGACACTGGTCGGCGCGCTGCTGCTGTCACGCAGCGTCGCGGATGCCGAGTTTGCGCAACGCATCCTCGATGTCACCCGCGACCACCTCAAGAATCGCGACTAAACCTGCCAGCGCTTGAACAATACGCTGGCATTGACCCCGCCGAACCCGAAACCGTTGGACAGTGCATATTCGATCGACATCGGCCGCGCCTTGCCATGCACGATGTCCACCCCTGCACTCGCCGGATCGGGGTTGTCGAAGTTCAGCGTCGGCGGTACCACCTGATCACGAATTGCCAGCAGCGTGAAGATCGCTTCAAGCCCGCCGGCAGCGCCGAGCAAATGCCCAGTGGCGGATTTTGTCGAGGTCACGGCGATTTTATTTTGCGTGCCGAACAACGCTTTGATCGCCGCCAACTCGCCGAGATCGCCCACTGGCGTCGAGGTCGCGTGAGCATTGAGGTGCTGCACCTGATCCGGCTCGATTCCCGCTTGGGCCAGTGCCAGCGTCATCGCCCGCCGGGCACCGCTGCCATCTTCAGGCCCGGCCGTCAGATGATAGGCGTCGGCGCTGGTGCCATAACCGACCAGTTCCGCCAACGGTTTCGCGCCACGAGCCAACGCATGTTCCAGGGATTCAATCACCAACAGCCCCGCGCCCTCGCCCATCACGAAGCCGTCGCGACCGCTGTCGAACGGCCGTGATGCGCGCTCCGGGGTATCGTTGTAACCGCTCGAGAGTGCCCGCGCTGCCGCGAAACCGGCCAAACTGACGCGGTCGATACACGCTTCCGCGCCGCCACACACGGCAATATCCGCTTCACCGGCGCGGATCAAGCGCGCCGCATCGCCAATCGCTTGAACACCCGCAGCGCACGCGGTCACCGGTGCGCCCAGCGGCCCCTTGAGGCCGTGTTGAATGGACACGTGCCCTGCTGCGAGGTTGACCAGAAACGACGGGATGGTAAACGGTGACAAGCGCCGTGGGCCGCGACTGTCTGTCGTGCGTACAGCGTCGGCAATCGCGCCGAAACCACCGACACCGGAACCGATGATCGTCGCGGTACGCTCCTGGCTTTTGCTCTCCGACGGATGCCAATCAGCCTGCTCAAGCGCCTGCCGGGCAGCCTCCATGGCGAACAGAATAAAGCGGTCCATCTTCTTCTGTTCCTTGGGTGGAGTGGCGCGATCCGGATCAAATCCTGCTTCAGCATCCTCCTCCAGCGTCGGCACCGCGCCGCCGACTCGCGTGGGTAAATCAGCAACCGTTGCCTCAGGCAAGTTACGCAAACCAGAACGCCCGGCCAGCAAACGTTGCCATACGACTTCGAGATCGCTGCCCAAGGGTGAAACCAGGCCCATGCCCGTGACGACTATTCGACGCGAATCCATACCGTGATGACCTCTGATCAATTCAATTGCCGGACTTATAACGTTGGGCTGCCGAGCTGCGGGATAGGTTCGGTGCCATGACATGGCGAGCCGCAACAAAGGCGTGCCATTCGCTTGCATCAGGCAGCGAAGGAATGGTGATCAACTCGCCCTGATCCAGCCCGGCCAGCGCCGCATCGACCATCTCGCCTGCGTCCATGACCATTTCTGCCGGAATGCCACTGGCATCGATGCCGGAGCGCTCCCAGATTTCGGTGCGGGTCACACCCGGCAGCACGGCCTGGATCTGCACGCCGGTGCCTTCGAGTTCAGTGTTCAGCGACTGCGTCAGGCTCAGTACATAAGCTTTGCTGGCGCTGTAGGTCGCGTTGAAGCGCTCCGGAAACAACGCCACCACCGAGGCGATATTGATGATCGTGCCACGACCGGCCTTGGCGAAACTGGCGGCTGCGGCCGATGCCAGGCGGGTGACGGCGGTGATGTTCAACTGAATCAGTTGCTCCAACTGGTCCATATCGGCGTTGGCCAGCAGTCCGTCCGCCGCCACACCGGCGTTATTGACCAGCAAGCTGATACTGGAATCGCTGCGCAGGCGTTGTTCGAGTTTGAGCACGTCATCCTTCTGCGTCAGGTCGGCCTTGAGTACTTCAACCTGAACGCCATGGGCATCACGCAACTGGCTCGCAGCACTTTCCAGACGATCCTTGTCACGGGCCACCAGTAGCAGATCAAAACCACGTGCCGCCAAACGGTCAGCGTAAATTGCGCCGATACCGGACGATGCGCCGGTAACCAGAGCAGTACCTTGGGATTGTGCAGAATTCATGAGAGTGCTCCTGGAATACAGATGGAGGAAATCGCCGCTGAAGCGCGCTGGCCCAACACACCGGCAAATTATTATAGCCATAATCCAAACACAATATGATAGACGTAATTTTAGATTGTTCGACGAGCGCCCTTTCCACTGCTATCCGCTGCCATGCACTGGGCAAAACAAAAAGGCCGGTCAATGACCGGCCTCTTGGCATAGAACATTCAGCTTAGTTGACTTCCAGCTTGTCGCGGTTGCGATCCAGAATCGCCTTGCCAATCCCCTTCACTTCCAGCAACTCTTCCACCGATGCAAAAGGCCCGTTTGTTTCACGATACGTAACAATTGCTTTGGCCTTAGCCTCACCGACTCCAGCGAGTTCCTTTTGCAGCGTCGCTGCGTCGGCATCGTTGAGATCGACTTTTGCACTTTGGGAAGGTGTCGCTGTATCCATGACCAAAGGCGCTTTAGGCGACTCCGCCGGCGCAATAGGTGCGGCGATAGCGGCGATCGAGGCGCTGGTGAGGAAAGCGAAAATCAGAGAGTAAAAATAACCGGTACGCATTAGTGACGCTCCATCATCATTTGAGAAAGCAGCTTTTCCGAAGCTGCTCTCCAAACGTAGGTCATGGTGGAGCTATGTCAAAAATGCGTGCGTTACAGAATGTGAAACAATCAGGGTTCGAGGCGGCGCTGCTGATAGATCCAGTCGACGATTTCGCCGTCGGGGGTGTAGCCGGAGACGGTTTTGCGCAGGAGTTGGCGGACACGGGAATAGTCGTCTTTCTCAACAGCTATGAGCAAGTCATTCAACCTCACCTTCAGGACATCCCAAGGCAGGTGATCTTCATTTGCCGTCATGATCATCGGATGCGACGTGGCCGCTACGTTATCGCCGATCAGCAATTCTTCGTAAAGCTTCTCGCCAGGACGCAAACCGGTGAATTCGATCGAGATGTCACCCTGAGGATTGCGCTCGGAGCGAATGCTCAAACCCGACAGGTGAATCATTTTCTCTGCGAGTTCGACGATCCTGACCGGTTCTCCCATGTCCAGCACAAAGACATCTCCGCCCTGACCCATGGAGCCGGCTTGAATCACCAACTGTGCCGCTTCAGGGATTGTCATGAAGTAGCGGGTGATTTTCGGGTGAGTAACCGTTAACGGTCCGCCGGTTTTGATCTGGCTGTGGAACAGCGGAATAACCGAACCCGACGAGCCCAGTACGTTACCGAAGCGCACCATGGTGAAGCGGGTCTTGTTAACCCGAGAAACATTGGCCTTGTCACCAAACAGCACCGGGGCGACTTCGCGACTCAGAGCTTGGAGAATCAATTCGGCCAGACGCTTGGTACTGCCCATGATATTGGTTGGCCGAACCGCCTTGTCAGTGGAAATCAAGACAAAGTTCGAAACTCCAGACTGCAAAGCAGCTTGGGCAGTATTAAGCGTTCCAATCGCGTTATTTAAAACACCCTCGGCGATATTATGTTCGACCATGGGTACATGCTTATAAGCAGCTGCATGGTAAACAGTGTCAACCTTCCAGGTTTTCATGACATCCAGCAGTTTTTCCTGATGGCGGATTGAACCGAGAATCGGAAGAAGCTGAACAGGGACCGACTCCCGTGTACCTCGCTGCTCCAGCTCAGAAAGAATGCTGTATAGATTGAACTCGCTGTGCTCGAACAACAAAAGCGCACTGGGCGCCAGCGAAAAAATCTGCCGACATAATTCCGCGCCAATTGAACCACCGGCACCAGTAACCATTACTGTCTTGCCCTTGATGCAGCGCTCAAGCAGATCCGGCTGAGCTGGAACAGAATCGCGCCCCAGCAAATCGGCGATATCAACTTCCTGAATGTCTTCGACCTTTACCCTGCCGCTTGCCAAGTCGGTAAAGTTGGGAACACTGCGTATATGAAGCGGGTAGCCCTCAAGAAAATTAAGGATTTCCCGGCGCCGCGCCCGGGTCGACGATGGCAGTGCGAGGAGGATCTCCTGAGCGCCTGTAGCATCGATCATCTGTTGAATGTGTTTGGGTTTATAAACCTGCAATCCTGAAATAGACCGATCAGCAATACTCGCATCGTCGTCGATAAACGCCACAGGCCGCATGACCCGTCCCATCCGCAACGCAGCAACCAGTTGGTTACCGGCGACCCCTGCACCATAAATGGCGACCTTGGTCAGACCATCATCGCGACTGGTGAAGGGCACATGCTGGGCGGCGGTGAACCAGTCGCCCATGAAATACTGACGCATGCAAAGACGCAGACCACCGATGATGACAAGACTAAGCCACCAGTAATTGAAGATAATGGACCGCGGAACAACGGCTTCGTGGTTGCTGTACCAGTAAACAACCACGGCAAGAATCAGCGATGAAAGACTGACGGCTTTGATGATCGCAATAAGCGCGTCATTACCGAAATAGCGCATGACGGCACGATACATGCCGAAGCGAATGAACAGGGGAATGGCGATAAGTGGTGCGCAAGCAAAAAGCCAGAAATGAATCTTCAGTGGGTTATACATGTCGTCTATGCCCAGACGAACGATGAACGCAAGCCACAAGGCGACCCATACCAGAAAAATATCCGTGGCGACCTGAATCAAGCGCTTTCGCCGTCTCGGCAACCCCACCAGATAGGTCCTGACTTTATCCATAAATACCTCACTCACCTCATGCTTCTCCCTCAGACCGCCACATCACCGTAGTGAACTCCAAAAGCATAACGCATTGATCTGAAAAACCTGAAAGATCCAGCCATGATTTCTCAGGCATCGGGAGATAACCCTCTTCCATTCGAGGTGGCCTCATCGGGTAGACCGATAAAACGGGTGGAATATCCCGCTGAAATGTTCGAGCTGCGCCGCTCGCGAGCGACCGTCAGCGACAAGCGCTGCATCCAGGGCGTGCGTTGAAAAAAGGATCATCACACTGCTAGCGAGCAGCGCCCTCAATCAAGCGCATTGCCCAGCGCCGGGAATATGCGCCGCCTTATTACGCCGTGTAAAACACCGATAAACCCGGTAAACTACCCAGCTTAGACGTGATATCAAAGCTTCGTTTGCCACCATGGAAGAGCGTAAAAAACCTGTGCCCAATTGCCCCCCTCTTCACGCCGTGCCCCTGGGCCAACCAGCGCCAGGTTCCAAGTGTGTGGCCATTCTGCTTTGCACTTACAACGGCGGGAGCTTTCTTAAAGAGCAACTGGATTCGATTGCAGCTCAAAGCCACGCGCAATGGGTTGTTTACGCATCGGATGATGGCTCAACGGATGAGACGCTTGAAATCCTGCAACATTATCGCGAATCCTGGGGCCATGAGCGCCTGCTGATCAGCCAAGGACCGCGGCGCGGGTTTTCGAATAATTTCCTGTCCGTTTTGGGTCAAGCGTGCAGCCACCACGGATACTACGCTTTCTGCGATCAAGACGACTACTGGCATCCGACAAAGCTGCAAAGAGCACTTGACTGGATGGAGCTTCAGCCTACCACAACGCCCTCCCTGTATTGCGCACGCACTCGACTGGTTGATGAAACCGGCAATGTTGCCGGTCTTTCTCCTTTATTCAATAAACGCCCAAGTTTCGAAAATGCGCTGATGCAGAGTCTGGCAGGTGGCAACACCATGATGATAAACCAGAGTGCCTGCTCCTTACTTGATCTGACCCCTGCCAATACGCCATTGGTGTGTCATGACTGGTGGGCATATCTGTTGATCACCGGGTGCGGCGGAAACGTATATTGCGATCCGACACCCACTCTGGACTACAGACAACACGCACACAACGTAATAGGCGCCAACACTTCAGCGAAAAGCCGTCTTTATCGTCTAAAACGTATGTTTCAAGGATCTTTGCAAGAGTGGAACGCCACGAATATCGCCGCACTGACACTCCTCGCAACATATTTGACCCCGCGCAATCAGGTAAAACTTGAGCGCTTCGAACAGTCTCGTGAAGCCCGTCTTGCCAAGCGGATCAAGTTGATGATCACGGGCCGTTTTTACCGACAAACCATAATGGGCAATCTGGGTCTGGCGCTGGCCGTTCTCATTAAAAGAATCTAAAACGGCCTGCCGAGACGATCTTCACTGACAACTCAATAACTTTGAGCACATCAGAATCTCATTTCTCGAGATGAACCAGCGTAGCGTTTTCAGATTCATTTTCCCGGCAGCCCTGCTCGTCCATGTCTGGATTCAGATAAAACCTGCGGATAGCGCGACAGCTTGTGCACAGCCTGACACCGGGGATTGTCTGAGTCGAAGTATCTACGACAGCTTTAGCCAGCAGCGGAACGCAGGTAGAGAGGTAGCGCATCGGATGCCCCCCATCGCCGGACTCAAGAGTTTCTCAAGACCAGAAGTCGTAAAGGCCCCAACGAGCGCAATGATTGATAGCCCTGAAACGTCATGTCCTGTTACCCTTGAAGAGCTATGCCCTAGGGATATTTCCCAATAAAATCAGCTCCAGCCGGAATCCGTAGGTGGCGGTCGGCTACTACTCATCAGCGTAGGGCTTTCAAGCATTAGGTATATAGATGAACCCATTCAAAAATCGCGTTTCTGGCACCGGTGGATCAACCATATTCGATGCTCGCCTTGATCCCGGTTCTAAATTCGCGACCATGTTTCTTTCGTTAACGTACAACACCAGTATAGAAAAGAAACTTTACGCCCACTCTGGCAAACATGCCTTGGGCGAAGCATGTTCTGATGTCGAGGTCTCCGCTTAATGCGTATTTTTCCCGCAACGCCGTTAGAAATGATCGCGAGTCTCTGGCGCCATCGCGCACTTATTCACGCATCAGCCAAACGTGAAGTATTGGGCCGTTATCGTGGCTCGATGCTGGGCTTGCTTTGGTCATTCTTCAACCCACTGTTTATGCTTGTTGTGTACACATTCGTATTTAGTGTGGTGTTTAAAGCTCGATGGGGCACCGGAGGTGGAGACTCTAAAATAGAATTTGCCCTCGTTTTATTTGCTGGCTTGATTGTCTTCAACTTGTTTGCAGAGTGTGTGAACCGAGCGCCAGGGCTGATCCTTTCGAATGCCAACTATGTCAAAAAAGTAATCTTTCCATTGGAGATATTACCTTTCGTAGGATTGCTGGCCGCGTTCTACCACGCGGCTATAAGTCTTATTGTGTGGCTGGTTGCCTATACCCTTTTGATTGGCACGCCTCAGATCACCACCCTCTATGTACCGTTGATCCTAATACCTTTTTCCCTGTTTATCATGGGACTGTGCTGGACACTGGCATCGCTGGGTGTTTTTCTGCGTGACGTTTCCCAGCTTATCTCCGTATTGACATCGGTCCTGATGTTTTTGAGCCCGATTTTTTATCCAGCCAGTGCACTGCCAGAGGAATATCAGCACGTTCTATACTTCAATCCTTTGGTGCCAATCATCGAAATGATTCGGGATGTACTCTATTGGGGCAAGACTCCCGACCTGGCCTCTCTGGCACTTTATTGGCTTGGAGCCGCAACGATAGCCTGGGTAGGATTTGCCTGGTTTCAGAAGACAAGAAAGGGGTTTGCCGATGTCCTCTGATATCGCAATTAAAATCGAGAATCTGAGCAAGTGTTATCAGATTTATAACACTCCACGAGATCGCCTCAAGCAGTTTATCCTGCCCGGTTTCCAGCGAGCTGTTGGCATGCAGACTCAACAGTATTTCCGTGAGTTTTGGGCTTTGAGGGATATTTCCTTCGAAGTCAAAAAAGGCGAAACCGTCGGCGTTATCGGTCGCAATGGTGGCGGCAAGTCAACACTGCTGCAACTCATCTGCGGCACGCTCAACCCCACCAGCGGAACGATCCAGACCAATGGGCGGATCGCCGCACTACTTGAACTTGGTTCTGGCTTCAACCCCGAGTTCACTGGCCGTGAAAACGTATACTTGAGCTGCGCCCTCCTTGGACTTACCAAAGAGGAAACCGACGCACGGTTTGACGATGTCGCCAGTTTCGCGGATATCGGCAGCTTTATTGAGCAGCCCGTCAAAACGTACTCGAGCGGTATGTTCGTGCGACTCGCTTTCGCCGTGAACATCGTGTCCCAGCCAGACATCATGATCGTAGATGAAGCACTGGCCGTTGGTGACATGAGTTTTCAGGCAAAGTGCATGACTGCATTGCGCCGTATCCAGGACAACGGGGCGACAGTCCTTTTTGTCAGTCATGACATTGGCAGCATCAGGAGTCTTTGCTCTCAAGCCGCGTATCTTGAAAAAGGCATCCTGAAAGGATTTGGTAAAGCCAGCACACTTACAGAAGAGTACATCCGGGTTACCCGCGAAGAGCTCAACAGCGAGGTACTCAAGTACCTGCCGGAGATCAAGCCTCCCGCGCTCGATGCACCAGAAAACTCATCTTCTTCACCAGCAGCACTGGGCTTTAAAGAATCGCTTGAATTCGATCGCCGCGCCGCTGAGTTCCGTTATGGCGTGGGTGGCGTAAAAATCGCATTCGCTGAATTGGTAGATGAAGAGGATCAGCCAGTAGTTACAGCTGAATTCAATCAGAAAGTCAGGCTGAAAATTTACATTGAAGCGCACGAGCAAACAGACTGCTCGGTCAATTACTACATCCAGGATGACAAGAAAATACTGATCCTGGGCGCTGGACTCAGGACGGTGGGCCAGCCTCTACTGCACTGTGAACCCGGCAAAAGATACGCAGTGTCCTATGGCACCCTCCTGCCGCTGCAGGAAGGCAATTACAGCATCCAAATACAAATCTCCAGACCTTTGATCCTGGATCAAAGTGCTGAGTTTTTGGACGTAATCGATGATGCTGTCGTTTTCAACGTTCAGCGACGGGCTGCAGGGCGTATATGGGCGAAGGCCTACGTGGACAACACTATTGAGGTGCAACAGCTATGAGCCTCACTGCGACCAGCGCCCTGAGCTATTTCAACGCCAACAGATATCGCTCGCTGTGGAATTCCAACGCCTCGGATTCCACAACTCAGTTATCAAAAGCCAGGTGCGATTTTTTCACTTGCAGCTACGTTGCCAAGCTTGGCTTAAAACCTTCCAGCAATTTATATGGTTTATCAAAATCATGATCCCGGTTACCCGAACTTTTCTTCCAGATCTGGATGTCTATACCGGATACCTTCAAGGCATTTGGGAATCCGGACAACTTACTAACAATGGCCCATTGGTCAAGCAACTGCGCGAGAAACTTTGCGAGACATTGGGCACCCCCCATCTCCAGCTTGTCACCAACGGCACGCTTGCGTTGCAACTTGCCATCAAGGCTCTCGGACTGGAAGGCGAAGTCATAACCACGCCTTACAGCTATGTAGCCACAACGAATGCGATCCTCTGGGAAGGCTGCACGCCTGTATTTGTGGATGTCGACGCCGATTCGTTTTGCATTGATCCCGACTTGATCGAAGCGGCAATCACGGAAAACACGACAGCGATACTGGCAACCCACGTTTATGGTTACCCTTGCGACGTCGTGCGTATTCAACAAATTGCAGACCGTCACAACCTGAAAGTGATCTATGACGCTGCGCACGCCTACGGTGTCCGTCTGCACAATGACTCCCTGTTGAACCACGGTGACTGCAGCACCCTGAGCTTCCACGCCACCAAGCTTTTCCATACGGGAGAAGGTGGGGCTGTCGTGTTTCGTGATTCAGACGTGGAGCAGCGCGCGTTTTTGATGAGCAAGTTTGGTCATCTGGGCGAAGATAACTACATCGGTCTTGGCATCAACACAAAAATGTCCGAACTGCATGCCGCCATGGGCCTGAGTATGCTTGGGCACGTCGATGGCATTATCGAGGCTCGTCGGCAATGCTCGGCCTGGTATGACGAACGCCTCGCAGGCGTCAGCCTTAAACGGCCTAAAGTAGTCGAGGAACTTGAATACAACTACGCCTACTATCCGGTAGTGTTCGATACCCATGAAAAAGCAATGGCAGTGCGAGATGCCCTGCAGAACCAGGAAATCTTCCCGCGCCGCTACTTCCATCCGTCACTCAACACACTGCCCTTCCTGCAAGAGTCCATGCAGCGGCCGTGCCCTGTGTCCGAATCGCTAGCACAACGCGTACTGTCCCTGCCCTTGTATGCAACGCTTACCGAGCAGGAAATAGACAGGATCTGCGCCTGTATCAAGAATACGCTCGAGCCTTGAGGTGGACCGTTTGAAACTGGCGATCATGCAGCCTTATCTATTCCCGTATCTAGGCTACTTCCAGCTCATGCGCGCGGTAGATGCGTTTGTAGTTTACGACGACGTCAACTTCATCAAGGGTGGCTGGATCAACCGGAACTACGTCTTTTGCAATGGCAACAGGCAACTCATTACATTGCCATTGCTCGCGGCCAGCCCGAACAAGCTGATCAACCAGATTGAAATCAGCAGCCAGCACAAGATTTTGCAGAGCATCCGACAAAACTACCGCAAGGCGCCCTACTTCGAGAGCATTTACCCCTTGTTGGAGAGCATCCTCAGGTACGAATCGCGCAATCTCGCCGACTTTCTGGATTTCCAGTTGCGGAGCCTCTGTACGCAACTGGATCTGCGCCCGACGTGGTACACCTCTTCGGCACTCGTGAAAAACTGTGAGCTACGAGGGCAAGACAAGGTTCTCGCCATTTGCGAGGAGCTTGGAGCTACAGAATATATCAACCTGCCCGGAGGCAAGGTACTCTATGGCCCCCAAGCCTTCGCGTCACAAGGCTTGAAGCTTTCCTTCATCGAGCCGCGAGCGGTCAGGTACCAGCAGTTCGGCGACGGCTTTTTGCCCAATTTGTCCATCATTGACGTGATGATGTTCAATGACAAAGAGCAATGCGCAAAATTGCTCCAGGAGTATGACCTTGGTTGACAATAGAACGAGCAAGTTCCGCCGTAACGAGTTATTGGAAAAACTGCTCAGCGAATTGAATACAGATCTGCAGCCATCCGAGAAGGAACTGGTAAAGCAACAAAGGCCTGATCGCAATCCTTACCCTTTGATACTGGTGATGGGCCCTCTGCGTAGCGGGACTACGCTCTTCACTCAATGGCTCGCGAATACCGGTCTGGTTGCCTATCCAACCAATATACTGTCGCGTTTTTATCAAGCGCCTATTATCGGTGCCAAAGTTCAGCTTTTACTGACCGACCCGCGTTTTGATTTCCGCGGTGAGCTGTCCGAGTTCGCTCAGCAAGCTGAATATCGCTCTGAAAACGGCAAGACCAAGGGCGTGCTTGCCCCCAACGAATTCTGGTATTTCTGGCGGCGCTTTCTTGCAGATCCGGGTCGCGACGTCTGGAGTGATGAAGAACTGCAGCAGAGCATGGATGTGCAGACCATGCAGGGAGAGTTGTCGGGGATGATGCAAGTATTCCAGAAACCCTTTGCAGCAAAGGGAATGCTTTTCAACTACAACATCCCTTTCCTCGATTCAGTACTAAAGAACGTACTGTTTGTTCATATCGTCAGAAATGAGGTATCCAACGCCGAATCGGTACTGGAAGCACGCAAGCGGCAACTGGGTGATGAAAACGAGTGGTACTCGTTCGATATTCCAGAAAAAGAACAGCTGATGCACCTAAGTCCATTCGAGCAAGCTATAGGCCAGGTTCGTGCAATCAATCAAGCGGTTGAGGCCGGGTTGTCGAATGTTGCAGATGCCAGGAAGATGGTTGTCCCGTACGAAGACTTCTGCAATGATCCTGAAAAGTACTTTGAAGAGCTAACTTCGAAACTGAAAATCACGGGCGCGCAATACACGGGCGATACAAAATTCGAAGTAACAAGAAAACGGTGAGTTAGAGATTCACAATAAAAACTCTGTTGTGTTTTAAGAGCCGGCAAAACCATATCAAGGGCCGCTCAAACGCACCGACAACGATGGTAATAATTTATGTTACAAGCGCCGAAAGTCTCAGTCATATTAACCTCCTTCAATCACGCAAAATATTTACGCGAAGCGATTGATAGCGTGCTGAATCAAACATTCAGAGACTTCGAGCTCATCATTTGGGACGACGCCTCGCAGGATGACTCGTGGGAGATCATCAACAGCTATACTGACGAGCGCATCAGAGCGTTTCAAAACAGTGAATCCAGGCGTGGCGTCTATGGCATTAACAAGGCCATTACGGAAGTCGCCCAGGGTGGATATATTGCGATTCATCACTCCGATGATCTATGGACTTCGGACAAGCTTCAAAAGCAAGTGGACTTTCTAGACTCCCACCAGAGCATCGGCGCAGTTTTTACCAATGCGCAGGCGGTTGATGAGGGCGGCGCACCTCACCCGGACACGTCACATTACTATTACTCTATATTTGATCAACACAATCGCTCTCGCCATCAATGGCTTCGCTTGTTTTTTGAGATTGGCAATGTACTTTGCCATCCGAGCGTACTCATTCGTCGTCAATGCTACAGTGACTGCGGACTGTACCGTTTCGGTTTGGCGCAAATTGCCGATTTCGATATGTGGATCAGATTGTGCCTCAAACATGAAATTCACGTCTTGCCGGAGAAGCTCGTAAGGTTTCGCGTTAGAGATAACGAAGCTAACTCCAGCGGAAGTCGCCCAGAAACACGGGCGCGCGTTCTATTTGAATTCAGCATGCTCCTGCCTAATTATCTTGAGCTCAACGACAAAGATGACCTCATCAAGGTATTCCCCGAGGCGCAGGCGTTTTATAGTGAGCGCGACGATTCAGCACATTATGCATTGGCGCGGGCAATGCTGGAGACCAGAAAGTTCGACTTTGTGGTGCCCTTCGCACTGAATCTGATATTCGAGATACTCAACGATCCGATCAAGAAAAACCACATAAAATTCGACGCCAACCAATTTGCAAAGCTGACCAGCGAACTTGACCCATTGAAAGTTGTTTATTTCGATAAACTAAATCAAGCGGCAGCGGAAACCAACACACAACTGTTAGAGCGCAACGCACAATTGGCCGAGCGTGACACACAGTTAAATGAACGTGATCTAAAAATCCACGACTACGATGTTCAGACAACAAAGCTTTACGCACAAGCAAACGAACTCTACGCAAAAATAGCTGAGCGTGACATGCAGATCGTCGAGCGTGACGAGAAAGTCGTAGAGCAAAACATACAGCTCGCAGAACGTGATGCGCAGATCACCGAACGTGACACACAAATAGCCGATCGCGACGCTATCATTAACTATCGCGACGCACAGATAGCTGCTGTCTATGCCTCGACGAGCTGGTCCGTTACCAAGCCGTTACGGGGACTCAGCGCTCTTTTGATAAGACGAAAAAAGCACGAAAGCGGGAAGACTGAAGAAATGAATCAAAATGCCAAACTTAGTCTGCTATACAGACTGATCAAACTAAGCATTACAAATCCGGTATTTGTAATCAAAAACCTTAGTTTGGCAAACGTCCGTCGACTGCTGGCGGCGGTACCACGACATAACGTGGAAACCGTCATCAACGTAGCGAAAGAAAAGATCGAGCAAGATAAAGTGCTCGCGCGCGTTCAGCAAGCAGATGAAACCTCTCATCCCGGCCTGCTCAAAGCGCAAGCACTGGAAAAATGCTACCCGGGAATCACGGCACCTGTTGGCCTGGGGAACATCCCGCTGCTGGAAGAGAAGATTTCCGCGCCCCCTTATCAAATCGATCCCTTGGCCCCCGCCCGAGTGAACGTGTTGCTGCCTCAACTGGATCCGTTGATCATGTTCGGCGGCTACATTGCCTGCTTACAGTTCATCTGCAAAATCCAGGCTGAAGGTTTCAAAGTCAGAATTCTGCTTACGGAATCCGATCGCTTCGACCGTGAAGGGGTAAACGCAAAGCTCGCCTCGAACCCGGCATTGCAGCGGGCCGTTGCTGACGCAGAGGTTGAAGACATCACTCAGGGGATACACCCGACAGTAATCTCGCCCAATGACGCTTTCGTGGGCTATTCGTTCTGGACCTGTATCAAAGCGCACCACCTGGCAAAAGCCATCGACAAGGAGTTCATTTTCTTTCTGCAGGAGTTTGAACCGATTTTTCACTCGCATGACTCTTTGTATGCGATTGGCAGCTATGTGTACCGCTTGCCGCACAAGGTCATCTTCAACACTGATCTGCTGGCCGACTACTTCCGAAGCAAACAACTCGGGGTATTCTCTCGCCACCAAGGTGAAGAACTGGAAAATCGTTATGTCGCTTTCCAGCACGCGCTGACACCGACCACGCCACCATCGATCGAGCAACTGGCCAATCGCGAAACCAAGCGCCTGTTATTCTACGGACGCCCAGAAGGGCACGCTCGTCGCAACATCTTCGAGATTGGCATCCTCGGTCTCAAGGCTGCCATTGCTAATGGCGCGTTTGATAGCGATTGGGAGTTTCACGGTGTTGGTACGCTGGGTCCGGACTACGAAGTTGATTTGGGTCACGGCCGCGTCATGAAGCTGAGCGGCACGCTGCCACAAAGCGATTATGGTAAAGCGTTGGGTGAGTTTGATATCGGCTTGAGTCTGATGCTGGCACCGCATCCAAGTATTCTGCCGTTCGAAATGGCCTCTGCTGCCCAGGTGGTTGTGACCAACACCTATGAATCTCGTACGGCGGAAGTGTTGCGAGCGATATCCTCCAACATAGAACCGTGTGAAGCGGATCCATTCTCCGTTGCTGAGGCCTTGGAAACCGCAGTGGCGCGTGTTGATGATAGCGAAGCTCGTATCAAAGGCGCATCGTTCGACTGGGTTCGGGACTGGGAAGACTCTTTTAATCCGCAAGTCATCGAGAAGATCTCCAAGATCTTGCGGGCTTAAGCACCACGGTACCTGGTTCAGACTTTCATCTGACGTCAGTGGAGGCATTATTCACTACGATGAAAGAGATCCGGGTACCGCGATTGGCTTGTTTTTAAAGGTCCGGGGGCTAAAAAGCTTTTTCCAGGCCTTTCCTATCATTCCATTAGGCATACACCGACATGATTTTCAGCTCGTGGCAGTTCATTCTGCTTTTTCTGCCCATTTCATTCTTTGTCTATTTCTGGTTAAACGACCGACGTTTAATCGTGGCAGGAAAGGTCTGGCTGGTTGCCGTCAGCCTGCTTTTCTATGCCTACTGGGATGTTCATTACCTCCCTCTCATTTTGGGTTCGATCTTCCTCAACTTCGCGATAGGTACTGGCCTCGCCCAAGCACACAAGGCTTCCCTTGATGACATCAAGAGGACACATCACGCAGTTAACAGAAAGGTTGTTCTGACAACAGGAATCGTGGCTAACCTGGTGCTCTTGGGATACTTCAAGTACACCGACTTTCTAATTGACAACGTTAACGCCGTATTGGGCACTCACTACGCTATTCGGCATATCCTCCTGCCCTTGGCGATCAGCTTCTTTACCTTTACCCAGATCGTTTACCTGGTGGATAGCTATCGAGGTGAAACAGCAGAGTACGACCTGCTCAATTACTCGCTATTCGTAACATTCTTTCCGCACCTGATTGCCGGTCCGATCGTACACCACCGCCAGATCATGCCGCAGTTTGCTTCACGCTGGACCCTGGTGCGCAGATACCCGAACATACTCAAGGGTTTGTTTATCTTTGCAATCGGCCTATTCAAAAAGGTAGTCATTGCAGACAGTTTCGCCGTCTGGGCCACTGCTGGATTTGATGGCAGCCATAGCCTCGGATTTTTCGAAGCATGGGCAACCAGCCTGGCTTATACATTCCAGCTATATTTTGACTTCAGTGGCTATTGCGATATGGCCATCGGGGCATCGCTGCTCTTTAACATCTGGCTGCCAATCAACTTCAACTCGCCTTATAAAGCCCTGAGCATTCAGGATTTCTGGCGGCGCTGGCACATTACACTCAGTCATTTTCTGCGAGATTATCTTTATATCCCCTTTGGCGGTAATCGCTCTGGCGAGTTTCGTACCTACATCAATCTATTTGCGACATTCTTGCTTGGCGGCCTCTGGCACGGTGCGACGTGGATGTTTGTGATCTGGGGAGCTCTGCACGGCGCAGCGTTGGTTATTCATCGTTTGTGGTCACAATTGCGCCGCCCTATGTCTCCGATCCTGGGCTGGTTTCTGACCTTTATGTTCGTGAACGTCACATGGGTATTTTTCCGCGCCAAGACAATGGACGACGCAATGCGCGTGCTGAGCGGCATGGTTGATGTGAGTTCAGCATTTGGACATACCGCAGCAACAGTACCGGTATCCGATCTGGCCTGGGGAGGCCGGCTGTCCGATGTTGCATTGAGCATCATGCCCGCAACGCTAGTTGGCCAATTGCCAATTTTCCTCGCGATTATTGCTGCATTCATAATCGTTGCCCAAAAGAACTCGCTTGAAATGGCGAAGGGAGTGATCGGTAAGTGGAGACTGGCCTACGGTGCAGTCCTATTCTCGGTAGCGATGTGTTTCATGCTCGCGGCTACCAGCTCAGTATTCCTCTACTTCAACTTTTGATGGCGCCAACATGAAACGTAGCGTACTTATTTTTCTATCATCAATTTTGCTCGTGCTGTTGTGCATCCCGGCAATCAACATTCTGACCGCACCGAACAAAAGCGCGATAAAACTTACTCAGAAATCCTTTCTTTACAACATGGACTTTGTTGCCCAGTGGACTTCAAAAGTACTTTATCCATTCGGTATCAGCATAGATTCCAAACAGGTCGTTATCGGTAAGGATGACTGGCTTTATCTGGGCGACAAGTACCACGAAACTCTCTCGAATAATCGACGTGCGCCAACAGATTCGGACATAGTCATAGCGAAGAGAATTGTGGCGGCCACCAAGAGCTGGAACTCTTACCTGGCAGATAGAGGCGTAAAAGCCTTCCGCATCATGATCGGACCAGACAAGAGCAGCATCTACCCTGAACATTTGCCAGCATGGGCCATTCCAGCCCCGTTCAATCCGACTGATGCTCTTTTGGCTGAAGCCGAACCGGGACGCTTTATTGATCTTCGACCGACCCTGTTGGCGGCGAAGAAAACACACTCTGAAGATCTTTACTTCAGGACAGATACTCACTGGAATGCGCTGGGCGCCGGGCTGGCATTTCAGGCTTTTGCCAATGTAGTTGGTAAAGCTTCTCCCGAAATCAAATGGCCTTCAGCAGAGGCGTACGGGGTTACCCAGGTCAAGAAGATACACGGTGGTGATTTGGCGAATTTCCTCAGGCTTGCACCAAGCCTCTCCGATAGCGAGCCACTCCTCAACGTTGGCAACCTGCCGATCAAGACGAAGCGAATTGACTTCGCCACCCAAAAAGTACTGTTTGAAGGTGGTAACACGGAAATCGGATCTACCAATAAAGCATTTATTGTAAAGTCTGAAGGTGCACTCAATAACAAAAAAGTACTTTGGCTGAGGGATTCATTCGGCAGCAGCATGTCTCCCTTGATGGCTGCGACATTTAGCGAAGTGCTCCAACTTCACTGGAATGTGGCCACGGGACCTGATGGCAATTTCACTGAACTGGTTGAAAAATGGAAGCCGGACTACGTATTTTTCACCGTAGTCGAGCGCGATTTTTCGTCACTTTGGTCAAGCAGCTTGCCTGTGATCAGTGTGATACCTAAAAATGCAAACTTCCAGGTTGGGAGTTTTGCTTCGACGGCCAAAGCCAATCAATTGAAATCCGGCCCGTCAGTTAACGAGTACGAAATCAATGGCGACGACGCCTACGTCGACTTCTCATTTTCAAGTAAGGATGCACGGATCGGCGCAGATTACCTCAACATCGATCTGACATGTAGTGACGGATCTCCAACCGTTCCACTACAGTTGTTCTGGATGGAAAATGGACAATCCTACTATGATGAAGCGCATAGCACTCGTTTGCTGTTGCGAACCGGGCAGTCGCTGATCAATCTTAAAACCGTTCCGAAATGGCCGGTAGGCGATGACATTAAACGTGTTCGCGTGGATGTTGAGGCGCTTAATAAGTGCACTCGCTTTACGCTCGGCAATCCAAGTTTCGGTGTGCAGGAATGACCTTCTGAGAACAGAGGAGGTGCACGGCACCACGGTGAAACGGTTGCCGGCCCTCCCCTGCTTGAATCATTGAGTTGATGGCGCACGCTCACAGCTGCCTCCGCCAATGTTGAAAAAAGCCAATGGCCTACAATGCTGTTGGCTTTTTTTTAATCTGGGAAACTCGAAAACGAGCCTACACAATGCAAAAGCCCCAACCGTGTAACGGTTGGGGCTTTAGACGTGTAAGGAGGAAGTCTATTAAGAAGCCTCGGTTCCATTGATCAAAAAGCTTTTGACGATTTTACTCGCCAGAGCCCGGGCATGCTGACGAAGCTCTGGAACTGCCGTAGCTTCCCACAAACGAGCCTTTAGCATAGGACCGACATAACTTAACCACTCCAGACTTTCCCCGGACCGATCAATCACCGCGTAGTTGCTAGCGACCTTAATGCCGAGGTGCAAATCGTCAGCGCAGATCACGGACTCATTCAACAAGTAAGAAATGAAAGGATCGGTAATTTTACCGATGTCCGTGCACGGCCCTGTACAGTTAATGACCTGATCGAACCGACGCTCGACAATCTGATTAGTGCCTCTTAGCTTGATATGTACCAAGACGCTCTCTCCCTCGAAGTCAATCGCGACAATTCGTCCGGCGATCGAGCTTGCAGTGGACGCCGCAAGCGCTTCCTGAAAGATGCCGAAAGTCTGCGGGGCGACTCGGTGGCGATAGACATCCCAATGCGGTTGCAAGTGGCGTAAAAAGCGTTTTCGCTCGTTAGTCGGCAGGCGTTCCCACAAAGTGGAAGTGATCGGCCTCAGCGCGGCGACAACTTCGCGCCAGTGTTCGGGGGAGCGGGCAACTTCCCGCCGAATCAGCCGAGTGTATTCAGAAACAGCGGGAGCAGCGCCAAGCAAATCATCACAAATCGTTGTCGCGAATCCTTGCGCAGGTAACCGCTCTCTATGTGCGGTCGGCAGTAACCCACGACGCGAAACCATAGTGATTTTGGCTGCCGGATGCGTCCTGCGTAAAGAAATCAACGTATCGACTGCGGTCAAACCACTTCCGATCAGCAGAACCCGGGGCGCCTCGTGGTTAACATCAGCAGCGACTGCAGACCAGGGATCTCCGACATAGGCTGCGCAGCCATCAAGTTTTTGCAAACCCTGAGGCTTGGCGGGTGAAAAATTCCCAAAGGACAAGACGACATGATCCGCAGGAATCCGCTCCCCCGTCTGAAGTTCTAAAACGGCTCCGGTGCCCGAGGGTTCAATCGATAGCACCTCACCTGTCAAACGCGAACACTGGACGTCAGACTCTTTTTCGGCTTGAGCGAGTAAATCACTCAGATATGCCCCGTACATTTTTCGCGAAACAAAACTTCCGGAATGCGCCTCTGGATCAAACTTTCGAAAAAACTCGAGGAACGAATCGGGATCATCAACCAGTGCAGACATATTGCCTGCGGGAACATTCAGCAAGTGATCAGGGCTGCTGGTTCCATAGGCTAACCCACGCGCCATTTTGCCTGAACGATTGATAATGGTGAGTTGGGATCCCTTGGGCGCATGCTTGAGAAACTCAATAGCTGTTACTGCCCCGCTAAAGCCCGCACCGATGATGACTAATCGCTTCACTTGGCATTCCATTGTTTCAAGTAAGCCATGATGGTATCCACCCCCTCATCTATTGAATGAGTCAGGGTATCGATTTTAACTTGAGGAGAATCCGGCACTTCATAAGGCGAATCGATGCCAGTGAAGTTCTTGATCAGCCCCTGCCGAGCTCTACTGTAGAGGCCTTTTGGATCGCGTCGCTCGCATTCGCTCAGCGGCGTATCAAGATAGACTTCGATAAAAGACTCGTCACCAATCACACTGCGGGCAAGTGCACGATCTCGATGGAACGGGGATATGAAGGACGTAATCACAATAAGCCCGGCATCCAGGAAAAGGTTGGCTACTTCCGCCACCCGCCTGATGTTTTCCGTTCTATCCTGATCTCCGAATCCAAGGTCCTTGCACAACCCCATTCGTACGTTATCGCCGTCAAGCAAATAAGTATGAAAGCCATTCGCTATGAGTTTTTGTTCAAGCGCATCCGCCAGCGAAGACTTGCCCGAGCCACTAAGACCGGTCAGCCAGATCACTACGGGACGCTGATTTTTTTGCTCGCCACGCACCCGACTGGTCGTCGAAATAGGTTGGCAAGTGAGATTATTCTGCATAATTTCTCGTCATTTTGATGTCTGACCATTTTCGAATGCAGTACCGACCGGCCAGAGGATAGCCTGCTTCGAGATTGTAAAACGCCCCGGCCTGATGCAGATACCTTGCGATTCAGGCCTTGCCGGCACCCAAGCGGTACGCGAGATAGATGAGCGGAGCAAATGCAATGAGCAGAGCCTTTATTACGCTCAATGTGCCCAACGCAACGAGCATCGATACCGGCAGCAGAAACAGCACATTTATCATCAGAATTGTGAGCGTAACGTTCTTGTGGCCTACACGTCGGGCGGCATGTTGGTATGCGTGCGAACTGTGTGCCTGATAAACCTTGTCACCTTTGAGCAGACGCCGCACCAGTGTCCATGTTGCATCCACAATGAAAACGCCCAACAGGATGATCCAGCTGAATAACAGCTCAGGCTTGCTCCAGGCTGCTTGAAGAGATAAAACGGCGAGAACGATACCGAGAAAGCCACTCCCCGCATCGCCCATGAAAATCTTCGCCGGAGGGAAATTCCACCATAAAAAACCTGCAACCGCTGCCGCCAGCATCAGAGGCCCCCAAATCAGCTCAACGCTTCCAAGGACGTAATAAATCAGACACATCCCCAAGCAAGCGCTGATCGCTTCGGCACTTGCCAAACCATCTATGCCGTCCATGAAATTATAGAGGTTGAGCATCCAGACCATATAAAACAGCGCGAGAAAGCACCCGCCCAATCCCGGTTCAATGCTTATACCCCAAAATAAAATCGCAGGCAGTCCATTCAGCCAATACAAGGCCCAGGCGGCAGCGACAAAATGGCCAATCAATCGCCATCTGGCAGCAATGTGCCCGTGGTCATCAACGAACCCGAGAATGGCGATCAGCAAGCCTGAACCCGATAGACCCCAGAGTGCGGTGGGGCTGAGCAAATTCAGATGGGCGAGGATTGGTACGGCAAGTAGAAAGGCAGCAACAATCGCAACGCCCCCGCCTCTTGGTGTTGGCACAGAATGGGAACTGCGCTCATTGGGTATGTCCATCAAGCTTTTCGCCAAAGCATATCGGCGCAGCACCAATGTCAAAACCCAGGACAATACGAATACGGCAAGTAACAGCCACCAAACATTCATCTCTTTACGTTTTCCCGATAATGGTCAGCGGTCTGACGCATTGCGTCGTCAACACTGACGGGCGGCGTCCACCCCAGCAATTCTCGATTTTTACCAATGTCAATTTGCAGCGATCCGCAAAGTCGTTGGGCGAAAGCTTGCTTACCTAATGTCGTTGCCGCCAGCTTCAATAGCCACGCTGGCACGGGCACAAGTCGCGCGGGTCTACCCATTGCGCGGGAAAGGCGTCGTAGCAATTGCGTCGTGGACAAGTCTTCGCCATCACTTACTAAAAATGTCTGATTGGCCGCTGCGGGGTGATCAATGCATACGTCGATCAAATTCACGAGATTGCCAATTGCTACAAAACTTCGCTGATTTCGGATCAATCCAAGTGGCAGAGGAATGCCCTTATCAAGCCACATCATCATGTTCTGAAAGTTGGCCTTCACGCCAGGGCCATAAACCAGGGGAGGCCGAATAATGACAACTTCCATCCCGGTTTCGGAGTGTAGTTTCTTCAACGCTTGTTCGGCTTCGTACTTGGAGATACCGTAAGGATCCACGGGATGCGGCTGGTCGTCTGCTTCATAGACGCTGGGAGCAAATGAGCCTTCACCGTTGACTTTGATTGAACTGACAAAAATAAAGCGTTTGACTCCCGATTCCGCAGCCCGCCGCGCGAGCCTCAAGGTTCCGTCAACGTTAACCTTACGGAATTCCGTCAAAGCATCTTCTGCGGTTTCATTCATGACATGCACTCGAGCCGCAGCATGAATGACCACGTGAACATCATCCAGTGCAGGCAAAACATCCATATTCATATCGAAGGGCTGGACTGAGCACAATCCATTTAACCGTGTGGCTCCACGCGATGCTGCGATCGGACAAAATTTCTTGTCCGCCAGCAGTCTGAAAACCACAGCTTCTCCGACAAAACCGCTGGCCCCTGTCACCAATACCTTCAGGGCACTCATTGCACCTTATTCCCAATCAACGCAGTAACCCAGCAAATACAAAAGAAAAAAAACTTGTCCCTTACCCGACGCCGACACCGCCAGGCACTGAATGAAAGTTTAATTAACTGCCTGCGCCGCAGTTTGAGCCACGTCATTACAAACGGGTCTTTATCCTGCTCAACCAGTTGCACAATCAATTGCACCTGATTGAACCACCAGCCGTCATGAATAGTTTTGTAACGGGCAAGCAATGGTGCCAAACCCTTATTCGCGCCTACCTGATTACGTTCATGCTGGCGATAGTCCATGGTAGGCTCAGGGTCTATGTACCAGAGAAAACCATGGCTACGGGCGAAGGAATAGCAATACCAATCGTGCAGACTGACATCTTGTAATAGACGCCAATTATCGATCATTGACACCTTCAATGAATCCACGAGTTTTTTGCTCATTACGTAAGTACAACCAGGCCCCGCCGCCTCAAACAGAAAGTCCCACTCAACCTGAAGCTGCGCTTTATTCAGCAAATGGGTTTTTCCATCTGGCCAAAAAGCCGTGACATTACTGGAATAGGCGTCGACTTGACGACTGTGGATGGCATGAGTCGCACGCTGAAGCTTGTCTACGTGCCAAATATCATCCTGATCGGCAAAGGCAACGAAATCGAAGGTTTCAAACTCGACATCGCGGATGAGTCGGAAAAAATTACGAGATGCCCCACCAAAACTGCCCGCTGGCGGCAAGACCCGAACTTGAGGGTGCTTAGAAGCGTAAACCGCACACCACGCTTCTGTACCGTCGGTGGAGGGGTCGATACTTATATAAACGGTTACATCAACAGCTGACTGGTGGAGAATCGAGGCCAACTGCTCCTCGATCCACTGCATGCCATTATAAGCAGCCAGCAAAACTGCAACCTTGGGATGTTTTACTGGCATGCCATTCCTGCTTGCACTGAAAAACGCTGATGTTCGACGGGATCTGGCGTTCGAATCAGTGGGAAGGTGAGTCCAGCAGTTTCTGAAGATACTGACCGTAGCCAGTTTTCTTCAGCGCGTCGGCTTGTTCACCCAACTGCTCGGCGGAAATCCAACCGTTGTGGAAAGCGATCTCTTCCAGGCACGCAACCTTCAGACCTTGGCGCTGTTCGATAGTGTGTACAAAGTGACTGGCCTCGAGCAAAGAATCGTGAGTGCCCGTGTCGAGCCAAGCGAAACCACGGCCAAGCATCTCGACACTGAGAGACTTGCGCTCAAGATAAACACGGTTCACGTCAGTAATTTCCAGCTCACCACGTTCGGAAGGCTTGATGTTCTTGGCTATTTCCACAACTTCGTTGTCGTAGAAATAAAGACCTGTTACTGCGTAGTTGGATTTGGGTTTCAGCGGTTTCTCTTCAATGCTGAGCGCTCGGCCTGAGGCGTCGAACTCTACAACACCGAAACGCTCGGGATCAGAAACATGATAGCCAAAGACGGTCGCACCGTTCTTCTGTTCTGTAGCCGAACGCAAATTGTCCGAGAAATGTTGGCCATAGAAAATATTGTCGCCGAGGATCAGGCAGCAAGGATCCTGACCAATGAACTCTTCACCGATAATGAAAGCCTGAGCCAGTCCATCCGGAGTAGGTTGCTCTGCATAGGTCAATTGGATGCCATACAGACTGCCGTCGCCCAGCAACTTGCGAAACAACGGCAAGTCTTCAGGGGTGGAAATGATCAGTATTTCGCGCATCCCCGCCAGCATCAAAACCGACAGGGGATAGAAAATCATCGGCTTGTCATAGATCGGCAGCATTTGCTTGGAAACACCCAGCGTCAGCGGGTGTAGACGGGTGCCCGAACCACCAGCGAGAATAATGCCTTTACGATTTGTCGTGTTCATCTGTTCAGAACTTCCATAAGCATTCGGGTTACACCACTTTGCCAATCCGGCAAGTGCAGAGAAAAATTGTCGCGCAGCTTCTGAGTATTCAATCGGGAATTCAGAGGGCGGCGCGCAGGTGTCGGATAAGCAGTTGTTTCGATGGCGTTGACCGTCGTCACAGCCAACTCCTCGCCTTGGACTTTTGCGAAGTCAATTACGTGACTGGCATATCCATGCCAGGACACTTCACCAGCTGAGGCCAAATGATAGAGACCAGCCAGTTCTGGACGCTTGATGATTTGCTGAATAGCCAACGCCGTAACGTCAGCGATCAGATCCGCACCTGTAGGAGCACCGATCTGATCCGCAATCACGCTCAACGTTTCGCGGTCCTTCGCCAGCCGTAGCATTGTCTTTGCGAAGTTGTTGCCGCGCGTACCGTAAACCCAGCTAGTGCGGAAGATCAGGTACTTGCAACCCGACGCGATAATTGCCTGTTCGCCGGCTAACTTGCTGAAGCCATAATGATTCACCGGCGCAACAGCATCCGTCTCCTGCCATGGCGTCACGCCTTGGCCACTGAAGACGTAATCCGTTGAGTAATGAACCAGCCAGGCGCCCAACGCTGCGGCTTCTTTGGCCATAATGCCACTCGCAAGGCCGTTTACGCGATCTGCCAACTCAGTATCCGACTCAGCTTTGTCAACCGCCGTATAGGCAGCAGCATTAACGATCACGTCGGGCTTTACCTGACGAATCGTTGCGCCCAAGGTTTCAAGATTAGATAGATCACCGCTCAGACCATCAACGGAATGCCGATCAAGAGCGACCAGTTCTCCAAGCGGCGCCAGTGAGCGTTGCAGCTCCCAGCCCACCTGACCGTTCTTTCCTAAAAGAAGGATCTTCATGCTTTGCTCGAACGATCCGCGTAGTTCTGATCAATCCACTGCTGGTAGCTACCGCTCTTCACGTGCTCAACCCACTCAGTGTTATTCAGATACCACTCAACAGTCTTGCGAATACCAGTCTCGAAAGTCTCTTCCGGTGTCCAGCCCAGTTCTCGCTGAATCTTGCTAGCGTCGATTGCATAACGAACGTCGTGGCCAGGACGATCCTGTACATAAGTAATCAGGCTGGCATACGGACGGTGAGCTGAATCAGGACGCAATTCATCGAGCAACGCACAGAGGGTGTGCACCACTTCGATATTTTGTTTTTCGTTATGACCGCCGATGTTGTAAGTCTCACCGATCACGCCTTCGGTGACGACTTTGTACAACGCGCGCGCGTGATCTTCGACATACAGCCAGTCACGAACCTGGTTGCCTTTGCCATAAACCGGCAAAGGCTTGCCTTCCAGCGCATTGAGAATGATCAGCGGGATCAGTTTCTCAGGGAAATGGCATGGGCCGTAGTTGTTCGAGCAGTTAGTCACTAAGGTAGGCAGGCCGTAAGTACGGGCCCAGGCACGAACCAGGTGATCGGAGCTGGCCTTACTGGCCGAGTAAGGCGAACTTGGCTGGTAAGGCGTGGTTTCGGTGAAGAGGTCTTCCGGACCTTCGAGGTCTCCGTAAACTTCGTCAGTCGAAATATGGTGAAAGCGGAAACTGGCTTTACGCGCATCATCCAGCGCGGCCCAGTAGTGGCGGGCAGCTTCAAGCAGCGTGTACGTGCCGATGATATTGGTCTGGATGAACTCGGACGGACCGGAGATCGAGCGATCAACGTGGGATTCTGCGGCCAGGTGCATGATTGCATCTGGTTGGTGTTCACGCAGGACACGGTCGATCTGATCACGATCACAGATATCGACGCGTTCAAATGCATAGCGCGAATTCTGGCTGACTTCTGCCAGTGACTCCAGATTACCGGCGTAAGTCAGCTTATCGACGTTAACGACAGCATCGGACGTATTGGAGATGATGTGACGGATGACTGCCGAGCCAATAAAGCCGGCGCCGCCGGTAACTAGAATTTTCACGCGAAACGATACCCTTGAGCTGCGGATAGCGCTGCCACTGAGCGCCATCTAATCCATGAATGCAGAGGCCAGTCGCAATTGGCATCCGTCAGAGTCAGTCTGAATCGACATGCATTAAGGCACGATCGAACAAGGGGAGCATTTTACAGCTTAATGATGGTTTTACTAATGGATAAAGACAGACTGAGGCGCAATTTCGACAGATGCCCTGCGCCTGTCGTTTTCAGACCAGTCGCTTGCGTGCGGCTCTGGACGAACGCCCCAGAAACCAGCCCAATACAGGGCCGATCAACATGCCGATCAACAGTGCTAACACTGCAACTAGCGACACTGGCAACTGCGGGCCGGAAAAACCTAGAAACAAAAGCGAAACCGACTGCTGATTCTCAAGCACAAACGCCAGAATAATCAGGACCATCAGCAGAAGAAATACGCCAAGAAGCACGCGCTTGAGGTTATGCATTTGCGCCTCCCTGATAATAAGTAGCGAAGATCAAACCCCCTCCTCCTCTTCCTCATTTACCCGATCACGCAGCTCTTTGCCCGGCTTGAAATGCGGAACGAATTTACCGTCAAGACTGACGGATTGGCCGGTCTTCGGATTACGACCGACGCGCGGCGCACGGTAGTGCAGGGAGAAGCTGCCAAACCCACGGATCTCGATGCGATCACCGGTGGCAAGGCATTGGGACATTTGCTCAAGCATGGTCTTGATGGCCAGCTCCACATCCTTGGATGAGAGCAGCCCTTGATGGGTGACAATTCGTTCGATCAACTCCGACTTCGTCATATTTTTCCCTTCTTTTTCAAGCAGCTAGATCAGCGCTTGAAAGGTTTTAGCACGCCCGGAAGATTTTGAACAGCCCAGGGATTGACATATCTTCCATCGCGTCGAAACGCCCGTTTTCAGGGCATCGCAGCAACATACAGGGCACCGCATACTTAACGGCATATCACCAGCATGGTGCGCGTCACGTAGCCTGCCGGGTTGAAGCCAAAAGGAAACTCATCTTCATCCTTGGCATCATCCGATCGGGTGATCACCTTGTACCCCGCCCCCTTGCACTCCTTCGCTGCGCGCTTTTGGCACTTCTCCCAGCCGGAGCCCAACCCGGAGCAGTCGACCTCTATACCACTGACACCGCGCACGGCATGAGTCTTGGCACTGGTCGTACAGCCAGTCAGAACCAGTACAGCCATGAGGACAATAAACTTGTTCATCCACTTCCTTATGCCAGGCAACTGCCCGACGACTACACGCTTAAGACCAAGCTTAGTCGTGAATAGGCGATTGATCCGATTAAAGAATCGGACCGCCCGGAAGCCAGATTGGTTTCACCAAACCCTCATGCAAGCCGCGAACCCTAAATCGCAGGCACAAAAAAGGGCGACCGAAGTCGCCCTTTTTCATGATCAAGCAGAACTTAGTTCTGTTTGGCCATTGCCTGGCGCAGCAGTGCCGCCATGGTGGTGTCGCCAGTAGGAGCTTCTTCAGCCTTCAGGCTTTGGATAGCTTCTTTCTCTTCAGCATCGTCTTTCGACTTGATGGAGAGCTGGATCACGCGGCTCTTGCGGTCAACGCTGATGATCTTGGCTTCTACTTCCTGGCCTTCTTTCAGAACGTTGCGCGCGTCTTCAACGCG
>NZ_JBITSX010000005.1:0-202402 GCF_044541255.1 Pseudomonas sp. NPDC085632 | reverse complement strand
CTTCCGAAACAGCAGGATCAAGCGCTCCGCGACATCGGTCGTGTACACCGATTTGGCATAGCCGCGGTAGAGGTATTCACGTTTTTCCATGATGGGCTCCGCTTGCTAAGTAGGTGGGCTAGGCGATGTGGCGCCAGTCGAGCCCTGAATCTTGATCGGCCAGTTGCAGCCAGTCCGGGTCGCACCCGAGGGTGTCGACAAAACATTGCCGGGCCAGCTGCGGCAGGTTGTTCTTGCTGCTCAGGTGGGCCAGGACCAGATGTTGCAAGCCCTGCCAGCCCAACTCGGACACCAGGAAAGCCGCCTGATGGTTGTTCAAATGTCCCAGCTCGCCGCCCACCCGCTGCTTGAGAAAGTACGGATAATGACCACGGGCCAGCATGTCACGACAATGGTTGGACTCGATCATCAACGCATCGAGATCCCGATAACCGTCCAGCACCCGCTCGCAGTAGGAACCCAGGTCGGTCAGCAGGCCGAAACGCCGCTGTTCGTGATCACTGAAGACATACTGGGTCGGTTCCTGCGCATCATGGGCCACGGCAATGACCCCGATGTTCAGTGCACCGATCTGCAGTTGCTCACCGCCGGCCAGAAAGCCCGCGGGTTCAATCGGTTTGCGCATCCCGCGCAGAGTGCCGCGACTGAGGTAGACCGGTAGATTGTAGCGCCGAGACAGTAAACCCACGCCATGCACGTGGTCGGCATGTTCGTGGGTTACGAGTATCGCGCTCAGTTGCGCCGGGTTCACACCCAGGCGCAACAGGCGTTTTTCGGTTTCCCGCAGGGAAAAACCACAATCCACCAGCACAAACGTATCAGCACTGGCGATCAGCGTGCCGTTCCCTTGGCTACCGCTGCCGAGAACGGCAAAACGCATCGTTGATCAGCCCAGGTTGTCCTGAATCACGCTCAACACTTTACGTGCCACTTCAGCCGGCGCGACGGTGTTGATGTTTTTCTCGACGGTCACCTGAATGTTCTCGCCGACCTTGCTCAGGCGAACCTGATAACGCTCGGCACGGGCTTCAACTTCTTCCTTGCTCGGCGCACTGCCGAACAGGCTGCTGAAGAAACCAGGCTTGTCGTCTTTCTTCTCGGCTTTTTCGGCCAGGTTGATGTAGTACAGGCCGAGGCTGCGGTTGATGTCTTCAACGCGCCATTCGCCCTGTTCCAGCGCACGGCCCACACTCGACCAGGCACGGTCAAGATCGGTACCGACGTTCAACACCGGGTTACCGCTGCCGTCTTCGCTGAGGCTGACACGGCTTGGGGTATCGAAATCACGCGAGGCCAGCATCGACACCGAACCGCCCTTC
Organism: Pseudomonas sp. NPDC085632; assembly: GCF_044541255.1. Lineage (NCBI taxonomy): Bacteria > Pseudomonadati > Pseudomonadota > Gammaproteobacteria > Pseudomonadales > Pseudomonadaceae > Pseudomonas > Pseudomonas sp. NPDC085632. The sequence goes on along the minus strand of NZ_JBITSX010000005.1, from coordinate 201,083 downwards.
TCGGAGATCCGGCTCATGCTTGCGAGCATATCGTCGACCAGCGCTGCGTCCAGGCCAGTGTTGACCGAACGATTGGTGAAGGCCACGTCGGCAGTGCTGCCGGCAGGACGCTCGGCGCTGACCACGTAGATTTCACTGGTATTGCGCTGCACGCCCGGCTCGATACGCACACGCACGCGGGTTTCGCTGTCGCTGGCGATGCCGGCTGCGCTCAGGCGCTTGGCCATGGACGCGGACAGTTCATCGGAATGCTGCCAGGTGGTGGTGAATTCGCCGGTTTGCGGGCGCTGTTCATCCAGACGGAAACCGTTGTCCTGGAAGAACTGCACAGCCACTGGCCAGACTTCGGCCGGTGGATGCTGGGCCACGACCCAACGCGAATCACCGCTCTTCTGCAGCGAGTAATCACTGGCATCGGCAATTGCCGACAGCGGCTGAGGACGCGGCACAATGTATTCGCCCTTGGCGGTGTCGTCAGCCACGTTACGCGGGATCGGCAACAACGGATCCAGACGCTTGGAAGTGCTGACTTCCGGCGGCAGTTGCATCGGTGCAGTCTGTTGCGCTTGCAGGTAATCGCTACCACGGTCGCGGAAATAACCTTCCGGCCCCCAGACCCATCCGCAGCCGCTGGTGCTGGAGATAATCAAGGCAAGTGCGGAAAGTCCGGCCATTCGCTTCATGCGTTGTACTTCCTCAATTAAACCAGGACGCTGCACTGGCGCAGGGCCGAGCGAAGCGTTTCATGACAAGGTGTGCTCAGCCAGGTCAGTGGCAGGCGGATGCCTTCGTGCATCAGGCCCATTTCAACCAAAGCCCACTTCACCGGAATCGGGTTGGCTTCGATGAACAGGTCTTTGTGCAGCGGCATCAGTTTTTCGTTGATCGCCCGCGCGGTATCGGCGTCGCCTTTCAGCGCGGCCTCGCACAGGTCGGCCATTTCGCGCGGCGCGACGTTGGCAGTCACCGAGATGTTGCCTTTACCGCCCAGCAGGATCAGTTCAACGGCGGTCGGATCATCGCCGGACAGCACGATAAAATCCTTGCTCACACCTTCGATGATCGCTTTGGCGCGCTTCAGGTCGCCAGTGGCTTCCTTGATACCGATGATGTTCGGCACGGTGGACAGGCGGATCACAGTCTCGGCCTGCATGTCGCACGACGTGCGGCCCGGAACGTTATAGAGAATCTGCGGAATGTCGACCGCTTCAGCGATGTGCTTGAAGTGCTGGAACAGACCTTCCTGAGTCGGCTTGTTGTAGTACGGAACGACCAGCAGGCAGGCATCGGCGCCGGCTTCCTTGGCGTTGCGGGTCAGCTCGACGGCTTCGCGGGTCGAGTTGGCGCCCGTGCCGGCGATGACCGGAATGCGCCCGGCAACCTGTTTGACCACGGCTTTGATGACGGCGATGTGTTCTTCTACATCAAGGGTTGCCGACTCGCCGGTAGTACCGACCGCGACAATGGCGTGGGTGCCGTTCTTGAGATGGAAGTCCACGAGTTTGCTGTGGCTGTCCCAGTCAAGACGCCCTTGTGCATCCATGGGAGTGACCAGTGCCACCATACTGCCCGCAATCATGAAACCGCTCCTGCCGGAAAAAGAGAGCGGTAATGGTACTGGCGCCAAGATGCTTGCACAAGCGAAGTACTGCGCTGCCGCCATTCCCCTTGGCGCCGCTTTTCGCTACCCTTCAGACTTTGATCGGTACTGATCAGCTTGTACGCCGGGTTCCAGCCTCCCTTTTCGGCCTCCCAGACCCCGTTCCTGCGTCGCATCGACGCGCTCCCGCTATAGTGGAGCGAGCCGCGAGCGCTTGCCGGGGCTTTTAGTACGGATAGCCAGAACAGGCACTCCCCGGCAGCCAACGCCCGTAAACCTACCGACCGCTCATCGCTTTAGGAATGCTGCATGTCCACCCCCACAGTTCGCGAACAATTCCTTGTCATCAGTGCCCTTGGCGCCAACCCCATGGAGCTGACTAACGTCCTGTGCCGCGCCAGCCATGAAAATCGCTGCGCCGTGGTTACTTCGCGCCTGACTCGCCACGGCGAATGCAGTGCGCTGATCCTTGAGGTCTCCGGCAGCTGGGACGCCCTCGCTCGCCTGGAAGGCAGCCTGTCGGGCCTGTCCAAGAAACATGCTTTCACCGTCAACGTGGTGCGCAGCGCGCCGCTGGAAAATCGTCCGCAGGCGCTGCCGTACGTGGCTTATGTGAGTTCGGCGTATCGCCCGGACATCATCAATGAGCTGTGCCAGTTCTTCATGGATCACAACGTCGAGCTGGAAAACCTCACCTGCGACACGTATCAGGCGCCACAGACCGGCGGCACCATGCTCAACGCCACGTTCACCGTAACCCTGCCGGCCGGCACCCAGATCAGTTGGCTGCGCGACCAGTTCCTCGACTTCTCCGATGCGATGAATCTGGATGCACTGATCGAGCCTTGGCGCCCACAAAACCCAATGTAAGGAAGCTTTCATGGCCGTTGTCATCGACCAACCGGTTGCGGATTTCGAAGCACCTGCCACCAGCGGGCAGACCGTCAGCCTGTCTGCCCTGAAGGGCAAGCAAGTGGTGATCTACTTTTACCCGAAGGACAGCACGCCGGGCTGCACCACTGAAGGTCAGGGCTTTCGTGATCAGTACGCCGCGTTCAAGGCCGCCAATACCGAGATTTTCGGTATTTCACGCGACAGCCTGAAGTCCCACGAGAACTTCAAATGCAAGCAGGAGTTTCCGTTCGAGCTGATCAGCGACAAGGACGAAGCTGTTTGTCAGTTGTTCGATGTGATCAAGTTGAAGAAGCTGTATGGCAAGGAATACCTGGGCGTTGATCGCAGCACCTTCCTGATTGATAAGGACGGTGTGCTGCGTCAGGAATGGCGCGGGGTGAAAGTACCGGGGCATGTGGATGCCGTGTTGGCTGCTGCTCAGGATCTGAACAAGGCCTGATGTTTCTCTGGCGCCTTCTCTGACGCCATCGCTGGCAAGCCAGCTCCCGCAGGTTTTGTGTGCACCGAAAATCCTGTGGGAGCTGGCTTGCCAGCGATGAGGCCTTAAGCCGTACCGAACAATCTGGATCAACCACTAAAGCAGCGGCGCCACCGCCGGCTCTTGACGCGGCCACGCATCCAGCACCGCCTTGAACAGCGTCGCCAGCGGGATCGCAAAGAACACCCCCCAGAATCCCCACAACCCGCCAAACAACAGCACCGCGCAGATAATGGCCACCGGGTGCAGGTTGACCGCCTCCGAGAACAGCAATGGCACCAGCACGTTGCCATCCAGTGTCTGAATGATGCCGTACACCGCCATCAGATAGATGAACTGATCACTCCAGCCCCACTGGAACAATGCAATCAGCAGCACCGGCACGGTCACCACCACGGCTCCGACATACGGCACCACCACCGACACACCGACCAGCAACGCCAGCAGCGCCGCATAGTTAAGCCCCAGGGCGACAAAAGCGATGTAGGTCACGCCGCCACAAATCACGATCTCGATGACCTTGCCGCGAATGTAGTTGGCGATCTGCCGGTTCATTTCCTGCGCAACCCGGGTGATCAGCGCGCGCTCACGCGGCAAGTAGCCACGCACCCATTCGCCGATCATGACCCGGTCCTTGAGGAAAAAGAACACCAGAATCGGCACCAGCACCAGATAGATCATGATGTTTACCAGCAGCGGCAGACTCGACAACGAGAATGTCAGCGCCCACTGGCCGAACTTGCCGATCTCGCCGCGCGCGGCTTCGATCGCCTGCAAAACCTGCTCGTCGGACACCAGGTGCGGATAGCGCTCCGGCAACAGCAACAGCAGCGATTGCCATTTGGCGAGCATCCCGGGCAGCTCGTTGAACAGCGTGATCAACTGATGCCAGAGCAACGGCAGTACCACGACGATAAACAGCATCAGCACGCCCATGAACAGAGCGAACACTAACCCCACCGCCACACCACCCGGCACGCGCAGACGCTCCAGCGTGACCACCAGACCCTGCATCAGATAGGCCAGCACCATCCCCGCCAGAACCGGCGCGAGCATGCCGCCAAGGGTGAGCACAGCGGTAAAGGCGAGAAACAGCAGCACCGCCAGCACCACGGCTTCTTCATCGGAGAAGTAGCGCTGAATCCAGTCGCGTAACACTTTGAACATCAATAATCCTTAGGTATTTTACGCTGTCGGTTTCAGGCCTTTTTCAACCAGTAACGGTAAACGCCTGCTTCGTCTTCTTCGCGCAGCAGCGTATGACCGGCCAATCTGGCAAAGGTGCGGAAGTCCCGCTGTGAGCCTGCATCGGTCGCGATGACCTTGAGGACAGCGCCACTCTGGAGCTTGTTGAGTTCCATTTTTGCCTTGAGCAACGGCAACGGACAATTCAGGCCACTGGCGTCCAGTTCTACGTCATGGGCTACAGCGTCAGTCATTGCGTCACTCCGGTTCGGGTCGTCGAGCTGCCTAGAATATCTGGTCGCAGCTCCGGTGTCCGGCTACAGTAAGGTCTTTGTCTTCTAAGGCTTTGTGCATGACTTTTCTGCGCCCTACCCTGCTGACGCTCGCTTGCCTGCTCGCCTCACCAGGCTTTGCCGACGATCTGCCGTCACTCGGCGACGCCAGTTCTGCCATTGTCTCGCCGCAACAGGAATATCAGCTCGGTCGCGCCTGGCTGGCCATGTTGCGTAGCCAGGTTTCCCAGCTCAACGATCCGCAGCTCAAAGACTACGTTGAATCCAGCGTGTACAAGTTGGTGGAGACCAGTCAGGTCACTGACCGGCGCCTTGAATTCATTCTGATCAACAGCCCGCAACTCAACGCCTTCGCAGCGCCGGGTGGTGTGGTCGGGGTCAACGGTGGCCTGTTCCTCAATGCGCAGACCGAGGGCGAATACGCTTCGGTACTGGCGCACGAACTGGCTCACTTGTCGCAACGCCACTTCGCTCGCGGCGTCGAAGCCTCGCAGCGCATGCAAGTGCCGATGATGGCCGCGTTGCTTGCCGGCATCGTCATCGCCGCAGCCGGCGGCGGCGACGCCGGGATCGCGACCATCGCCGGCACTCAGGCGGCGGCGATTCAATCGCAACGCACCTTCTCCCGTCAGAACGAACAGGAAGCCGACCGTATCGGCATCCTCAATCTCGAAAAGGCCGGGTATGACCCGCGTTCGATGCCGACCATGTTCGAACGCTTGATGCGTCAATATCGTTTCGACGCCAAGCCACCGGAATTCCTGCTGACTCACCCGGTAACCGAATCGCGTATCGCCGACACCCGCAACCGCGCTGAGCAGGCCAAACCGGGCGGTATTGAAGACTCCAAGCGCTATCAGTTGATCCGCGCGCGCGTGCAGTTGATCTACGAAGAAACCCCGGGCCTGGGTGCCAAGCGTTTCCGTGCGCAGCTGGATGAGAATCCGAAAAACGACGTGGCGCGCTACGGCCTGGCGATTGCGCAGATCAAGGGTGGCCAGTTGAATGAGGCTCGCGAGAATCTCAAGCAATTGCTGGCAACGGCGCCAAACGAAATCATCTATAACCTCGCGCAGGTCGATCTGGACATCACCAACAATCGTTTGCCGGATGCGCAATCGCGGGTTGACCGCATGCTCACGCAATATCCGGGCAACTATCCCCTGAATCAGGTTCGTGTGGATCTGCTGCTGAAACAGAATCGCGCGTCGGATGCCGAGAAGGCACTGGAAGCGTTACTCAAATCACGCCCGGATGATCCTGACGTCTGGTATCAGGTCGCCGAGACTCGTGGCTTGTCGGGCAATATCATCGGCCTGCATCAGGCGCGCGCTGAATACTTCGCACTGGTCGGTGACTACCGCCAGGCCATTCAGCAACTGGACTTCGCCAAGCGCAAGGCTGGCAGCAACTTCCCGCTGTCCTCGCGGATTGATGCCCGTCAGCGTGAGCTGATGGAGCAGGAGCGGATGATCAAGGACATGATGGGCTGATCGTTACCCGCCAGGACAAAAGCTTCAGGCATAAAAAAACCGCCTCTTGCGAGGCGGTTTCTTTTTTACCTTACCGCCGGGTTATTCAGCCAGCTTGAAGGTGATGAAGCTGGCGCGACCTTGACGCAGAACGCGCATCGACACCGAACGATTCTTCGGCAGCGCTTTGGCGATCTCGCCGAACTCCTTGGTGGAGCCGATGGCCTGGTTGTTCAGGTGAGTGATCACATCACCTGGTTGCAGACCGATCAACGCGGCAGGACCATCCTGCACTTCCTTGATCACCACACCACCTTTGAGGTCGTAGGTTTTCTTCTGCTCGGCAGTCAGCTCACCTACCGACACACCGAGGCGGTTGCTGGTGCTTTCAGCGCCGGACTTCGGCAGTGCATCCAGCTCTTTGTCTTCGTCCGGGATCGCGCCGACAGTCAGTTCGACATTCTTGCGCTTGCCCTCACGAATCACTTCCAGATTGGCTTTCGCACCGGCCTTCAATGCGCCGACCAGATGAGGCAGGTCAGCCGACATGACGATCGGCTGACCGTTCATGCTCAGGATCACGTCGCCGACTTGCAGGCCACCTTTGGCAGCCGGGCCGTCATCCTGAATCTGGGCAACCAAGGCGCCGGCGGGTTTATCCAGACCGAACGACTCGGCCAGATCCTTGTTCACTTCCTGGATAACCACGCCGAGCCAGCCACGGCTGACCTTGCCACCGCTCTTCAGCTGATTGGACACATCCATCGCCACGTCGATCGGGATCGCGAACGATACGCCCATGAAGCCGCCGGAACGGGTGTAGATCTGCGAGTTGATGCCGACCACTTCACCGTTCAGGTTAAACAACGGACCACCGGAGTTGCCCGGGTTGATCGGCACGTCAGTCTGAATGAACGGCACGTAATTTTCGTTCGGCAGACTACGACCGACGGCACTGACGATGCCTTGGGTCACGGTGTGGTCGAAGCCGAACGGCGAACCGATAGCAACGACCCACTGGCCAGCCTTCAGGTCCTGGGATTTGCCAAGCTTCAATACCGGCAGATCCTTGCCTTCAATTTTCAGCAGCGCCACGTCGGAACGTGGGTCGGTGCCGACCAGTTTGGCTTTCATTTCACTGCGATCAGCGAGACGGACGAGGATTTCGTCGGCATCGGCGATCACATGGTTGTTGGTCAGAATGTAGCCATCCGGAGAGATGATGAAGCCCGAACCCAACGACTGCGCTTCACGCTGACGACCACCACCGCCCGGCGAGCGCTGTTGAGGCGGCATGCCACGCTCGAAGAACTCGCGCAGCATCGGTGGCAGGCCTTCCAGATCAGGCATCTGCTGGTTCACTTTGCGATCCGGCAGTTTCTGCGTGGTACTGATGTTCACCACGGCTGGCGAAGCTTGTTCGACCAATTGGGTGAAGTCAGGCAGATCGGCTGCTTGCGCAGCAGGTACAGCCTGACCGAGCAACAGCACGGTGGCGAAAATGGAGAGATAAGATTTCAAACTTGGTATCGACATACAGCTCCCGTTACGACGAGCAGGGTTAAGCGATATGGAGCAAGGAACACCGGAAACCACCGACCGGCATTTTTGTTCCGGCAACAACAAACAAGGCCAGAGCCGTGAGGCTCTGACCTATAAAAAATTTTCAGGGTATTTGCAAATGAAAATGCTCAGCAAACATTTCATCTACGTCTCGACAAAGAAGTGGTAACGACTGAAATCAGCTCACTGCTTGCTGGTCGCAGTGCCTTCGGTATTACGCATCGACAGAGCAATTCGTTCGGCAGTGCCAATCGGGATCTCGCCGACCACGGTGACCATCATTTCGCCCTCAGGCGTGGTCAAGCGGCGGGAAACGGCAACGGTCGGGCCAAGTTGGGTCCGGGTATCGGTAACCGTTGCACCATTCAATGGCTCAAGGAACACCGAGAATCGCGCCAAACCGTCGTCATATAGCAAGCTATTGACCTGAGTCTTGGTTTCCGGATCTTTGTGCGAAGTGCTGCTTGTCAGAACAAAACCCGGCGGCAGCCATTCAGAGTGCCATACCTGAGCGGCCTTGACCGCCGAAGCCTTGTCGCTGTCCAACGTAATTGCCTTGCAGTCAGCGTCAGCCTGCAAATCTTTATCCGACGGTAGTTCATCAGTATCAAGACTGGTGAACTGGAAGCGTTCGAGCAACTGCCCCTTGTCGTTTAGCAGCAACGACTTCAGCGGCAAGCCCGTTTTCTTGTCCAGATGCAACTCAAACCCGTAACGATGCTGATCGCGAGGCGTCAGCGATACAATCACTGCGTCCCGGCCAGCCACGCGCGACTTGCCAATGACGGCGAGGTCATACCAGTTTTTCAGCTTTTGCGGATCGAGAGGACGAGCGGCTGAGTTGGGTGAATCCCCCAACCCGGCAATCAGGGTGCCGCTGACGCATTGAGTATGTCCATCAATGCGCACGACTTCCTGCGCCGAACCGTCGAGCTGAAGCAAACGCTCGCGGATCTGGCCATTCTGGACGCGATGCCAGATGTTATGGGTAGAAAAGCTACCGTTACGCTCGTAAACGAATGTGCCGTGAAAGCTTTGCTGCTGCTCGGCTTGACCCAGACGGCTTAACCAGTCTTGGGCCTCATCAGCGTGGGCTGGAACAATGAACCAGCCACTGAGCAGAAGCGAAAGTAGAGGTATGGCGCGCATGATCCTCCTTAACGGTTTTCCAGACTTGCAGCACGTGCGTATGGCAACGCGCTTTCAGTACCTTTCAGAGCAGCCTGTTGAGCGTGCTGACGCAGGTAGCCTGGCAGACGCTGATCGTGCCAGCCTGGCTGGCCTTGCAATACGCCGTTGGCCATCGGGCCAGTGGCTTCCGAACTCTCACTGTAGCCTGCCAGAACAGCCGGGCCTTTGACCTGTGGGGTCGCCAGCGTTGGCTGATTGGATTGCTGAGCCAGTTCGACGCCAGCGATTTCGTCCTGGTTGTACAGGCGCACACCGGCCAGAACGGCAACAGTCACCGAGGCAGCAACAGCCAGACGGCCAAGGTTGCGCCATGGGCTGCGCGATACTTTGGCCGGAGCCGTTTCGTCTTCCAGTGCAGCAGATACTGCCGCAGCGATATCCAGACGTGGCAGCAGCAAATCCTTGTGCATGGCTGCCCGAGCGATCTGGTAACGAGCCCAGGTCTCACGGGTATCAACATCATCCAGTGCATTGAGCACTCGACGCAATTCCAGTTCGTCCGCTTCGTTATCCATCACTGCGGACAGCGATTCCTGCAGGGCTTCACGACTCATGGCGTTCCTCTCTTGGCTGTCGCCGCTGTCTCAGTTTTCCTGCAACAACGGCTGCAGGGCTTTATCGATGGCCTCCCGGGCGCGGAAAATCCGGGAGCGCACGGTACCCACCGGACACTGCATGACGCTCGCAATGTCCTCGTAACTCAGACCATCGAATTCACGTAAAGTTAACGCCGTACGCAAATCCTCTGGCAGTTGCTGAATGGTTCGATGGACGGTGCCTTCTATCTCATCCCGCAGCAGTGCACGTTCTGGTGACTCGAGATCCTTGAGGCCATGATCGCCATCGTAGAACTCTGCATCCTCGGAACTTACATCACTATCCGGCGGCCGACGGCCGCGTGAAACCAGGTAATTCTTTGCCGTGTTAATGGCAATACGGTACAGCCACGTATAAAACGCACTGTCGCCGCGAAAGTTTCCAAGTGCTCGATACGCCTTGATAAAGGCTTCCTGAGCCACGTCCTGGGCTTCATGGGTGTCGTGCACAAAACGCACGATCAACCCGAGAATCTTGTGCTGATACTTCAGCACCAACAGATCGAAAGCTCGCTTGTCGCCGCGTTGAACGCGCTCGACCAGCTGCTGATCCTCTTCCTGGGTTAGCATGAACACTCCTCGATAAGCCCGGAGGAGACTTGCATAACTAAACGACCAGACTTGCAAACATAGACTCGGGCTTTTCGCAAAAGTTCTCCCCCTCAAGGCAAGTTTCCTGCGGGCTCTGATTTGGCACGCACGAAAAACGCAGCGCGGGATAAACCGGCTGCGCGAATAATCTTGTTATCGGTTTCGCCGGGCAGGAATCCAACCGCAGATTCCGCACTGAAGCCGACACGTCCCTTGTTTCTGGCACCGACTATTGATCTTGGGCCTTTGGCAAAAGTTCCAATTATTTATAGCCGTGACCATCCGACATTGGGCAACTCTGGACAGAAAATTCCTGTTTCAGCGGCGATACAGTCGCCTTTTCCCCAAACGGGTGAAAAAAACTTCCGACGAAGCACCCGGTTTTTTCCGTCACAGTAGTTTCACAATGCCATATCGGCCCGGCTATTGTGCCGCCCCACCCCTCTATATACTAGTGGGCTGTGTGGCTGTCTTGACGCGCCGATCCAGCTGTCGTGCGCCACCCCCGACCCGGGTCGCTTTGAGCGGAATCCTGTAATGAGCCAACAATTCCAACATGATGTTCTGGTCATAGGCAGCGGTGCTGCCGGTTTGAGTCTCGCGCTGACCCTGCCGGGTCATTTGCGCATTGCCGTATTGAGCAAAGGCGATCTCGCCAACGGATCGACTTTTTGGGCCCAAGGTGGCGTCGCCGCCGTACTCGACGACACCGACACTGTCGAATCCCATGTTGATGACACCCTGAACGCCGGCGGTGGTCTGTGCCATGAAGACGCCGTGCGTTTTACCGTGGAGCACAGCCGCGAAGCCATTCAGTGGCTGATCGACCAAGGTGTGCCGTTCACCCGCGACGATCAGTCCGGCACCGAAGATGGCGGATTCGAATTCCACCTCACCCGCGAGGGCGGTCACAGCCACCGCCGCATCATCCATGCGGCGGACGCTACCGGCGCGGCCATCTTCAAAACCTTGCTGGCTCAGGCCAAAGAGCGCCCGAACGTTGAACTGCTGGAACAACGGGTTGCCGTCGACCTGATCACCGAACGTCGCCTGGGCCTGGAAGGTGAGCGCTGCCTCGGCGCCTACGTGCTCAACCGCAAAACCGGCGAAGTCGACACCTACGGCGCACGTTTTGTGATTCTGGCCTCGGGCGGCGCCGCCAAGGTCTACCTCTATACCAGCAATCCCGATGGCGCCTGCGGTGATGGCATCGCCATGGCCTGGCGCTCGGGTTGCCGGGTGGCGAACCTGGAATTCAACCAGTTCCACCCGACCTGCCTGTATCACCCGCAGGCCAAGAGCTTTCTGATCACCGAAGCCCTGCGCGGCGAAGGCGCCCATTTGAAGCTGCCCAATGGCGAACGCTTCATGTATCGCTTCGATAAACGCGCCGAACTGGCACCGCGCGACATCGTCGCTCGGGCCATCGACCATGAAATGAAGCGTCTGGGTGTCGACTGCGTCTATCTCGACATCAGCCACAAACCCGAAGACTTCATCAAGACCCACTTCCCCACTGTTTATGAGCGCTGCCTCGGTTTCGGTATCGACATCACCAAACAACCTATTCCGGTCGTACCCGCCGCGCACTACACCTGCGGTGGCGTGATGGTCGATCAACAAGGTCGCACCGATGTGCCGGGCCTGTATGCCATCGGCGAAACCAGCTTCACCGGCCTGCACGGCGCCAACCGCATGGCCAGCAACTCGCTGCTGGAATGCTTTGTCTATGCGCGCTCGGCAGCGGCGGACATCCTCGCGCAACTGGACGATGTCGCCGCGCCAAGCGCCCTGCCCGTCTGGGACGCCAGTCAGGTGACCGACTCGGACGAGGACGTGATCATCGCGCACAACTGGGATGAACTGCGGCGGTTCATGTGGGACTACGTTGGTATCGTGCGCACCAACAAGCGCCTGCAACGAGCGCAGCACCGTGTGCGCCTGCTGCTGGACGAGATCGACGAGTTCTATAGCAACTATAAAGTCAGCCGCGACCTGATCGAGTTGCGTAACCTGGCACAAGTCGCCGAACTGATGATCTGCTCAGCCATGGAACGCAAGGAAAGTCGCGGCCTGCACTACACGCTCGACTACCCCGACATGCTGCCCGAGGCGCTCGACACTATTCTGGTGCCGCCCACCTACGCCGGCTGAACTTGAGCCGTACTCGCAGGCGCCGATGTAAATCGGCTGTCTGCGAGTCTCGGGGTACACAAACCGATCTGACCCGCCATTCGCCGCGCAAGCGAAAACGCAGCACCACGATCAAGGGCAGCGCGAGACTGTCCGGGCGCAGCTGTGCCGATTGCCAACCATCAGCCTGATTCCACACCTGCCAACCATCGGCGTCCCGACGTAATCCACTAAAGGCCTTGGGATGACTCAGCAGAACCTGTTGAGGCAACACCCGAAATCCGTGAAGCAGACAGCCAAAAGCCCCGAGCAGACTGGCCCAGAGTGGAATAGAAAGCAGAAACAACGAACCCAGTGCGAACGCCTGGGCCAACAGATACGCCGCCAGCAGCTGCCGTGAGGCATGCCAGCGGCATTCGAATGTGTTACTTGGGCTGGACACGGTCCAGGATCATGCGAACCATGCGCTGCAGTTCAGGATCTTCAGACTCGCTGCGCTCCATGAACCAGCCGAACATGTCCTGATCCTCGCACGTCAGCAGCCGCACATACAGATCGCGATCCACCTGGTTCAACGTCGCGTAGACCTCTTTCACGAATGGCACCAGCAACACGTCAAGCTCAAGCATGCCGCGACGGCTGTGCCAAAAGAGGCGATTCAGTTCAACTTGTTCGACCATGGAGCCCTCCTCAAATTTGCCGGCAAGTATACAGCCCCGAGGCGGGTCGCACAGTCGGCTTTGGTCGGGCACCACCGATCCTTTATCAACTACCCATTTCACCAACGCGCCCTTATGATGTGCCCCAGTCTATTTACCCTGCGATGACCCATGGCCGATTCTGCTTTTTTCTGCACCCTGTCTCATGAAGGCGTTCTCGCGGTTCGCGGCGCGGATGCCGGAAAATTCCTGCAAGGCCAGTTGACCTGCAACCTCAATTACCTGAGCGACAGCCGCGCCAGCCTCGGCGCCCGCTGCACGCAGAAAGGCCGGATGCAGTCGAGCTTCCGCATTCTGCTCGAAGGTGACGGCGTGGTCCTGGCAATGGCCAGCGAGTTGCTGGAGTCACAACTGGCGGACCTGAAAAAATACGCGGTGTTCTCCAAATCGAAACTGACCGACGAGAGCGCCGCCTGGGCGCGCTTCGGCCTGGAGCACGGCGACAGTGCCTTGGCCAGCCTCGGCCTGGACCTGCCGGCGGAAACCGACAGCGTCGTGCGCAGCGAAGGTCTGATCGCCATTCGCGTCTCGCCGGATCGCGCCGAACTCTGGGTCCCGGCCGATCAGGCCGACGCGATAAAAGCCGAATTGTCCGCAACCCTGCCTGAAGCCGAGCTGAATCAATGGCTACTGGGCCAGATCCGTGCCGGTATCGGTCAGGTCATGCCAAGCACCCGCGAGCTGTTCATCCCGCAGATGCTCAACCTGCAAGCCGTTGGCGGCGTAAGTTTCAAGAAAGGCTGCTACACCGGCCAGGAAATCGTTGCGCGCATGCAGTACCTGGGCAAACTCAAGCGTCGTCTGTACCGCCTGAGCCTGAATGCTACCGAGTTGCCGGCGCCGGGCACGCCGTTGTTCGCACCTAGCCACAACAGCGCTGTCGGCGAAGTGGTACTGGCCGCCCATGCCGGACAAAACATTGAACTCCTGGCGGTGCTACAGGCCGAAGCTGCCGAAGCGGGCGATCTGCACGTGGGTGCTCTCGAAGGCCCGGCGCTGCACTTGCTCGACCTGCCTTACGAACTGGATCGCGACCGCGAAATCCAGCGCTGATCGCAGCATTTGTTGCAACACCCTAGAGAGTTTAAATGAGCGAACTGGCGGAAAAGGTCCAACAGGATTTGGTTGAGGCCATCGATAACGATGACCTGGTTCTGCCCACGTTGCCGGAAGTGGCCCTGCAGATTCGCAAGGCCGCTGAAGACCCGGAAATCAGCGTCAGCGACCTGAGCAAAGTGATCGGCCGTGACACGGCGCTGTCAGCGCGCCTGATCAAAGTGGTCAACAGCCCACTGCTGCGCGCCGCACAGGAAGTCACCGACCTGCACACCGCCATCACCCGGCTGGGCATCAACTACAGCAGCAACCTGGCGATCGGCCTGGTGATGGAGCAGATCTTCCACGCCCGCTCCGAAGTGGTCGAGCAGAAAATGCGCGAAGTCTGGCGCAAGAGCCTGGAAATTGCCGGCGTCAGTTATGCGCTGTGCCGCCGCTACACACAACTCAAACCCGATCAGGCGGCGCTCGGCGGACTGGTGCATCAGATCGGCGTGCTGCCGATTCTGACCTATGCCGAAGACCACTACGAACTGCTGTCGGACCCGGTCAGCCTCAACCATGTGATCGATCACATTCACCCGTTGCTGGGCGACAAGCTCCTGCGGGTCTGGGAGTTTCCGGAACGTCTGGTGGAGTTACCGGGGCGCTACCAGGACTTCAAGCGCGATTCGACGACCATCGATTACGTCGATCTGGTGCAAGTGGCGAGCCTCTATTGCCACAAGGACACTGATCATCCATTTGCGCGGATTGATCCAATGACGGTTCCGGCGTTCAGAAAGCTTGGGATTGATCAGGAGAACAAGGAACTGTGCGCGGATCTGGAAGAGTCGCGCACGATGTTTTACTGATTAAAAACCGAGGTGCGCCCTTCGCGAGCAGGCTCGCGAAGGGGCCAGCAAAACCACCATAATCACCCGGCAATAAAACTGACCCGCACCTTCAACCCCGCCTGCTCACCGTCATGCAAACTGATCTGGGCCAGATGTGCTCGACAGATCTCACCGACAATCGCCAGCCCCAGCCCCGAACCCGCCACCTGCTGATTACGCCGATAGAAGCGCTCGAACACCCGATCACGTTCCTCCAGCGGGATGCCCGGGCCGTCATCTTCCACCTCAAGTATTGCCGGTGCGGTCACGCGCAAAATGACGTTGCCGCCCGGTGGCGTGTGCGCCAGTGCGTTGTCCACCAGATTGCTCAGCAACTCATTCAGCAACGTCGGCTCACCGCGCAACCACACCGGCTCGTCCGCCTCCAGCGCCAGCGCAACCCCGCGCTTGTGCGCCAGCGGCGCCATGGCCATGCCCAGTTCCCGGGCCAACTGACTCAGATCGAGCAACTGCGCGCCGCCCTCGGCAATCGCCCGGGCACCGTTTTCGACGCGCGCCAGCGACAGCAACTGATTGGCCAGATGGGTCAAGCGATCAGTGCTTTGCGCCGAGGACTCCAATGTCGTGCGCCACGTCTCGGGTTCGTTCGAGCGCAGGCCCAATTCAAGCCGCGCCTTGAGCGCCGCCAAGGGGGTGCGTAACTCATGAGCCGCGTCGGCGATGAACTGCGCCTGGCGTTCAAACTGCCCGCGCAGACGCTCGGTAAAATGGTTGAGCCCACGCACCAACGGCCACAGTTCATGCTGCACTTCAACCAATGGCAGCGGCCGCAAGTCATCGGGCTGACGTTCTTCCACTGCTGTGCGCAAACGCTCCAATGGGCGCAATGCGGCACTGACCGCAAACCAGACCAGCAACAACGCGCCAATCGCCAGCATGCCCAATCGCAGCAAGGTATCGGCCGCCAGACTGCGCGCCATGCTCACCCGTGCTTCATCGGTTTCAGCCACGCGGATTTCCGCCATACCGTTCATGTTCGGCTCGGTCACCGCCTTGAGCAGGCTGACCACGCGCACGTTTTGCCCTTTGTAGGTGGCGTTGTAGAAGCGCGCCAACGCGGGGTAGCTGTCAGTGCGCGGCGTCCCCGGCGGCGGGCCGGGGAGGTTTTCGTAGCCGGAAATCAGCTTTTGATGGATGTCGTTGACCTGATAATAAATACGCCCGGCACTGTCATAAGCGAAAGTATCGAGTGCCACGTAAGGCACATCGGCACTCAGTGTGCCGTCACGTTGCGACAGACCGGCCGCGATGGTCCGCGCCGAGGCCAGTAACGTGCGGTCGTACGCCGTGTCGGCGGCTTCGCGACCATTCCAGTAAGCGCTCAAGCCACTGGCGAGCATCAACACCACCAGCAACAACGCGAGGTTCCACAACAACCGCCAGCGCAGGCTACTGGGCTTATGCATCGCGGCTTTCCAGCAGATAACCGAGGCCGCGGAAGGTCACGATGGCCACCGGTTGACCGTCGAGTTTCTTGCGCAAGCGGTGCACGTAGATTTCGATGGCATCGGGGCTGGCTTCTTCGTCGAGGCCGAATACCTGGGCGGCCAGTTGCTCCTTGCTCATCACCCGTCCCGGGCGGGCGATCAGCGCTTCGAGCACGGCTTGTTCGCGTGAGGTCAGCGTCAGTAATTCTTCGCCGAGGGTGAAGCGTCGGGTGTCGAGGTCGTAGGCCAGTACGCCGCAGCGCTGCTGACGCTCGCCGCCCAGCACACTGCGGCGCAGCAAGGCTTTGACCCGCGCTTCCAGTTCAGTCAGTTCGAACGGTTTGGCGAGGTAATCGTCGGCGCCCAGATTGAGGCCATGGACGCGATCCTTCACATCACTGCGCGCGGTCAGCATCAGCACCGGCAGATTCTTGCCGCGTGCACGCAAACGCGCCAGCACCTCGAAACCGTCCATGCGCGGCAGGCCGACATCGAGGATCGCCACCGCATATTCCTCGCTGCTCAAGGCCAGATCGGCGGCCACGCCATCGTGCAACACATCCACGGTCAGACCGGTGCTCTTGAGCGCCTGAGCGACGCTTTCGGCCAGTTGCAGATGGTCTTCGACGAGCAGAACACGCATGGATTTTTACCTCGTTCAGGGATGGCCGGCGCCACGCTTTGCCGCGGAGTTTACAGCCGCAACCGCCGCTGTGAAGCCCGAAAACCGTGAAAGTCAGCTGAAAGGTTAGTGAAAGGTTAGCCGGTTAGAGTCGGCCCACGGACAGTCCCGACTGCCGTCGCTGCTGCCACACAGCGCTACGAAAAACGCCACGAAGCGTTTTCGACCAATAAGAACAATAAACGGAGTACACCCGCATGCCGTCCATGCAGCCTCAGGCATTCACGCCTGTTCGCCCTTCCCGTTTCAGCCACACCGCCCTCGCCAGTGCCGCCGCCCTTGCCGGTTTTTCGCCGCTGAGTTTTGCCGACTTCATCGAAGACAGCAGCGCCACCTTCGAAACCCGCAACATGTATTTCAACCGCGACTTTCGCGATGGCACCAGCGCCCAGCAATCCAAGCGTGACGAATGGGCTCAGGGCTTCATGCTCAATCTGCAATCGGGTTACACCGACGGCACCGTGGGGTTCGGTGTCGATGCTTTAGGCATGCTCGGAGTAAAACTTGATTCAAGCCCGGACCGCACCGGTACCGGCCTGCTGCCGACCCATGATGACGGACGCGCGGCGGATGAATACTCCAAAGTCGGCCTGACCGGCAAAGTGAAAATTTCCGCCACCGAGCTGAAAATCGGCAGCCTGATTCCTGAACTGCCGATCCTCAAACCGAACGACGGGCGCATCCTGCCGCAGACCTTTGAAGGCGGCTTGCTGACCTCCAAAGAGATCAAGAACCTGACCTTCACCGGCGGCCGTCTGGAGAAAGCCAAGGATCGCGACAGCACCGATTTCGAGGACATCGCCCTCAACAACAAGAACAGCCGTTTTGCCGGCACCGCCGCTGGCAAGCACTTCGATTTTGGCGGCGTGGACTACAAGTTCACCGACAAGATCACCGGCAGTTACCACTTCGCCCAACTCGACGAAGTCTACAACCAGCACTTCTTCGGCCTGGTCGCCTCACGGCCGATGGGTCCCGGCACGTTTGCCACTGACCTGCGTTTCGCCGTCAGTGATGATCAGGGCGCAGCCCGTGGCGGCGAAATCGACAATCGCTCGCTCAATGGTCTGGTCAGCTACGCGCTGAGCGGCCACAAGTTCAGCGCCGGTTATCAACACATGTCCGGCGACAGCGCTTTTCCGTATGTCGATGGCAGCGACCCGTACCTGGTCAACTTCGTGCAGATCAACGATTTCGCCGGCGCTGAAGAACGCTCCTGGCAGGCGCGCTACGACTTCGACTTCGCCAAACTCGGCATCCCTGGCCTGAGCTTCATGAGCCGCTACTTGAGCGGTGACAACATCAAGCTCAAGAACGGCGAAGAAGGCAAAGAGTGGGAGCGCAACACCGAGATCAAATATGTAGTACAAAGCGGCGCCTTGAAGGATGTCGCCGTGCGTTTGCGTAATGCCACTTACCGCTCCAACTACTCGGCTCGCGATGCAGACGAAGTGCGTTTGCTGGTGAGCTACAGCGTTGCCCTTTGGTAATGCCCGTTGGTGGAAAACACGTCGAATAACAACAATGCCCGTGGAGAATCAAATGAACCTGTCACTGCGTAAAGTTGCACTGGCCGCCAGCTGCGTCCTGTTTGCCGGCCAACTGATGGCTGAACCGAAACGTCCGGAATGTATCGCCCCGGCATCGCCGGGCGGTGGTTTCGACCTGACCTGCAAACTGGTGCAGAGCGCACTGGTCAACGAAAAACTGCTGAGCAAACCGATGCGCGTGACTTACATGCCCGGCGGTGTCGGCGCAGTGGCGTACAACGCCGTGGTCGCTCAGCGCCCTGCCGATGCCGGCACGCTGGTGGCGTGGTCGAGCGGTTCGCTGTTGAACCTGGCCCAAGGCAAGTTCGGGCGTTTCGATGAAACCAACGTGCGCTGGCTGGCAGCGGTCGGCACCAGCTACGGTGCCATCGCGGTGAAAAGCGATTCGCCCTACAAAACCCTCGACGATCTCGTGCAGGCGCTGAAGAAAGATCCAAGCTCGGTGGTGATCGGTTCAGGCGGCACTGTCGGCAGCCAGGACTGGATGCAAACCGCACTGATCGCCAAGGCTGCCGGGATCAACCCGCGTGACCTGCGTTACGTGGCGCTTGAAGGTGGCGGCGAAATCGCCACCGCCCTGCTCGGCGGTCACATCCAGGTCGGCAGTACCGACATCTCCGACTCCATGCCGCACATCCAGAGTGGCGACATGCGTCTGCTCGCGGTGTTCGCCGACAAGCGTCTCGACGAGCCGGAAATGAAAGACATCCCGACCGCGCGCGAGCAAGGCTACGACATCGTCTGGCCGGTAGTGCGCGGCTTCTACCTGGGGCCAAAAGTCAGCGATGAAGACTACGCCTGGTGGAAAGACTCGTTCGACAAACTGCTGGCCTCGCCGGAGTTCGCCAAGCTGCGCGATCAGCGTGAACTGTTCCCGTTCGCCATGACCGGCCCGGAACTGGACACCTACGTGAAGAAGCAGGTTGCGGACTACAAAGTGCTGGCCAAAGAGTTCGGCCTGATCCAGTGATCGTCCCTGTCTAGCGGCCGCGTTCCCGGTTGCGGGGACGCGGCACAGGAGCCCCCATGCTTATTCAACGCATTTTCGCCTCGGTGTTGTTGCTGGTCTGTGTCGGCCTGGCACTGATGGCGTGGCCGTACCAAGCGGCTTTTTCCTACGAACCGGTCGGCCCGCGTGCCTTTCCCCTGTTGATGCTTGCCCTGATGGGCGCGGCACTGCTGTACATGGTGTTCCGTCCGGCCGCGATCAAACACAGTGATGACGAGCCGCCACTGGATCGTGAAACCCTGACCAAGATCGGCATCTGCGTGGTGTTGTTGCTGGTGTTCGCCGGCACTTTCGAACCCCTGGGTTTCATCGTCGCCAGCATTATCACCGGCGTACCGATGGCTCGCCTCTACGGTGGCCGCTGGCTGCCGAGCGTGGTGATCATCAGCCTGATGGCCATCGGTCTTTACCTGTTGTTCGACCGCGTGATGGACGTTCCGCTGCCTCTCGGCCTGCTCAGCGTTCTGGAGAACTGATATGGATACTCTTGGCTATTTGGGTCAGGGTTTCGGCGTCGCGCTGAGCCCGTACAACCTGGTGACCGCGTTGTGCGGCACGCTGATCGGCACCGTGGTCGGCCTGTTGCCGGGCCTGGGCCCGATCAACGGCGTGGCATTGCTGATCCCGATCGCATTCGCCCTTGGCCTGCCGCCGGAGTCGGCGCTGATCCTGCTGGCAGCGGTGTATCTGGGCTGCGAATACGGCGGCCGGATCAGCTCGATCCTGCTGAACATTCCCGGCGAAGCATCGACCGTGATGACCACCCTCGACGGTTACCCGATGGCCCGCAAAGGACTCGCCGGTGTGGCGCTGTCGTTGTCGGCGTGGAGTTCGTTCATCGGTGCGTTTATCGCCACCTGCGGCATGGTGCTGTTCGCGCCGTTGCTGGCGAAATGGGCGATTGCCTTCGGCCCGGCGGAATACTTCGTGTTGATGGTGTTTGCGATTGTCTGTCTCGGCGGCATGGCCGGTGATCGTCCGTTGAAAACCTTCATCGCGGCGCTGATCGGTCTGTTCCTCTCGACCGTCGGCATCGACGCCAACAGCGGTGTCTATCGCTTCACCGGCGACAACATTCACCTGACTGACGGGATTCAATTCGTCGTGCTGGTGCTGGGCCTGTTCTCCATCAGCGAAATCCTCCTGCTGCTGGAAAAAACCCACCACGGCCAGGAAGCGGTGAAAGCCACCGGTCGCATGATGTTCAACTTCAAGGAAGCGGCGTCGGTGTTCGTCGTCAACATCCGTTGCGGCGTGTTGGGCTTCATCATGGGCGTGTTGCCGGGTGCCGGCGCGACCCTCGCCAGCGCCGTGGCCTACATGACCGAGAAGCGCATCGCCGGTACCAGCGGCAAGTTCGGTGAAGGTGACCCCCGTGGCCTCGCCGCGCCGGAAACCGCCATTGGCGGCGCTGCATGCGGCGCACTGGTGCCGATGCTGACCCTTGGCGTACCGGGTTCGGGCACCACCGCGGTGATGATCGGCGCGCTGTCGCTGTACAACATCACGCCGGGCCCGCTGCTGTTCCAGCAACAACCGGACATCGTCTGGGGCCTGATCGCGTCGTTGTTCATCGCCAACGTCATGCTGGTGATTCTCAACATCCCGATGATCCGTGTGTTCACCCGCATCCTCGCCGTGCCGAACTGGGCGCTGGTGCCGGTCATCGCGATCATTACCGGGATCGGCGTTTACGCGGTGCACGCCACCACGTTCGACCTGTTCCTGATGATCGGTATCGGCATCTTCGGCTACATCCTGCGCAAGCTGGATTTCCCGTTGTCACCGCTGCTGCTGGGCTTCATCCTCGGCGGTCTGATGGAGCAAAATCTGCGTCGCGCGCTGTCGATCTCCAACGGTGCGCTGGAAATCCTCTGGTCGAGCCCGATTACTTTCGGGGTCTGGGTACTGACGGCGATCATGCTGCTGATGCCGATCATCCGCATCTGGCGTAAACGTTCGGCCGCGCAACGCGCCATTGCCGATGTTTGATCGGTCCTCCCTGAAATCCTGGTGGGGAACCCCGCTGGTCGGTCTGCTTGGCGGTTACCTCGCCAGCCAGATCGGCTGGCCTCTGCCGTGGATGGTCGGCTCGTTGCTGGCGATCATCCTCGTGCGCTGCCTGACCCCATGGCAACTCACCGAAATCCCTGGCGGCCGCAAGTGCGGCCAGTGGATCGTCGGCATCGGCATCGGCCTGCATTTCACTCCGGTGGTGATGGAGCAGGTACTCAGTCATTTCGGCTTGATCTTCTTCGGTGCGCTGGTCACCAGTCTGTCGGCGGTGGTCGGCGTGTGGCTGATGCGCCGCACGGGTGAGGATCGCGCCACGGCGTTTTTCTCGAGCATGCCCGGCGGTTCCGGGGAGATGGTCAACCTCGGCGCGCGTAACGGCGCGATGCTCAGCCACGTCGCGGCGGGGCAGAGTTTGCGTGTGTTGGTGGTGGTGTTGTGTGTGCCGGCGGCGTTCAAGTATCTGCTCGGTGACGGTAATCCGATTTCACACGCGGGCAGCGTCGATTGGCGCTGGCTGGCGATTTTGTTTCCGGCGGGCGGTTTGCTCGCGTGGCTCTGGCAGCGTTTGCGTCAGCCGAATCCGTGGCTGTTCGGACCGTTGCTGGTGAGTGCGGCGGTGAGCATTGGTTGGGATTTGCACATCGGTTTGCCCAATGGCGGCAGTCAGATTGGTCAGTGGTTGATCGGTAGCGGCTTGGGTTGTCACTTCAACCGGCAGTTCTTCCGCCGTGCGCCTTCATTCATGGGGCGGACGTTGATTGGCACGGCGTTGACTATGTTGATCGCGAGTTTGGCGGCGTTGGGGTTGAGTGCGCTGACCCATCTGGATCTGCGTTCGCTGACCTTGGGCATGATGCCCGGCGGGATTGCCGAGATGAGTCTGACGGCGGAGACCCTGCAACTGTCGGTGCCGCTGGTGACGGCGATGCAGGTGATGCGGTTGTTGTTTGTGCTGTTTCTGGCGGAGCCGTTGTTCAAGTACTGGAATCGTAATCCCGAGTAAAACCGTGTCGACTTCATCGCTGGCAAGCCAGCTCCCACAGGTTTTTGAGGTGTTCACATAATCTGTGGCACCCACAAAACCCTGTGAGAGCTGGCTTGCCAGCGATGGGCCCCTTCAAATCGGCGGTAAACGCCACTCGATCGGCGTCTCGCCATTCTGCTCAAGAAATTTGTTCGTCCGGCCAAAGTGCCCACACCCCAAAAACCCGCGATACGCCGACAACGGCGACGGATGTACCGACGTCAGCACCAGATGTTTAGTCGCATCAATCAGCTTCTGTTTACTCTGCGCATGCGCGCCCCAGAGCATGAACACCAGATGCGGCTGGCGCTCGCTGACCAGTTCAATGATCCGGTCGGTGAAAAACTGCCAGCCCTTGTCCTTGTGCGCATTGGCATTGGCGCGCTCGACGGTCATGGTGGTGTTGATCATCAACACACCCTGATCGGCCCAGCTCTGCAGGTAACCGTGATTGGGAATGTCGATGTTGAGGTCGCGCTTCAGCTCTTTATAGATGTTGACCAGCGATGGCGGCGCCGGCACGCCCGGTTGCACCGAGAAGCACAAGCCATGGGCCTGACCCGGGCCGTGATACGGGTCCTGACCGAGGATCACCACCTTCACTTTATCCAGCGGCGTCGAATTCAAGGCATTGAAAATCATCGGTCCCGGCGGATAGATTTCCTTGCCGGCCGCCCGCTCCTGCTGCAGAAACTGGCGCAACTCTGCCATGTAAGGCTGGTCGAACTCAGCACGCAGTGCCTCCTTCCAGCTCGGTTCGAGTTTGATACGGTCGTCAGCAGTCATGGTCATACCCGGCAAAAACAATGGGGCGAACCCTAGGAAAGCCGACCACGCTTGTCAATTGATCTGACGCAGATCCGGCACTTTCCCACACAACGATCATACTGATCGTTCAAATTCCCGATCGAGGTCACGATGAATCTGCACTTCGAAGAACTCACCGGCACCGACGGCGCCCGCATCGGTATCGCCAGCCTGGATGCTGAAAAATCGCTGAACGCGTTGTCCCTGCCGATGATCAACGCCCTCAGCGACAAGTTGAACGCTTGGGCCAAGGACCCGCAAATCGTCTGCGTGCTGCTGCGCGGCAATGGCGCCAAGGCCTTCTGCGCCGGCGGCGAAGTGCGCAGCCTGGTCGACGCCTGTCGCGCCCACCCGGGCGAAGTACCGCCGCTGGCCGCGCAGTTTTTCAGCGCGGAATACCGCCTGGATTACAGCCTGCACACCTATCCGAAACCGCTGATCTGCTGGGGCCATGGGTATGTGCTCGGCGGCGGCATGGGCCTGCTGCAAGGCGCGAGTACGCGGATTGTCACACCGAGCAGTCGTTTGGCCATGCCGGAAATCACCATTGGTCTGTATCCGGACGTCGGCGCCAGTTGGTTTCTCGCCCGGCTGCCGGGCAAGCTCGGCTTGTTTCTGGGCCTGACCGGTGCGCACATGAACGCCCGTGATGCGATCGATCTGGATCTGGCTGACCGCTTCCTGCTCGACGAACAGCAACCAGACCTGATCGAAGGCCTGCTGCAACTGAATTGGCAGGAACAGACCGACGTGCAACTCAACAGCCTGCTCAAGGCCCTGCAACAGGAAGCCGTGGCGCAAATACCCGAGGCGCAGTGGTTGCCGCGTCGGCAGCAGATCGACGAACTGCTCGATGTCAGCGACGTCACCTGCGCCTGGAAAGCCATCAGCCTGCAACGCGACAGCAGCGACCCGTTGATTGCCCGCGCGGCGAAAACCATGAGCGAAGGCTCACCGCTGACCGCGCATCTGGTCTGGGAGCAGATCATCCGCGCTCGGCATATGTCGCTGGCCGAAGTTTTTCAGATGGAATACACCCTGAGCCTCAATTGCTGCCGGCACCCGGAGTTCAGCGAAGGGGTTCGCGCGCGGTTGATCGACAAGGATCAGAAGCCGCACTGGCACTGGCCGGACATTAACAGCGTCCCGGACGCAGTGGTTGAGGCGCACTTTCACAAAGTGTGGGAGGGGCGGCATCCGTTGGCGGATTTGACGCAGTATTGAACTGACGCGATGCTCGCGATGACGACTGGATTCCCATCGCGAGCTGGCTCAATCGGTCGCCATACGACTCAGACATTCAGCTCGTAAAACTGAATGATCTCTATCATCGCCCGCTGCGCTTCTTCGTCGCCCTTTATCAAAATGTCTTCGACATCCCTCAATGGCGGAAGAGGATGCAGACGTTCAGCAATCTGCATCGCGCTGTAGTCTTGAGTCGCTGTTCCTTCGCTGACTCTTATGAAGCCGATAGCGCTTTCGCCTGCGGCAAAATGATTGGAAACCCGGATTTTCGGTGCCATGCCGTAATCCACCACGATCACCAGATCATCGCGCTCACGGTGAAACTTCAAGTTGTCGATCGTCAGCCTGCGTTCGGAAAAGTCGATCCCGTCAAGGCCTTCTCCGCGATTGATGATCACGTCCCTGCCGAGGCCATCGTATCGGTAGATATCATTTCCGGCGCCGCCGGTTAGCGTGTCATTGCCCGGCCCACCCAACAGCAGATCATCACCGGGGCTGCCCGTGAGCACGTCATCCCCTTCCATGCCGCGGATTTTCCCCGCGCCGCTTATCGTGTCGTTGCCTCGACCACCGACTAACGGCAGCGCCCGGCCGTCTCGCAGAGACGTAAAACGCGTTGAATTGTTAACGGTTACACCCGTATGAAAAGTCTCGGGCGCAGGGCCCAGCTGACTTGACTCCAAGAGTTGTTTCAAACTCACGACCGACCCATCGGCGAAATTCAAGAGCTCAATCCCGGCCCCCTCAAGTTCACCGTTGAGGGGCAAGACGATGCGAACTTTCTGTATCCCACCCCAATTGATATCGAGTGTCGGATGGAGCATTTTGGCTCTTGGCGGATTGCGGTGTGCCCCGCGAGCTGGGTTGGGTTCCAGGTCGACATGTGTGGTTTCTATCAGCGCAGCACCCCAACTCAATTGCAGTGCATCGCGCTGCGCATCTGCTGGAAGGACGACCGTGTCCTGATCGATCAATCCGAACTCGTCTTTCCACCCCGCTGCGCCAACTTCTGCTCGGTGGAAAACAGGGTTCGGCACATCCGCAATCGTGGTAGTTGCTCCGGCGTGCGCTTGCACGATGTAGGTGTCGGCACCGTCTTCACCGTAAAGCCAATCTTCCCCTGCCCCGCTGACCAGATAGTCGGCGCCCTCGGAGCCCAGCAAGGTGTCGTCACCTGCACCTGCGGATAAAAACGCGCCCGGTGTTCTCTCGCCGACAGTGCCGTAGGCAAGTGGGGAGCCTGCATAAGCGACAATCAGATCGTCTCCCGCGCCGCCGTGGAAAACGTTTTCCACTTCGACGTTGACTCGCCCGCCGGCATCGTCGCCAGGGACGATTTTGCGTTTGATCGTTTCAGTTGTGACATCCCAGCGAAACGCCTTGGGCACCGTTTCCCCCGAACCGAAGCTTGCTGCCGGATAGATGTACCAACCCTCAAGCGCGCCGGATTCCTTACGGTCTTCAACCAATACATCTCCCGTATTGAATGAAAAGCCGTTGGCCGAGCCGGATCGATAATAGCGAGGCGCCTGACGTGAAGAGGCTATGGCTCCATCGGCTTTCACCTGTTTATGTTCGATACGGGTTGTGGTTTTCGACTGCCTTTCACTGACCACGGCATGCCCTGCATCAACCTTCATCCATGGCGGCGTTTCAGACAGTGTTCCCGCTTCGACGCCGTCATCGCTCAGCTCGGTGTGAGTGATGTAACCGGTGTCGCTAGTCGTGATATGACTGCGAACCCAGATGCCTTGATCACTCAAGGTGAAACCTATGGCGTGTTTGCGGGCGTAGCGCTTGGATTTGATTTGCGCGAGGAATTTTTCAGTCCAGTCAACGGGGTGATCAGATGCCACAGGGCGTTGCGCCGCGATGGTTACATCGTCTGGCTGAACCGGATCTTCAACTTTGCTTTGCTGGATTCCTGTGGCGGTTACAACTTCCGGTACAGGTGACTCGGGCACCTTTATCGGCGGCAATGTTTTGCGCAGGACATCCTCATAACCAAGTACAACGCCATCGCTGAAACTGAACGTGGAATCCTTCCACTGCTCGTGACTCTTGATGAGTATCGCGTCGCCCGCGCCATTGGCCAGCCGCAATACCGTGCCGACGGCAACTTCGATAATGTCGGCTTTCAGACTTTGTGCGCAAAAGCCTGCGCCGAACCTGATGATGTTGCGGCCGCCGGCGTCGGTAACAATATCCAGACCATCGCCAGCGCCGAAATAGTAAACATCAGCGCCGTCATGGCCTTCCAGCACGTCGTTACCGGCACCACCATCAAAAACGTTATTGCCGGAATCTCCACGAAGGTGGTCTACACCCTCCCCGCCCAACAATGTGTCGTTGCCACCACCACCCAGCAAGGTATCGTTGCCTGAACCACCGTCCAGATAATCTGCGCCGTGCTCAGCCTCAGCTCTCTGCTCGTAGTCGCCGGATAAAATGTCATCATCAGCGCCACCGTAAAGTGTGTCGGCGCCCAAGCCGCCCAAAAGGGTATCGTTTCCTTCATCGCCTTGAAGGTAATCATTGTTGATTCCCCCTGACTGCAGGTTGGACACATCGCCATCCAGCACGTCAGCTCCTGCGCCACCAATCAGGGTATCGGAGCCACCCATTCCCTGAAGTGTGTCATCGCCCGCTCCGCCATCAAGTAAATCATTGCCGTGATACCGAATCGGATGCTCAGCATAATCTCCGGCCAGCGCGTCGTTACCTTCACCTCCGAACAGCAGATCATCCGCCCCGCCCCCCAAAAGTTTGTCGTCTCCCGCACCACCGTCCAGCAGGTCATTTCCAAAAAAGTGGGCGGCGTCACCGGCAACGCCGCCAAGTACAATGTCATCCCCCTGGAGAGTGTCATTGCCTGAGCCACCATAAATCGCATCGGCTCCAGCGTTACCAGTGAGCCAATCATCGCCACTGCCACCGTCCAATACATCGTTGCCATGGTGTTTGCTTTGTAGTCCACCGCCCCAGTCGAGGTTGTCTCCCATCATTGTGTCGTTACCGCTTCCCCCGGCCAGGGTGTCATTCCCCCCCTCTCCCCCAAGAAGATCATCTTCAGTTCCGCCATCGAGCAGATCGTCGCCCCATCCGCCATTGAGAACATCGCGACCGCCCTGGCCGTAGAGAACATCGTTATCGCCCTCCGTCGAACTGTTAAAGGAGGCCTTTGAAAAGACAGTTCGGTGACTGGTGACACCACCGCCTATAAGAACTTCGACGCGTTTGAATCCCCATTTCTGCTCCAGCGCGCCGGTCGTTTCATCCCCTGATAAAACGTCATCTCCCGCACCTCCAATCAGCGTATCCCGATCGTTACCGCCCAGAAGCACGTCCTGGGATGCCGTACCGATGAGCAAATCGTGACCTGCCCCTCCATCAAGCCAATCGCCGCGAGTTGCTTTCCCTTTAGAGTCGCCAGCGGCCATGGCTTTTTCGAGCGTCGTCCGTTTATCCCCAAACAACTGATCGTTTCCGTCCTTGCCGAACAATCGGTCTGATCCGCCAAGTCCGAGAATGACGTCGTCTTTTGCAGAGCCATAAAGCACATCGGCCTTGTTTCTCTGTTTTACGTTGGCCAATAACAAGGCGTTGCCCAGCTCATCGTATGAGAACTGATCCCCGGGAACATTGGGGTCGATATCTTTCGCTTTCCAGTCGCCCTGAAGAACCAGATCGGGACCAGAGACCGTATGGCCTTGGTATTCAGGAAGACGGATGCCAAGCATCCCGGGGCGGAAGTGCTTGATAACGACGAGATCATTCAGACCATATTTGATGTTGAGCGTGGGTTCATTGCGTTCTTCGATGAGGGTCAGGGTGATTGCCTGATCCTCGGTCGACCATATATCGCTCAAAGGGGCGCGGCGTTTGAGTGAAGGTATCGGCGAACCGTTGATCCATAGCTGCCCATTTACGTTGGCGTCGAAGATCTCATCGATGCCATCACCGCTGGAAAACTCATAGCGGTCGCTGCCTTCGCCACCGATCAAAGAGTCGTTACCCTTTCCTCCAGCCAAAACGTCATCACCCGCCATTCCGTGCAGCGCATCATTGCCGTCGCCTCCGGCAAGCAAGTCGTTGCCGCGTCCACCCTCGATGACATCGTGACCTGCCAGTCCGTTGATCGTGTCATTGCCCGCGCCACCATACAGATGATCAGTGTTCGCACCGCCCGCGAAAGACCGCGCGCCGTCATCACCGAACATGACCAGCGGATTCAGCACACCGGTGGTCATCGGCGCCTGTTTACCTGAAGCCAGATCGGAGTAGGAAAACTTCTGCAGCGAGTGTTCTCCAAACGAGCCCTGAGTTCGGGCAATCAACCGGGCCAACATCTGCGCACGATCGGCAAGCCATTGCGCGGTGATGAAACCTTCGCCGGTCAGCGGATCGTAGAGTTCCAGTCCGCGTCCGGAGTAACCGTCAGCTCGTTGTATGACGATTTCACTGAGTTGCTTCAGAGAATTGCGCAGCGCCAGGCCGATGGGTGTCGACTCGCCAGCAAGTTTTACCCATGAATTCGCGTTTCCGTATTCACCTATTGATCGGGTGACGATGCTGTGGGACTGCTCTGGTGAAAATGCCGAGAAGAATGCGTGAGCGTTGGTGGCGAAGGTTTCATCGGTGGTAGGCGGCGCTGCTGAATCGCCGTCGTAGGTGCGCTTGAACATGTCCAGGAATTCGTTCTGGCCATAGCGCAATATCAGGTCGACCACCGCGGAAACCGGCGTGCCTTTCACTACATGCTGAATCAGCGGATTGAGGCTGCCACTGGCGAGCGCGATATTGATTTGCTCCGGCACGACTGAAAGCAGACTTTGCAATGGATTGACGCCGAAATTGCTGATCGCCGCTCGCAGGCCGACACTGTATGAATCGATGGCGAACAGAATATTTTTATAGTCATCGAGCCTGTTGGCTTTTGCTTGAGTCGGCGGGCTGCCATCTTCCCCTTGCGAATCACCAGCGGAGATCAATCTCCAGGTTTCATAGGGCGGTGCTCCACCCAACAGGCTGAATCCGA
Source organism: Pseudomonas sp. NPDC085632 (assembly GCF_044541255.1). Classification (NCBI taxonomy): domain Bacteria; kingdom Pseudomonadati; phylum Pseudomonadota; class Gammaproteobacteria; order Pseudomonadales; family Pseudomonadaceae; genus Pseudomonas; species Pseudomonas sp. NPDC085632. Next base: position 171,597 of record NZ_JBITSX010000005.1, on the reverse strand, counting down.
CGGTCCCGGACCAACCGGCGTTATGGCTCACGGCTGTATCCTTCTCTCCGCAAGCCTCACTGAACAGTGCCTTGCCGATCGCACTGGCATCAATCTCTGCAATCTGGCTGATGGATGGAACCGTCCAGGGTGCCAGTCGACCGGCGAGGGATCCGTCGATCAAGGTATTGATGAAATTGGCGGCGACCTGATTCGATGACAGCTGCATCAGCTCTCCACTGAAGATTTTATTCAGTCTCAGTTCACCTTGCCGCGAGGTATAACCGCGAATCAGGGCGGAGTAGGCACCCTTTCCACCGTTGGCATCAATGGCCACGGCAAGCCAGAGCCTGGCGCTTTCAAGAATTTTTCCAGCCTCCTCATTGACAGCGAAAACTTCAGAAATTCTTCCACCGATAATATCGAATAGCTTTTGATACAGGGGAGCGCAGTTAGCCCCCGCTATTCCCAGTGCCTCGTACTCAATTTTTTTTGAGAGAAGCCTTATACCTTTGCAAATATTGGCTGCGTTAAAAATCGCTGTTTTTTCCATATCGCTAAAAACATAACTCATCGTTACTTCCTTGTAATAACTGAGTGTGAAAGATAATCACTGAGAAACTTGAGCATCTCAGCTGCTTCGCGTAATGACGATAGACCGAGGTCTACGCTGCCGTGCCCCCCAGCAAAGTCAAAGCTATCCAGATCGACAGTGCAGAAAAAATTCAACTTGCCAAAATCCAGATTTTCCAATTCTGCTCTGCTGAGCCTTGCCAATTTTTCGTCAGTCAGTTGTTCCTCGGAAGCCGGGCGAATCAACCCGTCACAGTCTATCAACCGAGGGGTGCCATCACGCCGCGGCCAGCCAGTAATGACAAACGTTCTGACGGAATCCACATTCTTGAAATGCGGCGGCGGAGCATCCAGCCAAATCTCTAACCCCGGATAGTTCTTCAACTTCACAATCAACTCATCCGGCCAGTTGGTGTGGCGATAGCCCCGTTCATGGGGCTCGGTAGTCTCTTTTTTTGTATAAAGTCCGGCGTTCACTTTATAAAGACGCCAACTTTCAGGAGTCGGCTTTACACTCTGATCGTGGTACGACCGTATATCCGTCCCGGTCCACCAGAAATGCCCCTTGAGCGTATTGGCCAGACACGCTTTCTTATTCGCCAATTCAGGCATGCCAACATAAAACTCCGGCACCAGAGTCTTATCCACATAGCTGCCGCCCAGTATGGGCACCTGCTTCATGCTCGCCAGCTTCTTTTGACAGGCCTCTTGGTCCGCGTAATAGATTGCCATCGCCTCGACGATTTCTTCTTCACGGATATAAAAACCCACCACGCAATAACAGACATAAACAAACAAGCCGTACACCAACAACTTCTTAAAGCATTTAACCAATTGCTTGCGCGACATCCGAAGCATTTCAAATCTCCCTGCCAAACTGAGGACCAGGCAGTTTCTTGAGATGCCTTAACGTCGCGTTTTCAAACACCTCGAAATATTGTTTCGTGCTGTACTCCACATCAAATCTGCTCGCCGTCAACTTCGCAGCGCGGCGAAGGCAGTCGTACTCGTCAACGGAATCAAGAACCTTGGTAATACGTTTGGCGATACCGTGATGATCGAAGAAGTCCACCAGCATTCCATTGTGACCATCGACGATCACCTCCCTTACCGGAGCCGTATCTGACGCTACTAACACACACCCTGCCGCCATCGCCTCCAAAAACGACCAGGACAAAACAAACGGATACGTCAAATAAACATGAACCTTTGAACATTCCAGAACCGCCCGATAAGTCTGGTAAGGAAGCTTCCCTGTAAAATGAACGGCGGAATGATCGAAACTTACCTCTGCCTCCATCCTGCTGCGCCAATTTGCATAGCCAACCGGCTTACATCCATAACTGACGTCATCACCGCCAACTACGATAATCTGTGCATCGGGACACTTAGCCTGAATATGCGGGATTGCTCGCATAAAACTATGAAACCCGCGATAAGGCTCAAGATTCCTCGCGACATAAGTAACGATCGGCTGCCCAGTTCTCAGTTCGACTCCATTGGGCAACCTGACTGCCCCACCTTTCGCCAAGCAAGAACGTTGAATGACGCCCTCGTGAATAACCCGAATGGCCGGCTGATAAGCGGCAGGAAACAGACTGCGCTGCCACCGCGTAGGCGCGATGGCAATGTCACATTGTTCGAGATTCAAAAGATGCAGCGAATTGAGTATTCGCAGCCTTGATGACTCCCTTGTGGCTCGCGGGAACTCAGGGTCGAACCCAGAGTCCGCGCCCTGCGCTCGATAGTAATATTCGCAATAGTGAATAAGCGGCGTGTCAGGATAGACATCCTTGACGAAGAGCGTTTCCCCCCATCCGGGATGAGCGAGAATCACGTCTGGCCGATAACCTGACTGTTTCAGCCTGCACAGAATTTCAAAAACCTTCTGTCCATCAGTCACCGCTTGCTCGTAACGGGTCAGATAGGGGTGAATATCGCCCGGTGCTCTGCTGGCAGCGCGGTATCGATATATGTTCACCTCTGCGATACCCGGCGCCGTATCCCGACCTATCGCCAAAACCTCATAACGCCTGTCAATCGCCGCCAGCACCACGTGACGGAACTGGCCCGGAAAGTTTTGGTGAATCACAAGAAGCTTCATAGCGGCATCGTCCTTTTATTCGCCGCTATTGAACTGAGTTTTGCTCACCTCGACCGGCACGAACAAACGCTAACAAATGCAAGGAAATGAAACTGTAGGAAGCGTCTGGGAATGCCCTAGGAGATGGCTAATGGGACGATTTTTCGACGGGCATAAAAAAGCGGCGCTAATTGCGCCGCTTCATTTGCGTGGATTTACCAGCGGTTGCCACGTCCGTTGTGGTCGCCTCGCCCGCTGTGCCGGTCGTAGTTGCCACGACCGCGGTGATCGTTGTCCCAACCGCCACGACGGTGGCCGTCCCAATTGCCGCGATCATTGCCGTGCCAGCGACGGCTTTCGTAATAACGCGGGGCCGGTTGATAGTAACGTGGCGCCGGTTGGTAATAGCGCGGTTGCTGGTAGTACCGCGGGGCTGGCTGATAGTAGCGTGGTTGCGCGTAATACGTGCTGCCACCGTTGTAATACGTGCCACCCGTGTTGTAGTAGGCCGGTGCAGGTGATGTGTAGACCTCTGAGCTGTAATACGAGTCCGCGTAGGAGTACGGGACGCAACCGGCAACGGAAAACATCAACGCAGCAAGCAGAAGAATTCGTCTATACATGGCGGCCTCCTGGACCGCGGGTTGGCCACACCAGCGACGCTGGCAGGCGACAGTCATTTAATCGGTGACTGTCGAAAAATCAGACAGCGTTTTTGGCATCTGGTGCGTTCCTGCAACAAGTTGAAACAAGTGATTGATGAAACCTTGTTCATCCGCAAAAACGCAGTCATTCAGCCGCTGATTAATGGTGGCCACCGTGATATCCGCCGCCGTGATAACTCCGTCCGTAACCGCCCCGATATCCGTAGCCACCGTAGTAATAACGCGCGCCGCCGTAGTAGCGCGGACCGTAATAACCGCCGTAGTAATAAGGTGAGTAATAACCGGGAGAGTAGTAGGTGGCGGGATAAGCATCGTAGGGACCGGCGTAGTAGTAACAGCCGGAAATACCGAAAACCAGAACTGCACCGAGCAACACTTTGTGAATACGCATGGCGGCCTCCTGAAAGACCCACGGCCGCAACGGAACAGAGCAGCCGACACATATTTGACTGGTGCGGATCAATCAAGTGCCCAGCCCCGTTCGGCTTCAGATCAGCGGTGTCCGACACATTGCAAACCACTGTGGGAGCGAGCTTGCTCGCGAAGGCGGTGGATCAGCCAAATCAATGTTGAATGACATACCGCATTCGCGAGCAAGCTCGCTCCCACAGGTTCGTGTCCATCCCTCCTACGATGTGGGAACGACCATTCGTGCCGCACATGAAGCGGTTATTTCCACGCCGTGCCACTAGAATGCATGCCATCGGGCCACTGCCAACGGAAACGCCATGCCGCTTCGTTCCCCCCTGTACTCGCAACGCTCACTGGTACTGACGCTGATCGCCCTGCTCGGCGCCGGGTTCCTCGCCACGTCGTTGCTTAGCTACTACGCCTCCCGCGCATCGATCCGCGACAACATCGTCAACACCGAACTGCCGCTGACCTCCGATACGGTCTACTCGGAAATCCAGAAAGACCTGGTCCGGCCAATCCTGATTTCCTCGATGATGTCCCGCGACACTTTCATGCGCGACTGGGTGGTCAACGGTGAGCAGAATCCCGAGCAGATGACCCGCTACCTCGACGAGGTCATGACCCATTACGGCGCCTACACGGCGTTCTTCGTCTCCAACGCCAGCCACACCTACTACCACGCCAAAGGCGTACTCAAGCAGGTCAAGGTTGATGAGCCGCGCGATGCCTGGTACTTCCGCGTGCGCGACATGAAGGATCCGTACGAAATCAACGTCGATCCGGATCTGGCCAACAAGGACAACCTGACCTTCTTCATCAACTACAAGGTTTACGACTACCACAACCGCTTCATCGGCGCAGCGGGCGTCGGTCTGACCGTGGACGCAGTGATCAAGCTGATCGACAAGTATCAACAGCGCTATCAACGCAGCGTGTACTTCGTCGACACCTTCGGCCGACTGGTGTTGACCGGCGCCGACGGCGGACCTGAAAGCGCACACATCGGCCAAAGTCTGGGCGAACTCGAAAGCATGAAGAGTCTGGTCAGCCAATTGCCCAAACCGCACAGCGGCAGCTACGAGTATTCCGCTCATGGTCAGGGGCACTTCCTCAACGTGCGGTTTATTCCGGAGCTGAACTGGTATCTGTTCGTCGATAAACGCGAAGACGGCGCGCTGAGTGAAATCCGTCAGTCGCTGTACCTGAATTTGCTGATCTGCCTGCTGGTAACGCTGATTGTCCTGGCGTTGCTCAACCGCGTGATCAAGCGTTATCAAACCAAGATTCAGGCTCAGGCCACCCTCGACAGCCTCACCGAACTGCCCAATCGCCGTGGCTTCGACATTCTTGCAGCACAAGCCCTGCACGAAGCGCAACGCGAGACCAAACCGCTAACGGCGTTGCTGCTCGACCTCGATCATTTCAAGGTATTGAACGACACCTACGGGCACATGGCCGGTGATCAGGTGTTGATCGGTTTCGCTCGCGATCTGCAAAGTTGCCTTCGCCACGCCGACATTGTCTGCCGCTGGGGCGGTGAGGAATTTATCGTGTTGCTGAAGGACACCGACGGCGACACCGGTCAGAAAATTGCCGAGAAGATCCGCCTACACGTCGAACAGCACGAATATGCCTACGACGGCCACCGCCTCAATCTGACAGTGAGCATCGGCGCCACCACCCTGCAACGCGATGACACCTTGCACACCCTGCTATCGCGGGCCGATCATGCGATGTACCGAGCCAAACAAACCGGCCGCAACCGCACCTGCGTGGAAATGCCTCACTCGACTTATGCCTGATTCTGACGTTAAACCCGACCATTGCCCGGCCTGCGGCGCCCGCAACGACTGCAGCCTCGCCGACCCGCGCACCGCCGACCGCGAATGCTGGTGCTATGGCGTGAGCATCGACCCGGCCGTGCTTGAAGCGCTGCCGCCAGAACTGCGCAACCAATCCTGCCTGTGTCCGCGTTGTGCGCAGGTCGAGGTGCAACTGCAAGCGGCCAAGCGGCCGATCCCGTAAGATGCGCGCCCCTTCTTTCATCGAACACTGAACATGCGCGTCGACCGTTTCCTCAGCAACCTGCCCCGCTACAACCGTCAGCAGGCTCGCCTGTTACTGGTGGAAAAGCGCGTGCGGATTGACGGAAAAGTCGTCAGCGATCCGCACAGCGAAGTGCTGGAATTCAGTCGCGTCGAAGTCGATGACGAAGTCCTGCAAAGCGGCAAAGCGGCGCGCTATTTCATGCTGCACAAGCCGCCGGGCTGCGTCAGCGCCACTCGCGATCCGCAGCATCCGACCGTGCTCGACCTGATCGATGAGCCGGACAAGGACGACCTGCACATCGCCGGACGCCTGGACTTCAACACCACCGGCCTGATGCTGATTACCAACGACGGCGCGTGGTCACGCCGCCTGACCCAGCCGCAGACCAAACTGCCGAAGGTCTATTACGTCGAGACCGAGCAGGAGATTGGCGCGCAATATGCGAGCACTTTTGCCGAAGGCATCTACTTCGCCTTCGAGGACCTGACCACGCAACCGGCGCAGTTGGAGCTGCTCGGCCCGAAGGCTGCACGCCTGAGCATCGTCGAGGGTCGTTACCATCAGGTGAAGCGCATGTTTGGTTTCTTCAACAACAAAGTCCTGCGCCTGCACCGCGAATCGATGGGCCCGCTGCTGCTCGATAACGCGCTAAAACCGGGCGAGTACCGCGCTTTGCGCACCGAAGAGATCCATTTGTTCTAAGCCCGCGACCGCTCAGCAGAAGTTGTCGAACAATTTACCAACGGCACTTGCGCGATCCCCGCTCCCCTGCTTGAATCAGGACGTCGGCCAAATTGTGACCGACGAGTCACAACATACTTCTAAGAAACTTTTTGCCGGTCGTCAGCCCTCTGGGTTGCGCCTCAGCCGGCAGACTGCCCGCCAATAACAATACCCGTCGACCTACCGTAACGGATCGACATGGGCCAAGCAAATTCCAGGCGTATGCCTACCTGTCACAAAGCTCGTGCAATCTCTATTTGCGCGCATACCCGCTTGCTTGCCAGGAGTCTTATGACATGAGGCCAGAAATCGCTGTGCTGGATATACAGGGTCAGTATCGGGTTTACACGGAGTTCTATCGCGCAGACGCCGCAGAAAAGACCATCATCCTGGTCAACGGCTCGATGGCCACGACTGCGTCGTTTGCACAGACTGTGAAAAACCTGCACCCGCAATTCAACGTGGTCTGCTACGACCAGCCCTACGCGGGCCGGTCAAAAGCCCACAACCGCCATGAGAAACATCTGACCAAGGACGTCGAAGGGCAGATTCTGCTTGAGCTGATCGACCACTTCGCCGCCGAACACGTGCTGTCGTTCTCCTGGGGCGGCGCCGCGACCCTGGTCGCCCTCGCCCATCAGCCACGGCGCATTGAACGAGCGGTGATCAGCTCGTTCTCGCCAGTGATCAACGCGCACATGCTCGATTACCTCGAACGCGGCGTCGACTACCTCGGCCAGCGCGACGGCGACCGCGTCGGCCATCTGGTCAACAACACCATCGGCAAACACCTGCCGTCGTTGTTCAAACGCTTCAACTATCGCCACGTCAGCAGCCTCGCCGAGCACGAATACGGGCAGATGCACTTCCACATCAGCGACGTGCTGCACAGTGACCGGCAGTGCTACTTGAATGCCGCGAAAAAGATCAACGTGCCGGTGCTGTTTTTAAACGGCGAATGGGACGAATACACCGCTGCCGAAGATGCACGCCTGTTCGGCAACCACGTGGCGCAGAGCACGTTCACCACGCTGCAAGCCACCGGGCACTTTCTCGACATGGAACACAAGGCTGCCTGCCGCGACAGCCAGAACGCCTTGCTCGGCTTTCTGAAACCGGCACAGCAGACCAGCCGAACGCGTTACTCGTTTGTTCAGGATCAACATGCATTGGCTATTTGAAAGAGTGTCGTTGCGAGCGAGGCTGTGGGGTTGAGATTTTGCTTTTCTCACCGCAGTGCTCGCCCGCGATTGACCGTTTTCAGTGATTCAAAGCGTTCATGAGTAAAAGAAAAACTTCAAATCCGTGGCCGAGTCTGGTACAAAGTCAGCCGCTCTGAGCGGGTATAGTTTAATGGTAGAACAGTAGCTTCCCAAGCTTCCGACGAGGGTTCGATTCCCTCTACCCGCTCCACTCGAATTTTGTCTCACGTTGTGTTTTTTGACGGGGGATGCAGGAACAGAAAAAACCGGCCTATAAAGCCGGTTTTTTTGTGCCCTGGATTTGAGTTTGGCCACTTGGGCAGCGCAGAACCCTTCAGAAACACACCGCCACATGAACATAAGCAAAACCCGGTAACACACCCACCTCACCATCGCTTCTGCCTTACCTAGTCTGCGGTAAGCGACCCCGCCCGTCAGAGGACGACGACCGTCCGGTGGTTATAGTGTTGATCATAAAAGCTCAATAGGTATAGTACCCACCAAGCACACCACAGGGAGGTGTTGTGAATAGCCGTTTTTTAATCAGCCAACTCGTCGCAGACGGTTGGTATCTGGTACGGATCAAAGGAAGTCACCATCACTTCAAGCATCCGACTAAACCAGGACTGGTCACCGTGCCACATCCGAAAAAGGATCTGCTGAAGAAAACGGCCATCAGTATTTTGCAGCAGGCGCTGCTTTGACTCTCTGAGTCAGTTGCGCCATGGAGGACAACGAATATGCTCTACCCGATTGCGATTTCAATTGGCGATGACCAACACGCCTGGGGCGTAGAAGTCCCGGACATTCCTGGATGCTTTTCCGCCGGAGAGGATCTGGACGATGCCGTCGCCATGGCTCGCGCAGCCATCGAAGGTCAGTTCGAGATTCTGGCGGACGACGGCGCTCCCATTCCAGCGGCCAGCAAACTGAGCCTGCACGTGGCCAACCCGAAATACGCCGGTTGTGCATGGGCCGTGGTGGATATCGATGTGCTCAAGTATTTGGGCAAAGCCCAGAAGCTCAACATCACCCTGCCGGGCCACTTGCTCAATCGCATTGATGAGTATGTGTTGCATCACCCGGAAGAGAAAAGCCGTTCCGGGTTTCTGGCTTCGGCAGCGTTGAAGGTATTGCAGCAGGGTTGAATCCTGAACCTTGGAAAGCAGCGAATGCAGGCGCATCCCGAAATGATGGGATGCCGAAGATCCATCTGCGAGCACCCCTTCGGCAACCTTGAGCAGCGGTTATTTGGTAACGCTCGCTTCTTGCTGCGACAGCTTTAAGGCACGAGGGCTGAGAGGCCCTTTTTCGTCTGCGGCGAGCACAAAAGCGTGTTTTCACACAGCCTGTATCGAGCCGGTTTTTTGTGTCCGGGATTTGAGGTGAGTCGTTTGGTAAACGCGGAACCTTTCAGGAACACGATACACCAGCGTCGCGTCGCCATTTAAGCTTGCTGAAACGTTTCACCCAGTTTATAAAAAGCGCACAACTCCAAGAAAGGCTGATGCCATGACCCCGCTCAAACTCGTTGTTGCCCTCGGCGCACTGTCCGCTGCCTCCCACGCCATGGCCTGGGATTACGTTCTGCTCGACACCGACAAAGCCGCCCAGAACTGGCAGATCACCAGCCAGCAACTCGGCATAAAAACCGATAAACCCTTCAACGTTACTTTGCGTACCTTGCACGGCGGTCGGCAGGAGGGCGTCAGCATTGTCGACATCGATAACGGTACGATGAAACTCTCGGTAGTGCCGACACGGGGAATGAATGTCTTGCAGGCCTCGGTCGGCAATGTGCGCATGGGCTGGGATTCGCCGGTCAAGGAAGTGGTCAATCCGTCCTTCATCGAACTCAATGGCCGCAGTGGTTTGGGCTGGCTGGAAGGTTTCAATGAACTGATCACCCGCTGCGGATACGAATGGGTCGGCCACCCCGGAGTCGACAACGGCGAACTGCTCACCCTGCACGGTCGAGCCGCCAACATTCCCGCAAACAAAGTCACCCTGCACATCGATGAAACACCACCCTACGCCATCACCCTGCGCGGTGAACTGAAAGAGCAGGCGTTCAAGAAGGTCGACTTCTCCGTCGCGACGGAACTGGTTACCGAACCCGGCAGCGTAGTGTTCGCCCTCAACGACACCCTGACCAACAACGGCGACTATCCGAAGGAATACCAGGCGCTGTATCACAGTAACTTCAGCACCCCGTTCCTGGAGCAGGGCGCTCGTTTCGCCGCGCCGGTGAAGCAAGTGTCGCCGTTCAACGACAAGGCCAAGGGCGATCTGCCCGAATGGCAAACCTACCGCGCACCGACCAAGGACTACGACGAAACGGTTTACAACGTGGTGCCGTATGCCGATGCGAAGGGCGATACGTTGACCGTGTTGCATAACAAGGCCGGCAGCCTGGGCGTTTCGGTTGGCTTCAATACGCAGACACTGCCGGTGTTTTCCCTGTGGAAAAACACCGATACCCAAGGCCAGGGCTATGTCACGGGGCTGGAACCGGGGACAAGTTTTTCCTACAACCGCCGTTATCAGCGGCCACTGAACCTGGTGCCAACAATTGGGCCGAAGGAACACAAGCAGTTCCGCATCAGCTACAGCTTGTTGGCGGACAAGGCGGCGGTGGATAAGGCCTTGAAGCAGGTGAGCGAGATTCAGGGGGGGCGCGAGACGGAGGTGCGGCAGACGCCGTTGGTTGATCTGACCAAGGGGTGACACCGGCCAAGGCATTGTCGGCCGATGGGCTACCTGCTGGAGCGCATCGATCTTCACGTGCACCCTCATCCGGAAGAGAAGAATCGTTCGGCGTTTTTGACTTCGGCGGCGTTGCGGATGTTGGCGCCCTGAATCGCGAATGTCTGTAGGCGCAACTACAAGAAACCGGCCTTCAGAGCCGGTTTTTTTGTGTCTGCTACAAATCGACCACTTTGCGATTACTCACCCGGCACGACCTTATCAAGGGCCTGATTCACCGCCAATTCGCCCAACATCACAACCTGCGCGATACCGAGTGCGGTCTTGCGGTGTGAGGTATCCAGCAACGCAGCGAAATTGTTGAGCATGGTGGTGGCAGAGCCGAGTGTTTCGCTGGCGTTGGCCAGCAGGGATTCGGTGTCGTATTTCGGGTTGGCGAGGTACATCGGCTCGGGTTCGTGGGTGGACCCCATGATCTGCGCGGTCGGGCTGAGGTAGTGGTCGAGGGCGCGTTCGGCGGCTTCGTGGAATTTCTTTGAGTTGGGTGATTCGTAGGGGGATGCCGGATCGGTTTCCGGCGGATTGGGCGTAACTTTGAACATTTGGTGTATTCCAAAATAGGGCTACGACCATTCCGCTGCTACACGAAAGGGTGGCGGCTGTACGCAAGTTAGCAGACCGGGCGAATCCACCAAAATCCCGGCGCACCCGAGGGTGCCATGCGCACAGCCACCATTAAGCACAGGAGAACCAGGCTAAATGACGCTTGTACGATTTGGTGGAAACGCGTGGCTGCTAAACCCGATCACTGGAAATCAGTGACGCGAACCAAGTTACCGACTGCCCCAAAGGCGCACAAGCCGGCGGATTCTGGCGTAGCGGTAGGCAACGGCGCAAGGATTTGTAGGCTTCAGGACGTAACACCGAACACTTATAAACACTGGCCACCGAATGCGTTTAAGCAGCCAAAAACCTTGCAGCATTTTCTGACATTACAGATCCACAACACTCCACCGGTATTCACTTCCCAACTGACCGACTAGCATTTCCCCATCTCCCACCACCCTCCCCCTGCGCGGCCATCGACGAATACGCGCCATCACTTTCGAGGGATTCCAATCGCGGCCACTTTGCCGCTGACGATCGAACTCAAAAGAGCACTTCACCATGACGCAAAACATTTACGACGATCCCGGATTCTTTCAGGGCTACAGCCAGATGAACCGCTCCATCGGCGGCCTCGACGCGGCGCCGGAGTGGCCAGCGCTCAAGGCGCTGTTGCCATCCATGCATGGCTTGAACGTGGTGGATCTGGGCTGCGGTTATGGCTGGTTCAGCCGTTGGGCCATTGAGAAGGGTGCGGCGAGCGTACTGGGGCTGGATGTCTCGGAGAAGATGCTGGAGCGGGCGCGGGCATCTACGACGGCGGCGAACATTCGTTATGAGCGCGGCGATCTGGAACAGCTCGACCTGCCCGCCTGCAGTTTTGATCTGGCTTACAGCTCACTGGCGCTGCATTACATCAAGGATTTGCCGGGGCTGTTTGCTCACCTGTACGCGGCACTGAAACCGGGTTCGCATTTTGTGTTTTCCATTGAGCATCCAATCTTTATGGCGCCGCGTAATCCGGGTTGGCTGGTGGACAGTGAAGGTAATAAGCGTTGGCCGCTGGACAGCTATCAGTTGGAGGGTGAGCGGGTTACGAACTGGTTGGCCGAGGGTGTGATCAAGCAGCATCGTACGGTCGGGACATTGCTCAATTCGCTTATCGATGCGGGCTTCACGATTCGACATGTCAATGAATGGGGGCCGAGTGACGCTGAAGTGACGGCGCAACCTGCGCTGGCGGAAGAGCGGGAGCGGCCGATGATGATGTTGGTGGCGGTGCAGCGTTGAGCGGGTTTACAACTTGAAGAGCCCCTCACCCTAGCCCTCTCCCAAAGGGAGAGGGGACTGACCGAGTTGTTCTCCAGGGTTACGCCGACCTGAAATATCGAGCTGAACTCCGGTTTCGGATACAACACCGGTCGGCTCCCTCTCCCTAGGGAAAGGGCTGCGGTGAGGGGGCCCAATTTTTCTCAGCGAGTCGCGACGATAAATAACCGTGGAAATGGCAACAGCACCGAGCCATCCGCCAAGGCCGGATAAGCCTTCTCAACCTCCGCTAGATATTGCTCCAGGTACTGCGCCTTTTCCGCCTCGGTCAGCGGATTCAAAAACGGAATCAACCCGCTGCCCTTGAACCACTCCACCACCCCCGCCGCCCCGCCTGATAGCTGATGGTGATAGGTGGTGCGCCACACATCGACCCGCGCACAATGTGGCCGCAGCATCGAGAAATAATCGCCGGCGCTCGCCATGTCGGTACGCTGGCCCGCTGCACCCGCGAGTTTACTGGCCCAAGGGCCATTCGCGGCGACTTCACGCATCAAACGGTGGGAAGGTTCATTGAGGTTGTCCGGCATCTGGATCGCCAGGCTGCCACCGGCAGACAGTTTGCCTGCCAGTGCCGGCAGCAACGTCGCGTGATCCGGCACCCACTGCAGCACGGCGTTGGCGAAGATCACATCGAACGGGCCTTCATCCGCCCATTTATCAATCTCCGCCACGTCGAACCGCAAATCCGGCAAGCGCTTGCGTGCTGCATCGATCATGTCCGCCGAACTGTCCAGCCCGCTGACTTTCGCCCCGGGAAAACGCTGCACCAGCAACTCCGTCGAGTTACCGGGACCACAACCGATATCGACCACGGTTAGCGCGTCAGACGTGGGAATCGCCGCCAGCAGATCGCGGGCCGGGCGGGTGCGTTCATCTTCGAAAGCGACGTATTGTTTGGCGGACCAACTCATTGCGTTCTCCTGTCGGGGACATTTCAGCGGTTCGTCACGATACAGGCAGCGCCGCCGGCAGTTCCAGAGCGAGACGTTGCAAAGAGTGTCTTCATAGTTTTAAAAAAACCGGCCTTCAAGGCCGGTTCCGTTATCAGTCGTAATAGCCGACCGTTTTTTTCAGATGATCCGAATATTCGTAAATGTCATCAACAGAACTGATCGCATGACGGGTCTCATTTTTTTCTTCATCAAAAATACCAATGTATTTCTGCGACCGATTGAAATGCAGTCGGCAGATTGGTTTTCGATTGTTGTCATCCAGGAGAATCCCAAAGTAACTCTGCGTATCACGTTGAACGATTCGCTTGGCATCGACCACCGATCGAACCAGCGCACGAACGATGTGATAACCCTCTAGTTCTTCAAGAGTGGTCAGTACCTTGTCATCTGATTCATCACGTGGGTCCACTGGATCAGTTCCGGTGGAAGCTGATGGCAACGACGCCAACGCAGGTTGAATCGCACCACTCATTGCCGATTTGAGTCGGTCATTGATCTGGTCATTCAAAAATTGCACAACGGCTTTTCTGGTCAGTTCATGGAACTGCTCACGTACCTTTTGTGTGATCACGCCGTCATAAACACGAGATGCAAACACCTTCACAAAATCATCATCGGGTTTACTGACCTGCGCGGCGATCACCTTCTTGATTTGACTGACATATTTCAGTTCGCCAGCGGCGCTGATGATTGAGTCAACGTCAAAAGCCGATTTCGTCAGTTTGATCAGTTCTGGAACCGAATATTCATCGATATCGAGAAGGTCCAGCTCCAGAAATGGTTTTTCATCCATCTTGTTCGGCGCATCCAGGTCGGTAAAAAACTTGTAGACCTGACCGTTGGTGAGGATGGAAATTCGAGCGCTGGTGACGTGAAAGTAACGAAATAACTGGGAGGCATGATTGATATGCAAAGGCTCACCAATTTTTTTGCACTCAATCAAAATCTGTACTTCGCCATCCTTCATGATGGCGTAATCAATTTTCTCGCCCTTCTTCGTACCGATGTCACAGACAAACTCAGGCGTCACCTCGGTCGGGTCAAACACGTCGTAGCCCAGAACCGTGCTAATAAATGGCATGACGAACGCATTTTTTGTTGCTTCTTCCGTCTGGATTGCGGCGCTCTGCAATCGAACTTTGGCGGCTAGGCTGGCTAACTTTTCGAAGAATTCCATGAGTGGCCTCTTGCGTGATGTCTATCCGTGTATTGAGCTAATGGCAATTTGATCGCCACTTGATACTAGCCACAAACCCGCACAATGAAAGTTTCGCTATCACGCGGTCTCGGCGCGGCTTTGTTTTTGTCGAAGAGGCACTGATGTAAGTAGAATTTTCACAACGCCGCCAATGTCTGAATTTCATGCACCCACCCAATAAGGAACATGGCCATGAAATTCGCAAAGATTTCCCAGAAGCTCGCTCTATGGGCCGGTAGCCCGAAGACCTTCATGGGCGCATTGATCCTGATCGGCTTGTGGGGCTTGAGCGGGCCGATTTTCCATTACAACGACACCTGGCAACTGATCATCAACACCTCGACCACGATCATCACCTTCCTGATGGTCTTCCTGATCCAGAACACGCAGAACCGCGACACCGACATTCTTCATTTGAAGATCGATGAATTGCTCTTGGTAACGAAAGAGGCGCAGAACGCGATGCTCGGGCTGGAGGCGCTGGATCTGAAGCAACTGGAAGCGTTGCGCAGGCACTACCGTTCGCTGGGCGAGGGGGAGGTTTTCAATCTTGAGGGGCTGGGCGAGAAGAGCAAGTCGAAGCAGGATTTGAATGAATGCTGAAATGCAAGAGACCGCCGCCCACGGCAGCGGTTTCTTGAATCTTGATTAACGGCTGGCTTGCAGCTGGCGGGCCTTCTCCAGATGGCTTTGCAGCTTCGGCAGTGTCTCGTCGGCAAACGCCTTGATCTCCGGCACGTCAGTAGTCTGTGCTTCCTGCTGAATCTGCTCGATGGCCTCCTCAGTGGCTTTGACCTGACTGGCAGCGTAAGCCTGATCGAAGGATGCGCCGTCGGTCACTTGCGGCATCAATTCTTTTGCCTTGTCGGCCAATTCTTCACGCGGCGCAACCGGCAGGTCGAGCTTCTTGGCAATTTTCGCCAGATGCTGATTGGCCGTGGTGCGGTCGTTGATGACGATGATGGTGTAGTCCTTGACCTCTTTGGATTCGGCTTTGCTGTGGGCCAGACGACTGGCCTCGATGTCGGCCATGCCTTTGGCCGAGGCATCGTTGATGAAATCGGCGGGCGACTGGGCAAAAGCGCTGCTGGCACACAGGCCCAACAATGATGCAAAACTCATGGTGCATATACGGGTGGCCATCCGGCTCATGGTCGCGCCCTCCTTACTTGCGAAATTCAAGCGGGAGCTTACGCCCCCGCCTCTCAATCAAAACTACCTTCACCGACTACTTCGATTTCTGAGCAGGCTTGCGGCCCATGTCTGGCTTTGGCTCTTTGTCGACAGTCGTTGTGGTGGTTTTCCCACCCTTGCGACCCGCTTCAGAAGCCTTGGTTCGATCGTTGGCGAAGTTTCCCGAGTTCGAGTTTCTTGAGTTAGGCATGATTCTCTACCTCTTGGTAATGATCGTGGCGGGCAGGTGCCCACCTAAGATTGAGAATTTTCTGGCCAACAAAGGTTTAGAAAAGTTGCAGTTGCCGCGACGAACGGCGCGGATTTATCAGCTGTTGAGTGCGTGATGGTTCAAGCGTTTGGCGGCGTACATTGCCTGATCGGCATGGCGAAACAGTTGCTGCTCCTCACTGCCGTGCTCAGGGTAGCGGGCCACGCCGATGCTCGGTTCGATGTGCAGGTTGTGGCCATCAAGGCGCATCGGTTGCACCAGGACCTGTCGGATTTTTTCCGCCACGCCGTCAGCGTCTTCCGAGGCCTGAACGCTGTGCAGCAGCACAACAAATTCATCGCCGCCGATTCTGGCCACGGTGTCGGTTTCCCGCACACAGCCTTTTAGGCGGTTGGCCACGGTTTGCAGGAGCATGTCGCCAACGGCATGGCCAAAAGTGTCGTTGACCTGTTTGAAGCGATCCAGATCGACATACAACAGAGCCAGGTGCCCGGATTGCTCGCGAGCGCCGGCCAACGCGGCCTTCAAGCGATCGCGCAGCAGTTCACGATTGGGCAATTGCGTGAGTTGATCGTACTGCGCCATGCGCCGCAGGCGGGCGTGCAATTGCTGACGCTCGATGGCCGTGGCGACCTGGGCGCAGACGTATTGCAGCAGTTCCTTGTCTTGCTCGGTGTAGCGCTCGCCGCCGGGCAGGCTTTTGACGATCAAGGCACCGATGGTGCCGTTTTTCGAGTTCAACGGCACACCGAGCCAGCAAGGCGCGTTCTGCCCTGCCACCAGTTCGGCGAAACCCGCTGGAGCATCAGGACTGTCGGGCGTCAGAAGAATCGGTTGACCGCTGCGAATGACTTCCGTGCACAGGCGTCCGGTGACGGTGCCGGGCTGTTCGGGCTGCAATTCGTGATCGTCGACGTGATACGGAAAGTTCAGTTGTGCGCAGTGCTCGTCGTAAAGCGCCACGGAGAAATTCATTGCTGGTAGCCATTCGCCGATGATCAGGTGAATACGCTTGAACAGCGCCAGCAGATCTTCCGCCGCATGGGCCGCTTCGGATATCGCATAGAGCGCAGCCTGCCGCGATTCAGCCTGTTTGCGCTCGGTGATGTCGCGCGCCACGGCGATGCGCAACTGATCGACTTCCGACCAGCGCGCCGACCAGAGGATATGCACGACGCTGCCGTCCTTGCGCAGGTAACGGTTTTCGAAGTTGAGTTTGGGCTCGCCGCCCATGATTTCGTTGGCGGCGGCGAGGGTGCGCTGACGATCCGCCGGGTGCACCAGCTCGATCATTTGCCGACCGATCAATTCTTCAGGCGAATAGCCGAAAACCCGTTCGCAGGCGGCGCTGACAAAAACGAAGCGGCCTTGCTTGTCGACCGCACAAACGGCGTCCAGCAACAGGTCGATAAAGCTCGC
Source organism: Pseudomonas sp. NPDC085632 (assembly GCF_044541255.1). Classification (NCBI taxonomy): domain Bacteria; kingdom Pseudomonadati; phylum Pseudomonadota; class Gammaproteobacteria; order Pseudomonadales; family Pseudomonadaceae; genus Pseudomonas; species Pseudomonas sp. NPDC085632. The sequence continues at coordinate 154,290 of NZ_JBITSX010000005.1, read as the reverse complement.
CAACGGCGCGGAATTTCGGCTTTCCATGGTTCAGCGTGGGTGTCCGGGCAATGCAGCACTGATCAACCGTCCCTGACCTTGTGATTGCGCCTCCCTGCACACATTTTCAAGCCTTGTTCGGCATCAGACCCGGCAGCGCATGCACCAGCGCGTTGATGGCAAAACCGATAAACATCACGCCGCACAAGCGGGTAATCAGCAACTCATGACGCTGATACAGCGTGCGTACCCGTTGCGCGCCGACCACGCCAATCAGAATAGCGTAGGCCAGCAGGCCGCCGAGGAAACTCAGGGCAATCAGCGCCGGTAACATCGACCAATTGAGCAGTTCGGCACGGCTCGACAGCAGCGCGGTGAACGTTGCGACTGCCACCGGATAGGCCTTGGGATTGGTCAGCCCGAACAGAATGCCGTGCCAGAAGGGTTTGCGCGCCGCGCCCTGCGGTTCGTCACCATTGCGACGCTGGGCCCGTACCGCGCGCCAACCAAGCCAGAACAGATACAGGCCACTGAGCACACCGAGCACATCAAACGCGGTGCTGCCGATTTCCCGGGCCCCAACAATGGCGATCAGCGCCGTGCTGCACCAGACCACATCGCCGAGCAGATGCCCGCACAGGAACCCCGCCCCGGCCCGCCGCCCGTGGGCTGCACCGATGCCGAACACCGCCAGTACACCCGGCCCGGGCGTAATGCCATAAATGAAACCCGAGGCCAGCACGGCCATTAGCAACGATGGAGTCATGGAAAACCTGCAAGCGCCAGAACACGTGGCCGCCAGTCTATATCAGCCGATTGCGCGTGTTCACTGCTGGTCGTAAAAACGCATGCCGGCGTACGGTTTTTGTCGACAGGCTGCCAGTCGTGAAGCGAGATCGCCGACATGGGCTTCGAGTTTGTGGCCGTCGGGATCGAGAAAGTAGAACGACGCACCTTCGCTGCGGTTGTCGCGCCATTCCTGCACATTCGCGGCTTTTAGCTTCTGCACAAAACCTGCGAAATCGGTGGCACTGAGGCTGAACGCGTAATGGGTGTAATCGACGCACGGTTCGCTTGAGCGCAGCGGATCAAGCGACAGACACAACCACAGTCCCGGCAGCGACAGGTAGGCACCGGCGTCCCACGTCGCTTCGACACGCAAATGCAGCACATCACGGTAGAACGCCAGACTTCGCTGCAAATCGCTGACCGCAAGGGTCAAGTGGTTGAGGCCGGTGAGCATTGGGTCAGTAACCTCTGAGGTCTTCGGGGACGGTGTATTGTTCGCCGTCGTAGGTCAGGGTGACGCGAGTTTTCTTCATCTCGATAGTTTTCGAGATGCACTTCTTATCAGACAAGAAGGATTTGTAAATTGAACCAGTCGAGCTGACGATCAGATCGGCGAATCCATGGTGGCTCGTCGGGCCGATATCGATAGTTCTGCGGATTTGCGTGTCCTCGGTTCCGCACTCATCCGTCCCTTCGCCGAACTCCTTGCGAATCACCAAGCCTTCCAGCACAGGGCGCAATTTGTTGCCCTCCCGCACATACAACGCCAAATCGGTTTTTGCGTAAGGATTGGCTCTGGAGCCATGACTGGCGAATTTCGAACGCAATCCGAATGCACGGATATCTGCTGCCAATCGGTAGCGGGCCGTATCGATTGTCAGATCGTCGAAACTGATGGCATCGGAATTGTAGGCACCCGGCTTGGCATAGGTAGCGAGACTCTTGCCGCTTGTCGAACTGACGAGCGCCAGTTCCAGATCGAACGTCCCCATCTCATCATCGCCCGAATCCGAGAGAAATGAAGATTTCGCCGCAATCGACTGGTCGTTGTACGCCGGCCACGCTTTGCAGCGCGAAAGGGAATGGCCGTCGAACTTCTTCACTTCGCAAGCGGCCTGGGCTTCAGCGGCCATCGTTAAAAGGCCCATCGCGATGAAAGAGCCCAGCAATGTAGTACGCGAGAACATTATTCTTCCTTGAGTAAAAGACATCAGTCTTAGAGGCCTTTGAAATCTTCAGGCATTACGTAGTTTTTGCCGTCATAGCGAAGTGTCGTCAAGACCGGTTTTTGCGTGACGGTATTGGATACACACGCCTCGCCTTCGCCCTGGCCAACGGTCGAGCTACGGATCGTCTTGATGATCAGGTCGGCAAAGCCATGGCTGCTGGTCTTGGCCAACGCCACGGTTCGCGTAGTCTCGTAGCGCTCTCCCGCACAATTGCCATCCCACTCCCCGCCATATTCATAAACCACCAGTCTGTCCATTACCGGACGCAACGCGTTGCCCTCTTTCACATAAAGCGACAACCAGGTTTCATCCAGAGGATTCACGCGCGAAGAGCCTTTGAACCGTACTCGCACGCCAAAGGCCTGCAATTGCGGCGCGAGCTTATAGCGGGCGGTATCGAATTTCAGTTCGTCCAGCGCGATGGCATCCACAGAGAATGCCGAGGGCTGATAAAAGCTCGCTAACGGCTGCGAGTCTGCGCTCGCCACCAAGGCCAAACGCAGATCGTAAAGCCCTATAGTCTCTGACGCGCCATACACCGGATCGGGCGAGAAATGGGCGGCCGCGGTGAGCGTCAACCCTGGATACGCCGGCCAATCCTTGCAGAGGGAAAAATCCATCTCCTGCGCCGTTGGCGCCGGCGTGCAATCGGCCAATGCCTGCCCCGCCAGCAACCACCCGCACAATGCCGCACAACCGATCCAGCCAGACTTCACTGTCACTTCTCGCTCCTTGAGCACTTTTTCAGTCGCGCACTATCCCTTGCTGTATCGACCCTTTCAACCGAATCATCAACACAACAAAACGTATTTCGCCTTACCCTGAAGACGAATAGAACTGACCCCCTCTCCGTATTACGCTGTAGTGTCACGTGTTACACGTCACTACACCGAGCTATCCATGTCCCTTATGTCACTGCGTATCCCAGACGAAATTGCTGAAACCCTCGCCAATCTTGCCAAAGCGACCGGTCGCACCAAGTCTTACCTGGTGGTGGATGCATTACGTGTGTATCTGGCGCGGGAGGCCTGGCAAGTCGAAGAAATCCAGAAGGCACTGAAAGAAGCCGACGCTGATGACTTCGCTTCTGATGAGGATGTCAGGGGCATCGCGCAAAAATGGAAAGCCAATGCGAGTTGAGTGGCTGAAACTGCGTTAAAAAATCTCGATAATAACTGCCTACATCGCTCTCGATAATCCCGAGGCTGCTTCAGAGTTTGTTCAGGCAATTCTCGCCAACGTTGATCACCTCACTCGATTTCCCTCTTCGGGTCGCGAAGGCCGCCTTCCGGGTACTCGAGAGTGGGTTGTTCCTGATCGGCCCTATTTGATTCCTTATCGCATTGTCAAAGCCGATTACAGGTTTTGCGTATTTTCCATACCCGTCGGCTCCCACCCAAGGCGTGGTAGTAGCGACTTATGAGATTCGCGCAATCCCCTCCTCAATCGTCCGATTCAACCCGTTCAACGCCTGATCGCCACCCCGACGCTTGTGCCACGGCGGGATGTTTGAGAAGAATGGGCTGGCCGTTAGCTGATGTTATAAATCCACGATTTTCAGTGTCTGGAAGACAGTCTTCGCGAGCAGGCTCGCTCCCACAGGTGCCGAATTCCAACTGGAGAAATGCGATCACATGTGGGAGCGAGCCTGCTCGCGAAGGCGTCATTGCAGGCGCCGCAAATCTCAGAACTTATCGAGCGTGCGCAATTTCTGCGGCAAGCCCCATAACAGCAGCGCCGCCGCGATCAGCGCCGCCACGCCAATGACATAAAGCGCCGGCGTGGTGCTGCCGGTCAGATCCTTGATCCGCCCGACCATCACCGGGCTGACAATCCCGCCGAATTGTCCAAGGGTGTTGATCACCGCAATCCCGCCCGCCGCGCCAGCGCCCGCCCCGGCCAACAACTTCGGTGGTAGCGTCCAGAAGCTCGGAATCGAGGCAATGATCCCGGCGCCAAGCAAGCCAAGAGCAACGATCAAAAACGTGGTGTGGCTGGCGAAAATTCCCGCACTGAAAAAGCCGATCGCCCCGACAATGACCAGCCCGGCGACAAACTTGCGCCGCTCACCGGTCGCGTCCGACAAACGCCCGATCACCACCATGCTGATCGCCCCGCAAATGTACGGAATGGCCGTCAGCAGACCGATCATCACCGGACTCTCGGTGCCGGCACTGCGGATCAGTTGCGGCGCCCAGAAATTCAGACCGTAGGACGCCACCTGGATCAGAAAATAGATTAGCCCCAAGGTCAGAAAACCGGGAATCTTCAACGCCGCGAGCAGTGAGCCACCGCTCTTGTGCGGTTCATGCTGGGCGATGCGACTGGAGAGTAATTTCTTCTCGTCAGCCGTCAGCCAGTGCGCATCTTCGATGCGATCCTTGAGCAGCGTCAGCACCAGAAAACCGAGGCCGATACACGGTACACCGCCGAGCAGGAACAGCCAGTGCCAGCCGCGCATTTGCAGCACGCCGTCGAGGTGTTCCAGCACTAGCCCGGAGAACGGCGCGCCGACCAGACCGGCAAACGCCGAAGCGAGAAACAGCATCGAAGTGATGCGGCCACGGAAATGCTGCGGGAACCATAGCGTCAGGTAATACAAAACGCCCGGGGCAAATCCGGCCTCCATCGCACCGATCACAAAGCGCAGCGCGTAGAACTGCCATTCGCTGTTGACGAACACCATCGCTGCCGTCGCCACGCCCCACGACATCATGATTCGGGCAATCCAGCGTCGTGCGCCGACCTTGTACAGCATCATGTTGCTCGGCACTTCGAACAGCACGTAACCGACCACGAACAGCCCCGCGCCGAGGCCATAAGCGGTATCGCTCAGGCTCAGGTCGGTCTGCAACTGGAACTTGGCGAAGCTGATGTTGATGCGGTCGAAGAAGGCGAACAGGTAGCAGACCATGATCAGCGGCATCAGGCGCCAGGCGACCTTGCTGACCAGGGCTTTTTCGGCGTCGTGATCGACGGACGGACGGGCGCCCGCCTCCATTACATTGAGGCTCATAGCTTTTCTCCAGACGGACTGCCGGTGGGCGTCCGATTGTTTTTGTTGTCTGGTTACGACGCTCACTGTGGAGCGTTTTTGTGTGGGAGCTGGCTTGCCAGCGATGGCGTCAGATCAGTCGAAATCCACGTTGGATGTGACGCCCTCATCGCGGGCAAGCCCGCTCCCACAGGGAATAGCGGTGTTCAAGTGGGAATTGGGTGCAGGTCGCAGTTGCGCCCGGCCTTGGCCAGTTGGCCGGGGACTTCGTGGCCCAGTAGATCCGGCAAGCCACGCGAGAGTTTCAGCAGCAACGGCAAATCGATGCCGGTGTGAATACCGATCTCAGCGCACAGGTTTACCAGGTCTTCAGTGCAGATATTGCCCGACGCGCCCGGCGCGAACGGGCAGCCACCGAGACCACCGAGCGCCGCATCGAAACGCCGCGCGCCCGCCTCGTAAGCCGCCAGCACATTGCACAAACCCAGACCACGGGTGTTGTGAAAATGCAGGGTCAGATCCGCCGGCGAAACCCGCTGCAACACGCGCCGCACCAAGCGATCCACCTGTCGCGGATTGGCCATGCCGGTGGTGTCGGCGAGGGTGATGCCGGCAATGCCGAGCTCCTGATAAGCGTCGACGATTTGCAGCACGCGATCCTCGTCGATCTGGCCTTCGAACGGGCAACCGAACGTCGTCGCGATACTGCCATTGAGGCGCACGCCGGAGCCGCTGGCAAACGCCACAATCTCTGCAAACGCCGCCAGCGAATCCTCGCAACGCATGCGCATGTTGGCCAGGTTGTGCGTCTGGCTGGCGGACATCACCAGATTCAGTTCATCAGCACCCGCCGCCAATGCACGCTGCGCGCCTTTGAGGTTGGGAATCAGCGCGACGTAAATCACCCCCGGCTGGCGCTGAATACCGGTGAAGACTTGCTCGCCGTCCCGCAGCGCCGGGATGGCTTTCGGCGACACGAACGAACCGGCTTCGATACGGCTGAAACCGGCCAGCGACAGTTGATCGATCAGGGCGATCTTGTCAGTGGTTTCCACCCAGGTCGGCTCGATCTGCAAGCCGTCACGCGGCGAGACTTCCTGGACGACCAGGGTTTGCGAATAGTCGGTGATCATTGCACCACCCCTTGGCTTTTCAGGCGTTCGATGTCGAGTTCAGTCAGGCCGAGGCCGACGAGAATGCCGTCAGTGTGCTGGCCGAGTCTGGGCCCCGACCAATTCACAGCGCCGGGGGTTTCCGAAAGTTTCGGCACGATGCCGGGCATCTTTACTGTCGCGCCGCCGGGTAATTCGGCATTGAGCAACATGTCCCGCGCCTGGTAGTGCGGATCGGCCACGATGTCGGCCACCGAATAAATGCGCCCGGCCGGCACTTCAGCCGCTTCCAGCACGGCAAGCACGTCGTTGATCGGCAAACTGCTGGTCCAGTGAGTGATGGCGGCGTCGAGCAAACCGCTCTTGGCGGCGCGTCCGTCGTTGTGAGCGAATTCTTCGGCGTCAGCCAGATCATCGCGGCCAATGGTGTGCATCAGCCGTTTGTAAATCGGGTCACTGTTGCCGGCGATCACCACATAGGCGCCGTCAGCTGTCAGATAGGTATTGGAGGGAGCAATGCCCGGTAACGCGCCGCCGCTGCGTTCGCGGACATGACCGAGCATGTCGTATTCCGGCACCAGACTTTCCATGACGTTGAACACGCTTTCCGCCAGTGAAACGTCGACGATTTGCCCACCGCCCTGCCCGGTCTTGACCCGCAGCAGCGCCATCAGCGCGCCGATGACCGCGTGCAACGACGCCAGCGAATCACCCAGGCTGACACCCACCCGCGCCGGAGGCGAACCCGGGGTTCCGGTGGTGTAGCGAATGCCGCCCATCGCTTCGCCGATCGCGCCGAAGCCGGGACGGTCGCGGTATGGGCCGGTCTGCCCGTAGCCGGAAATCCGTACAAGGGTGAGATTGGGGTTCAGCGCGTGAAGTACATCCCAGCCGAGGCCAAGTTTCTCCAGCGCGCCGGGGCGCAGGTTTTCGATGATGACGTCAGCGTCGCTGGCCAGTTGCTTGACCAGTTCAATGCCTTCGGCAGATTTCAGGTTGAGCGCCAGGGATTTCTTGTTGCGTGATTGCAGGTACCACCACAGCGACGTGCCTTCGTGCAGCTTGCGCCATTTGCGCAACGGGTCGCCCTGACCCATGGCTTCGATCTTGATCACCTCGGCGCCGAACTCGGCGAGCATGCGCGCAGCGAACGGCGCGGCGATCAGCGTGCCGATCTCGATCACTTTGATCGCACTCAGGGGGGCAGTCATCGTGGGGTACCTCTTGTTCTTGGAATAGGCGGCCAAGGCTAGAGGAACGATGATCGGGCAATCCAGCCGTCTCTCGGCAATGGGCGTTCGCCAAATGCGAACGCTTGGGTGAGATTTCGTTGAGTTCAGGTCAGCCATCCGCCTGTTGGGCTCGCCGATCGGGGTTGTTCCGGTGTCGGCAGGATTGCTCGATTTTCGCCCAAGTCAGAAAGGTGATTACTCGACAGATTTTCGTCGCTTCGCCCTACAAACAAAACTCCGTCGCCTCTCAGGATTCGCGGAAACAGCCGATTTTTGCCGGACTTTTCGCTCTGTAAAGTCTGGCAACACACACAAATTGCAACACCCCATGGATCGCTACGCTCAAGGAATGTCGCCTGTGAATCTTCCGTTGCCCACGCCCAATCTGTATTCCAACTTCCGCAAAATCATCGCCCTGGCCGACCACGATTGGGACATCGCCGAACAGGGCAAAGTCGCCGGCCTCAATGTCGAAGTGAAGAGCCCCAACCACCTGCTTGATCAGTATGGACGTGAATTCCATCATTTCTGCACGACCTCATACCTTGGTCTCGACCATCACCCTGCATTGCTCGAAGGCGCCATCACCGCGTTACGCGAAACCGGCAGCCTGCGCGTCGCCAACTCGAAAAACCGCTGCAAACTGGCGATTCTCGAGCAATACGAGAGCGAATTGTCGCAACTGTTCGACGCCGTCTGCCTGAGCACCTTGTCTTGCAGCGCCGCCAGCGCTGGAATCCTGCCATTGCTGGCCAGCGGCATCTTCACCGAAGGCCGGCCACCGGTAATGGTGTTTGACCGTCACGCGCATTATTCGATGAGTCATTTGAAGGCCGCGTGTGCCGATGAAACCCTCGTGGTGACTGCGCCGCACAACGACATGGATTTCCTCGAACGCGTCTGCCAGCGACACGACCGCGTGGCGTATGTCGCTGACGGCGCGTACAGCATGGGCGGCGCCGCCAACATGGAAGGTCTGCTGTACTTGAAGGATCGCTACGGGTTGTTTCTTTATCTGGATGATTCCCACGCGTTGTCCGCTGTCGGTCAGCAGGGCGCCGGCCTCGTCCGGCCACGGGTGGCGGCGCTGGAGGACGACTGCCTGATTGTCGCGTCACTGGCCAAGTCGTTTGGCGCCAGCGGCGGGTTGGTGATGCTGGGCAACGGACGACAGAAAACGCTTGTTCAGCGCTACGGTGGGCCAAGCAACTGGTCGCAGAGTCTCAACTGCGCGGCGATCGGTGCCGGCAGAGCATCGATCCGCCTGCATCGCAGCGCCGAGTTCGCCACGCTGCAAAGCAATCTTCAGGCTAATATCCGCCTCTTCGACAGCCTGATCAGCACCGATCAGTGCCACAGCAACATGGCCATTCGGTTGATCAAATGCGGAAAGGCTACCGTGGCCAATCGTATTGCCAGTGAATTGGCCGAACAGGGATTCTTCACCAGCGCGGTATTTTTCCCGGTGGTCGCTCAAGGCAAGGCAGCCATACGTATTACGCTGCGCGCAGACATGCAGCCGGCGCTGATTCAGCGCTTCTGTGAAAGGGTCAACGGGCTGTTGCGCACTCACCGTTGCGATTTCGACGACTGAAAACAGGGACGAGCCATGAACGCCAGCGTCACCCTCCTGATCACTTGCAGCACGGTTTTTCTCGCCCAGTTGGGCATGAGTATTTATTTGCCGGCGTTGCCGGAGATCGCCCTATACCTGGGTGCGGAACCTGCACAGGTGTCGTGGGGGTTGTCGCTGTACCTGATAGGCATGGCGTTGCCGATGTTGTTCTGGGGCAGTCTGGCCCAGCGCATCGGACGCAAACCGGTGTTATTGGCGGCGTTGGTCATTTACGGGTTGGCCAATCTGGCGTTGCCGCCGGGTTCGACGCTTGAATCGTTTTTGCTGCTGCGACTGATGCAAGGTATCGGTGCCAGCGGTATTTCGGTGATGGCGCGGGTGCTGATCCGTGACAGCTTTCGCGGCGATCTGCTGGCCAAGGCGTTGTCGTGGATTTCCATTTCGTTCGTGGTGGCGCTGGGCATCGGCCAATATATGGGCTCGCTGATCGAGGCGACGCTGGGCTGGCAGGCGATCTTCTATCTGCTCGGCGTGACGTGCCTGTTGATGGCGCTGATGGTGGCGCGAGTCACTTTTCCAGCGATGGCTGAAGAACCGGCCAGCGCCTCATCGTGGTCGGCTTATCGGCAAATTCTGTTGCACCGGGCGTTTCTGCTGCCGGCGCTGGCCGGTGGCTTGGGCTATGGCGTGATCATCGCATTCAACACTGCGGCGCCACTTATTTTGCAGGGGACATTCGCTTGGTCGTCGGTGGATTACGGACTGCTCGGCTGGCCAATCAGCGCTGCCTATTTTCTCGGCGCGCTGGCGGTCAATCACTTCGTGCTGCGTACCGGTCAGGCAGGGTTGATGACTGTCGGCGCAAGTTTGGTATTGGCTGGTAGCAGCGTGATGTTGCTGGGCAGTCTGACGGCCAACTCCATCGCATTACTGTTTTGGCTGCCGTATTGCGTGGCCGTGTTCGGCCAATCGTTGAACTACCCGATCAGCCTGTCCCGTGCCAACGATGGCGCGCCGATTGCCGGAGCTTATGCGATGGCGCTGAGCGGGTTCACTCATCAATTGATGGCGGCGATCATTGGCGCGATGGCCAGTCTGATCGCCAGTCCACAAGCCTGGCGCTTGTCGCTGCTGTGTACGTTGCTCGCTGTCGGCGCGATGCTCTGCGTGCGGTTTGCGCCGATGGGCGACAAGCGTTAGAAAGCATTGCGCAAAATATCCTCAATCAGATCGCCGAGAATCTCAGGAGCCCTGCCCACGCAAATGCTCAAACAGCATCCGACTCACCGGCGACAACCCCGCCTCCTCCCGCACCACCACGATCAACGCGCGATCCGACCAGTCATCGGTCAACGGCACCGCGTGCAACCCCAATGCCTGGCCAAACAATTCATAAGCACGCTGCGGCAAAATACCGATGCCCATGTTGGCCTGGACCATCCGGCACACCGCATCGAACCCCGGCACATGAATGCGAATGCGCAGAACCTTGCCGGCCTGACGAGCCGCAGCATGCGTGCGCATGTTGATCGAACTGGCCGCGTGCAAACCGACGTAATCACTGTCCAGGGTTTCGGCGAACGCCACCGATTCACGCGCGGCCAACGGATGCTCCGGCAGCATCACCACCACCAGTTTGTCCTGACGGTACAACACGCTGTGCAGACCTTTGGTGTCGCTGTCGTTGGAGCAGATGCCGAGATCCGCCACGCCATCGAGCACACCCTGAATCACCCCGGCGCTGGGCCGTTCTTCAAGATCGGTCTTGACCTGCGGATGCTGCGCGGAGAAGTCGCGCAAGTCTTCGGGAAGAAACTGAATGATCGCCGAAAGGTTCGCCAGCATGCGCACATAACCGCGCACGCCGTGGCTGTGCTCGCCGAGTTCCAGGCCCATTTTCTCGACGTTGAACAGCATCTGCCGGGCATGGTGCAGCAAGGTTTCCCCGGCCGGCGTCAGGGTCATGCCTTTGGCCTGACGCACGAACAGGCTGATCCCGAGCGCCTCTTCCAGCTCCATCAGCCGCTTGCTCGCCGCCGACACCGCGATGGCTTCACGCGAGGCCGCGCGGGTCAGCGTGCCCTCTTCGTGCACGGCGACAAACAGTTGCAGGGTGATCAGGTCGAGGCGGCGGATCAGGCTTTTTTGCAGCATGGAGGGCTCGCTGACTGGGTTCGTCCGAGTCGGCAGGATAGCCCGGATTTCAATCACGTCGACACTGTGATTACCCCGCCGTCAGTTCGCTGCCGTCAACAATCGCACCAGGTGAGCCGCTTCATTTCTCTGCCCCAGCAGCAACACGGACGAACCCTGCAGACAGGCATCCCGTGCAATCCACTCGATACCGGCGGCGCCCTCGACATCAAATGCAGGATCCGCGGCACCATCGACCAAAAAGCCCCCCGTGAGTAACCGTCGGGGGCCGTCCGAGGTCTGTCCGACCGTGACGATTCGCGGGCCGGGAGAGTCATTCAGCACGAACCCTGCGCTCCAGCTTTTCAGATCCAGTGGCTGCGCGGCTGCGGTAATGACGGGTGTCCCGCGGTTGAACGCTGGATCAGTCTTGCCAGTGAGATCGATCCCGCTGATGAAGCCATGCTGACGTTTCTCCCCGGCGGACGACTCGACGGCAGATCCGATCAACAACAAGCGCTGCGCCGATTGCACAACGATACGATTCACCGAGGTTTCAAGCGGTACGCCGGCATTGTGCAGATTGAGCAGCAGCGTGCCTTTCGCGCCGAACGAGTCAGCAACCTGCCCGGAACGGTCATAAGCCATGACCAGCCCCTGATTGGTCACTTCTGTCTTGCCATGGACAAGAATCTGTCCATCGCTTGACTGTGTGACCCCGTGCAACGTGATCGCCACACCGGAAAGCGTCACGTGAATCCAGCCTTTGCCAGCAAACGCCGGGTCATCCTTGCCATCCAGAAAGAAACGCGTCAACAACCCGCTGCCCCCTTGAGAGGTGACGAAAAGCAATCTGTCCGGCATCGTTATCGCTGGGGTGGATTGCGCCAATATCAAGCGACCGCCCGTGGCATAGTCGAGCGCAGGAATACGCGTCGGCACGACTCGGTAGCCAGTCTGCCCATCACCAAACTCGGGATCGAGCGTACCGTCGGGTTTGAATCGAGCGATGATTTGCTTGAGCTTGCCCTCGGTGTCTGCAAGCACTGCGCTCATCCAGAATGCACCGCTCGCATCGACAACCAGATTCCCGCCTTGTGATAACCGACCCTTGGCAAACTGGCCGCTCAGGTACCCGCTCTGGCCGAAGCCGGTGTCGAGAAGACCGTCATGGAGCAGTCGTGCAAGGCCGTAATGCGAGGCCCCCGAGGCATCGATGACGGTCGCACTGACCATGATCCGCCCCGAGGGCAGCACTGCGACACTTTTGCCGATGGTTTTGCGCGCGGCAGGAAACTGCAGCGTTTGCAGGCCCGAATGGGCGAACGTCTGATCCGGCTCACCGGCTGATTGTGCTTTGCGTGCATTGGCTTTAGGCATGTTCGTGTGCTCCTTGAGAGATCGGAGTCGCCCCCCGTTGTCAGAGCATTCGATCCGAAGCAACCACGCCGGACAACTGACAGAAATGACAGTTTTTTAGAAGAAAACGAAATTACCGACCAAGCGAATGAAGCTAAAAAACTGGTAGTTTTTACAGGTTCGGAAGGAATCACGTCATGCCAACCTCTCGATTCAAATTCAGCCTGAAACGAGAAGAGCAATGAGTCCTTTAGAAAAGTCCAATCCCCCACCTGCCCCGCCGACCATCACGCTCCCTGAAGAGGGAAGTACAACGGGGGTCGCAACACTGTTGCTTGGCAGCGGTATACCGGATGCTCTGGTGCAGGTATGGAGCATTGAATATGGGAATGCGCTCGGGGGAGGAAAGGTCAGCGCAAATGGACGATGGGCGTTCAGCATCGGCGGCGCCCAGTCTACGGGTGAGCAAGGGATTCACGCGCGCCAGACGTGGGAAGGCGTCCCTTCAGAATGGAGTGCGGAGCGCAGGTATACCGTGGTACTGCGGCCGGAAATCAACGTCCCGGTAGTTTTCGAACCAGAGGAGGGAGAACAGGTAAATACGCTTCCGTTCTTTTCCGGAGACGTCACACAAGCTGAAGGCTTCGTTAACATTATCGATCTGGACACCAACAAGGTGATTGCCAAAGCCGACGTCGACACCCTCAAACGATGGCGTGCTCAGGTTACAAAACCCTTAGCTCCCGGACTGCACCGGACATCCGCCATTCACAACATCGACGGGAAGGTGTCTGACTGGGGCCGTGTTCGAACGTTTACGGTGACCGCTAAAGGCAAGGGCAAAGGCAAAGGCAAAACCTGACCGTCAAGAAATTACCACTGCCGTGCCGCTCAAAACGCATTGCGAAAAATCTCCTCGATCTGGCGCTGGTCCGCCGCCCGTGGATTGGTCAAACCGCAGGCGTCTTTCAACGCATTGCTCGCGAGCAGCGGAATGTCGCTGAGCCTGGCGCCGAGTTCGCGCAGGCCACCGGGAATCTCGACGTCTTTGGCCAGACAGCGGATTGCAGTAATCGCCGCCTGAGCGCCCTCTTCTGCGCTGAAACCGCGAATATCCGCGCCCATGGCGTGGGCGACATCAGTCAGCCGATCGGCACACACCAGCGCATTGAACGTCTGCACGTGGGGCAGTAGCACCGCGTTGCACACGCCATGGGGCAAGTCATAGAAACCACCCAACTGATGCGCCATCGCATGCACATACCCGAGGGAAGCGTTGTTGAAGGCCATGCCGGCAAGGAACTGCGCATAAGCCATGTTCTCCCGCGCGGCGAGGTCGCTGCCGTCGCGTACTGCCAGGCGAAGGTTGTTGCTGATCAGGGTCATGGCTTTCAGCGCACAGGCGTCGGTAATCGGGTTGGCAGCGGTCGAGACGTAGGCTTCGATGGCGTGGGTCAGCGCGTCCATGCCGGTGGCGGCGGTCAGACCTTTGGGCATGGCAACCATCAGCTCCGGGTCGTTGACCGACAGCAGCGGCGTGACGTTGCGGTCGACGATGGCCATTTTCACGTGGCGCGATTCGTCAGTGATGATGCAAAAACGGGTCATCTCGCTGGCGGTACCAGCGGTGGTGTTGATCGCTATCAGCGGCAGTTGCGGCTTGCTCGATTGATCGACGCCTTCGTAATCGCGAATCTGCCCACCGTTGGTCGCGCACAAGGCAATGCCTTTGGCGCAGTCGTGCGGCGAACCACCGCCCAGCGACACGACGAAATCGCAGCGACTTTCCTTGAGCAGCCCCAGCCCCGACTCGACGTTGGCGATGCTCGGGTTCGGTTTGGCGCCGTCGAAAATCACCGAATCGATGTCCTGCATCGCCAGTTTCTCGGCGATCATGGTGGCCACGCCAGCCTTGGCCAGGCCTGAGTCAGTGACGATCAGTGCCTTGCGGAAACCGTAGTTGCGGATCGCGACCATGGCTTCGTCGAGGCAGCCGTTGCCCATGATGTTGACCGCCGGAATGAAAAAGGTACTGCTCATCGTACGTCTCCTGACTGGGGCCGAATCGACTGCGCCGATCCGGCGGATGCACACAGGATCGACCGATCGGTCACGGCGGATGTTGATCTGGCTCAATGCCCGCTCGTGATAAAGTCGCCGCCCATCAGCCCTTTGTTTTGAGACCGCCTACGCAATGACCGATTTTCTCGATGTCGACGCCACCCTCGAAGACTGGAACGTCCTGTGCACCGCGACCGACTTCAGTGGCTTGCTGGTGGGCAACGGGGCCAGCCGCGCGGTCTGGGACGACTTCGGCTATGACTCGCTGTTCGAGAACGCCCGCACCGTCGAAGAAAAACCGCTGAGTGCGTCGGAACTGGCAGTGTTCGACGCGATGCAGACGCGCAGTTTCGAGCAGGTCCTCGGCGCGCTGAAAACCACCAGTCGGGTCAACAAGGCACTGGCCGTCAGCTCGGCGGCGCCGCGCAATCGCTATTACGCGATCAAGGAAGCGCTGATCAACACCGTGCACGCGGTGCACATTCCATGGCGACTGGTGAAGTCATCGACGCTGACGGTGTTGAATGAAGAGTTGGCGCGCTATCGCACGGTGTTCACCACCAATTACGACCTGCTCAACTACTGGGCACTGCAACACAACAGCGAGGCCATCGATGATCTGTTCAACGGTCCGAATGCCAGTTTCGACCTGAGCGAAAGTGCCACTGAAAAAACGCGTTTGCTGTACCTGCACGGTGGTCTGCATCTGGTACGCAATCAGGACGGCACCGCACGCAAACTGACGTCAACCGAGGGCACGCTGCTCGGCAGCTTCGCCATCAACAACACGATCAAGACGCTGGATGACGTGCCGCTGTTCGTCACCGAAGGGCCGAGTGCGGACAAGCTCAAGACCATCCGCAGCTCGGATTATCTGTCGTTCTGTTATCAGCAGTTGCTGGGGCATGGCGGCAGTCTGTGCATCTTTGGTCATGCGTTGGGTGAGCAGGATGCGCACATCGTTCGGGCGCTGCGCCTGGCGAAACCGGCGACGGTGGCGATCTCGATTTATCCGCGCAGTGCAGCTTTTGTTCAGCATCAGAAGCGCCATTACGCGCAGGTGTTCGAGGGCACAGGGGTTGAGTTGCGGTTTTTTGATGCGAAGAGCCATGCGCTCGGTAGCCCCAAATTGTCGGTGCCGGTCGAGGTTTGAAGCAAGATCAAAAGATCGCAGCCTTCGGCAGCTCCTACAGTTGGAATGCGTTCCCCTGTAGGAGCTGCCGAAGGCTGCGATCTTTTGATTTCAGGGTTCAATCCTCAGCGCTGTGCACCACCACCAGCAACTGCGCCTGCACATCCCCCACCGATCTGATCCGGTGCGGTTTCTGCGCATTGAAGTGCAGCGCATCGCCGCGTTCCAGCAACACTTTCTCGCTCATGAAATCCACTTCGACCTGCCCTTCATGGACGAACAAAAACTCCTCGCCCAAGTGCTCCTTGAAGGTCTTGTCGCTGAACTCTTTTGGCGGGTAGATGATGAACGGCAGCAGGTTTCGCTCGCTGACCTGATGCGCGAGCACGGCATATCCCGGACTCTGGTCATTGGCCGCCAATGACTGGCGCTCATGGCTGCGCACCAGGCTGTAGCTGTCGAGGCTGACGTTGTCTTCGGAGAACAACTCTTCGACTTTGACGTTCAGCGCTTTCGCCAGTTTCAACGCGGCAGCAATCGACGGGGTGTTCAGCCCGCGCTCGACTTTGGACAGATAACTCTTGGTCATGCCGGATTTTTCGGCCAGCGCCTCAAGGGTTACGCCAAGTTTTTTTCTCAACAATTTCAAACGGATAGACATGCGCGGCGGTTATTCCAGCAAGGGAGCGACGATTTGTGCTTGCCAATGACACTTTGTGTCATATAGCCTCTTTAGTGTCATCTGCAATCACCCAAAGGACACAGACATGGCCAAGACATTAGCACTACCCAAAGACCAACTGGTCAAGCAAGCGCTGATCCAGATGCAAAAAAGCCTGGCGGATAATACGTGGACGGACCGGCAAAAGCTGGCCCTGACGTGCCGGATTCTGTTCGAGAACGGCCACGACTCCGGTCTCGCCGGCCAGATCACCGCTCGTGGCCCGCAGCCCGGCACCTATTACACTCAGCAACTGGGCCTGGGTTTCGACGAAATCACCGCGAGCAATCTGTTGCTGGTCAACGAGGATCTGGAAGTCCTCGAAGGTCACGGCATGGCCAACCCGGCCAACCGTTTCCATAGCTGGGTGTACCGCGCTCGCCCGGATGTGAACTGCATCATCCACACCCACCCGACCCACGTGGCTGCGTTGTCGATGCTCGAAGTACCGCTGCAGATTTCCCACATGGACCTGTGCCCGCTGTACGACGACTGCGCGTTTCTCGAGGGTTGGCCGGGCGTGCCAGTCGGTAACGAAGAAGGCGAACTGATTGCCGGTGCGCTGGGCGACAAACGCGCGATCCTGCTTTCGCACCACGGTCAGCTGTCGACCGGCACGACGATTGAAGAGGCGTGTGTCATCGCCCAACTGATCGAACGCGCGGCCAAGCTGCAACTGCTGGCGATGGCCGCCGGCACGATCAAGCCGATCATCCCGGAACTGGGCCGCGAGGCGCATGACTGGATCGCCAAGCCGAAACGCCACGCCGCCGCCTTCAACTACTACGCCCGGCAGAACCTGCGTCAACACGCCGATTGTCTGAACTGAACCCTGCTACGGAGAGATTCCCATGTCCATTATTCACGGCATCATCGGCTACACCATCACCCCGTTCGGCGCCAACGGCGAAGGGCTGGATCTACCCGCCCTGGGCCAATCGATCGATCGTTTGATCGACAGCGGCGTCCACGCTATTGCCCCACTGGGCAGCACCGGCGAAGGCGCTTACCTGAGCGATGCGGAGTGGGATCAAGTCGCTGAATTCAGCATCAAGCAGGTGGCCAAACGCGTACCGACCATCGTCAGCGTATCCGACCTGACCACCGCCAAAGCCGTGCGCCGCGCACGTTTTGCTGAAGCCCACGGCGCCGATGTGGTCATGGTGCTGCCGGCCTCGTACTGGAAACTCAGCGAAGCGGAAATCCTCGCCCACTACCGCGCCATCGGCGAGAGCATCGGCGTGCCGATCATGCTCTACAACAACCCGGCCACCAGCGGCACAGACATGTCCGTAGATTTGATTCTGCGCATCGTCAATGCCGTTGAAAACGTGACCATGGTCAAGGAGAGTACCGGCGACATCCAGCGCATGCACAAGCTGCAATTGCTCGGCGAAGGTCAGGTGCCGTTCTACAACGGCTGCAATCCGCTGGCGCTGGAAGCGTTTGCTGCCGGGGCGAAAGGCTGGTGCACGGCGGCGCCGAACTTGATTCCACAACTGAATCTGGACTTGTACGAGGCCGCCATGGCCGGCGATCTGGATCGCGCGCGGGATTTGTTTTACCGCCAGTTGCCGCTGCTGGATTTCATCCTCAAGGGTGGTCTGCCGGCGACGATCAAGGCGGGGTTGCGGCAGACCGGGCTTGAATCGGGCGATCCGCGCTTGCCGGTGTTCCCATTGAGTGAGGCGGGCCAGACTCAGCTGCAAACGATCCTGAAAACCCTGCGCTGATCCACTGACAACGCAAAAACCTGTGGGAGCTGGCTTGTCAGCGATGGCGGTGGATCATTCAACATCGATGCTGAATGAAATGGCCTCATCGCTGGCAAGCCAACTCCCACAGGAATGGTGGTGGATTTGAAAGCGGGTTTAGAGAACCGGCAAGGTCTTGTCCTTGATCACTTTGCTCGGACCGTTCGCCTTGACGCTGGCAATGCCCTTGTCGCACGCCGCCTCCGATGAATATGCCTCACTGTTACCGATGATCTGATGATTGGCCGCTTTCAGGTTGAAGTACGGATGGCCGTCCTTCGTCGACTTTTTCTCGTAGCGTTCATCCAGCGGGCTGTTGACCTGCACCGAGGCAATCCCGCCGTCGGCGGCTGCGCGAGTGGTGTACAACTCGCTGGTCAGAATCGTTTCGGCATTCGCCGCTTTCAAGACGAACCTGAACTGGCCGTTGCTGCTTTTACTGATTTCGTACCATCCGGACATGCTCGTTTCTCCTTGGCGATTGAGAGATTTCGCGCCTGTGAGTAAAGACCAGCCCCAGCCTTCTGTCGCCTGTACCCGCCCCTTCGCGAGCAGGCTCGCTCCCACTTTCGACCGAGTTCTCCAATGAAAATGCGGTCACATGTGGGAGCTGGCTTGCCAGCGATGGGTCAACCCGGTCAGGCCTATTTCACCACCGCCCGCACCACCGACAACTCCGGCGCACTCACCCGCCGCTGACTCAGATACCGCGTACAACTCACCCGCAAGAACGACGCAAAATTCACCACTTCCCCGCGATAATCCATCACCTCTTCATACAGCTTGGCGATCAGTTGGTTGGTGGTCATGCCGTCGACCTCGGCAATCTCGCTGAGAATGTCCCAGAACTGATTCTCCAGGCGCAACGTCGTCACCACGCCGCAGATGCGCAGCGAGCGCGAGCGTGATTCGTAGAGAATCGGGTCAGCCTTGACGTAGAGCTCGCACATCGGCGGATCCTCGTTACAGGGTGATTTTGGTGCCGAGCAAGCCGAGGAAACCGGCCAGCCAGTTCGGATGCGCCGGCCAGGCAGGCGCCGTGGCCAGATTGCCTTGAACGTGGCCGTCCGTCACCGGGATATCGATGTACGTACCGCCCGCCAGGCGCACTTCCGGGGCGCAGGCCGGATAGGCGCTGCATTCGCGCCCCTCAAGTACACCCGCCGCCGCCAGCAATTGCGCACCGTGGCAAACCGCAGCAATCGGTTTGCCGGCCTTGTCGAAGG
Source organism: Pseudomonas sp. NPDC085632 (assembly GCF_044541255.1). Taxonomy (NCBI): domain Bacteria; kingdom Pseudomonadati; phylum Pseudomonadota; class Gammaproteobacteria; order Pseudomonadales; family Pseudomonadaceae; genus Pseudomonas; species Pseudomonas sp. NPDC085632. Next base: position 134,992 of record NZ_JBITSX010000005.1, on the reverse strand, counting down.
CGCGCACCAGATCGAGGACTTTTTCGTTGAGGCGCAGGTATTCCGGGGCGCGTCCGCCAGGGATCAACAGCGCGTCGTAGTCCGTCTCTTTGGCTTTGGCGAAGTCGAAGTTGAGGGCGAACAGGTGACCGGGCTTTTCGCTGTAGGTCTGGTCGCCTTCGAAGTCATGGATCGCCGTGCGCACGGTTTGACCGGCAGCCTTGTCCGGGCATACGGCGTGGACGTTGTGACCAACCATTTGCAGGGCCTGGAACGGCACCATCACTTCGTAGTCTTCGACGTAATCGCCGACCAGCATCAGGATCTTTTTCGCGGCCATGGGGAGGACTCCTCTGGAAATTGCCTGGGACTACTCAAGGTAGACCTTATCCAGCGGCTCGGGTAACAACCGGCTACTACCTGAGACCGTGTCATCGTTCTTCGCGAGCAAGCTCGCTCCCACATTTGGAATGCATTCTCCTGTGGGAGCGAGCTTGCTCGCGAAGGGGCCGTGAAACTGTACGCCTAAGTCTGTGCCTAGCTGTAACAGCCCGAACCACCCGGTTTATGGCTTGATGAAGGTCATTCCCAACCACTCATTCCGGTTCCCATCATGTCCTCGCGCGAAAACACCGGCATGGCCCTCGGCCTGCTCGGCGTGGTGATCTTCAGCCTCACCCTGCCCTTCACCCGCATTGTGGTGCAGGAACTGCATCCACTGCTCAACGGTTTGGGCCGCGCACTGTTCGCGGCAATTCCGGCGGCGTTGCTTCTGTTATGGCGCCGCGAGAAGTGGCCAACGTGGCAGCAGGTCAAAGGTCTGAGTCTGGTGATCGCCGGGGTAATTCTGGGTTTTCCGGTGTTGTCGGCGTGGGCCATGCAAACCTTGCCAGCGTCCCACGGTGCACTGGTCAACGGCTTGCAACCATTGTGCGTGGCGCTGTATGCCGCGTGGTTGTCCCACGAGCGCCCGTCAAAAGCCTTCTGGGCCTGCGCCGCCCTCGGCAGTGCGTTGGTGCTCGGGTATGCGCTGTACACCGGGGCCGGCAGTATTCAAGCGGGGGATTTACTGATGCTCGGCGCGATTGCCGTCGGTGGCCTGGGTTACGCCGAAGGTGGCCGGTTGGCCAAGGAGATGGGCGGCTGGCAGGTGATCTGCTGGGCGCTGGTGTTGTCGACGCCGCTGTTGATCGGGCCTGTGCTGTATCTCGCGCTTCAGCATCAGGGGGCGGTGTCGGCGAAGACCTGGTGGGCGTTTGGTTATGTGGCGTTGTTTTCGCAGTTTCTCGGGTTCTTTGCGTGGTACGCCGGGCTGGCCATGGGCGGGATTTCCCGGGTCAGTCAGGTCCAATTGCTGCAGATTTTCTTCACCATCGCGTTTTCGGCGTTGTTCTTTGGTGAACATGTCGAGCCGATTACCTGGGTGTTTGCCTGCGGGGTAATTGCGACTGTCATGCTCGGCCGTAAAACCGCTGTGCAACCGGCCCGCATAGCCACCACATAAACTGTAGGAGCTGCGGCACGCTGCGATCTTTTGACTGTGTTGTTCAAGATCAAAAGATCGCAGCGTGCCGCAGCTCCTACAGGGACCGAGTCAGGCGAGATAGCCGTCCGCGCGCAGCAAGGTTTCCAGGCAGTGCTCGCTGATGTTGTAGAAATCCTTCAACTCCTGAATTTTCACCAACAACTGTGCCGAATCCACCGGCTCGGCGCGTTTCACCGCCAGAATCATCTTGTTCTTGTTGGTGTGATCCAGGGAGATGAACTCAAACACCTTGGTCTCGTAACCACACGCCTCAAGGAACAATGCGCGCAGACTGTCGGTGACCATTTCCGCCTGCTGGCCGAGGTGCAAACCGTATTGCAGCATCGGTTTGAGCAACGCCGGGCTCTGGATCTGCAGGCGGATCTGTTTGTGGCAGCACGGCGAGCACATGATGATCGACGCGCCCGAGCGGATGCCAGTGTGAATCGCGTAATCGGTGGCGATGTCGCAGGCATGCAGGGCGATCATCACGTCCAGCTCGCTCGGCGCCACGCTGCGCACGTCACCACACTTGAACACCAGTCCCGGATGATCGAGTTTTGCCGCCGCGGCGTTGCACAGGTTGACCATCTCTTCCCGCAGCTCGACGCCGGTGACTTCGCCCTCGGCTTTCAAAGTGTTGCGCAGGTAATCGTGAATGGCGAACGTCAGATAGCCCTTGCCCGAACCGAAATCCGCCACGCGCACCGGTTTGTCCAGCGCCAGCGGCGATGAGGTCAGGGCGTGGCTGAATACTTCGATGAACTTGTTGATCTGCTTCCACTTGCGCGACATCGCCGGAATCAGCTCGTTTTGGGCATTGGTCACGCCCAGGTCCTTGAGGAACGGCCGACTCAATTCGAGGAAGCGATTTTTCTCGCGGTTGTGCTCAGCGGACGGCGCTTCGCGCAATTGCTGAGGTTTGCTCTTGAACAACGAACTCTTGCCCTTTTTGCTGTATTCGAGCTGGGCTTCGTCAGTTACCGCGAGTAAATGCGCATTCTTGAACGAGGCCGGCAGCAGCGCGGCAATCGCCGCTACACCGTCGACCAAGGGCAGGTTTTTGGTGATGTCGCGAGTCTTGTAGCGATAGACGAACGACAGATTCGGCTGCGCCTTGACCGTCACCGGCTTGATGATGACCCGCTGCAGATCCGCCTCTTCACCGACGTATTTGGCCAACACCAGTTTGATGAAGCCGTTCTGTTCGAGGCTGGCTTGCAGCAGCTCGATGAACTGGGCGTGGTGATCAGGCGCGGGCTTGGTGGCAGGAGCAGTAACGGGCATGGAAAAGCGGCCTCGGACGGGCGAAATCGGGAGTGGCGGGTATTTTAGGGGGGATGGGGGTTGGGGACACGCTCTTATTTACCCAACGGTTGTCAGAAGCGCCCTCTCCCTAGCCCTCTCCCGGAGGGAGAGGGGACTGATTGGGGGATATTGACGAGATACACCGACTTGAACGATTTGCCTTGAATCCATAATCGACACGGTTTTTCAGGTCGATGTCGAGCGCAGAACACCTCGGTCGGCCCCCTCTCCCTCCGGGAGAGGGCTGGGGTGAGGGTATGGCCCTCAAGCCGAATAAAAAATCTGCAACCTACCCCAAAACCACCAACCGATTCGGCAACTCATTCCTCACCTGTGTCACCGGCACATGCACCTTCAGCAATTCCCCGCACGCCTCGATACACGTGACAAACCCCTCAAGCGTGCGCCCCTGCCTGACCTGCTCGGTAAACGCCGCAACAATCCCATCCCAGGTTTTATTGTCCAGCCGTCTGGAAATCCCCTCATCCACCAGAATCTCCACATACCGCTCCGCCTCGCAGACAAAAATCAGCATCCCCGTGCTGCCCACCGTGTGATGCAGGTTCTGCTCCAGAAACTGCCGCCGCGCCAGGTTCGAGGCGCGCCAGTGCCGCACATGACGCGGGATCAGGTGGGAGGTGACTTTGGGCAATCGAAACAGCAGGCACAGCACGACAAAACTGATCCACTGCACCAACAGCAGGCTGTGCATGGTCAGCCACCCGGTCAGGTAGTGCACGACGCCCGGCACCACCAAAGCCAACAGGCTCGCCCACAACAACGGGATGTACGCATAGTCATCGGCGCGGGCGGCCAGCACCGTCACCAGTTCGGCGTCGGTGTCGCGCTCGACTCGCGCAATCGCCTCGGCGACCTTGCGTTGTTCGTGTTCGGTCAGTAATGCCATGTTGAAAAGTGCCTGCTCATTATTCTTCTGATTTCACCAGCCGCCGGACGAACCACCGCCGCCGAAACTGCCCCCGCCGCCGCTGAAGCCTCCACCTCCACCGCCGCCGCCAAAACCGCCACCACCGCCAAAGCCGCCCCCTCCTCCGGAGCCACCCCGGCCGGCAGGCAGGATACCGAGCATCTGGCAGACAAACACCGCCAGGATGAACAACATCACCAAAAACACGAACAATCCCGGATGCCGCGAGATGAAATCATCGGACGGATCACCGCTGGATTCATAGACCGTCGACGGCTCATCCAGCGGATTGCCACCCAGCACCACCAGTATCGCCGCGACGCCGTCGCTGATGCCTTTGCTGAAATTACCGGCCTTGAAGGCGGGCGTAATGACTTGATGGATGATCACTGAAGTCTGCGCGTCGGTCAGCCGGTCTTCGAGGCCATAACCGACTTCGATGCGCAGTTTGCGCTCGTCACGGGCAACGATCAGCAGCGCACCGTTGTTCTTGTCCTTTTGACCGATGGCCCAATGTCGTCCGATCTGAACGCCGAAGTCCTCAATGGTGGTGCCTTGCAAATCCGGCACGGTAACCACGACCAATTGCTCGCCAGTGGCCTGCTCGTGGGCCTGCAACTGCTGGCTCAGTTGCGCGCGCACCGACGGCTCGATCATCTGCGCTTCGTCCACCACCCGCCCGCTCAGCGCCGGGAACGTCAACTCGGCCCGGGCGCTGACGGCGAACAGCCATAGCATCAGCACCAGGCCCATTTTCAACACGCGCATCTATTACCCCCACCGTCCCCTGTAGGAGCTGCCGAAGGCTGCGATCTTTTGATCTTGTTTTTTACAAACCAACGTCAAAAGATCGCAGCCTTCGGCAGCTCCTACACAGGTGTGTTTTCAGAATTTAACCTGGGGTGCCTTATCGGCATCCGGCGTGGTGGCTTCGAAGGTTTCGCGGATCGGCAGGTCGCTGTACATCACGCTGTGCCAGAGGCGACCGGGGAAGGTGCGGATTTCGGTGTTGTATTTCTGCACCGCCAGAATGAAATCGCGACGCGCCACGGCGATGCGGTTTTCCGTGCCCTCAAGTTGCGATTGCAGGGCGAGGAAGTTCTGGTTGGCTTTCAGATCCGGATAACGCTCGGAGACCACCATCAACCGGCTCAATGCGCCGGTCAGTTGGTCCTGCGCCTGCTGGAACTGCTTGAGCTTCTCGGGATTGTCGAGGGTGCTGGCATCCACCTGAATCGACGTGGCTTTCGCCCGGGCCTCGATCACTGCCGTCAGGGTTTCCTCCTCATGCTTGGCGTAACCCTTCACCGTTTCCACCAGATTGGGGATCAGGTCAGCGCGGCGCTGGTACTGGTTCTGCACCTGGCCCCACGCGGCTTTGGCCTGTTCGTCGAGGGTCGGGATATTGTTGATGCCGCACGCGGTCAACAGCGTCGCCAGCACCAGCAGTGTGGCGACCTGCAGACGTGAGCGATAGGTTGGACTTGCATTCATCGCAGTGATGCTCCTTGGCACATATCATTATAAAAACCGAGCGCGAAACATTCTCAGAGGGCTCTTGGGGCATAATCGGCCGCGTCGCTGGATTACGACGGGGCAATGGGCTAAAAAGTGCCCTGCGTGATCATGCTGCCAAGTGTCGGCTGCCGTTTTTGGCTCTGTTTCTTTGAGCCTGTACCCGAACAACAATAGTCGCTCCCTAAATTTTGGCTGGCCGGCGTTGCATTGCCGCTTGGGCCCTTGAGAAAAATATTCATGAAGAAGCTGTGTTTGCTGGGTTTGTTCGTCAGCCTGGCCAGTCATCAAGTATTGGCCGCCACGACCCCGGTACCCCTGGAAAACAAGGACGCGTTCATCAGCAACCTGATGAACCAGATGACCCTCGATGAAAAGATCGGCCAGTTGCGCCTGATCAGCATCGGCCCGGAAATGCCCCGCGAGCTGATCCGCAAGGAAATCGCCGCCGGCAACATCGGCGGCACGTTCAACTCGATCACCCGCCCGGAAAACCGTCCGATGCAGGACGCTGCCATGCGCAGCCGTCTGAAGATTCCGATGTTTTTCGCGTACGACGTGATCCACGGTCACCGTACGATTTTCCCGATTCCGCTGGCCCTCGCCTCGAGCTGGGACATGGACGCCATCGACCAGTCCGGTCGCGTTGCCGCCAAGGAAGCCGCCGCCGACAGCCTCGACATCACCTTCGCGCCGATGGTCGACATCTCCCGCGACCCGCGCTGGGGCCGCAGCTCCGAAGGGTTCGGTGAAGACACCTACCTGACCTCGCGCATTGCCGGGGTCATGGTGCGTGCCTATCAGGGCGCCACCCCGAGCGCGGCCGACAGCATCATGGCCAGCGTCAAGCACTTCGCTCTGTACGGCGCGGTCGAGGGCGGTCGCGACTACAACACCGTCGACATGAGTCCGGTGAAGATGTATCAGGATTACCTGCCGCCGTACCGCGCCGCGATCGATGCCGGCGCCGGCGGTGTGATGGTCGCGTTGAACTCGATCAACGGCATTCCGGCCACGGCCAACACCTGGCTGATGAACGATTTGCTGCGCCGCGACTGGGGCTTCAAAGGCCTGGCGGTCAGCGACCACGGTGCGATCTTCGAACTGATCAAACACGGCGTCGCCCGTGATGGTCGTGAAGCGGCGAAACTGGCGATCAAGGCCGGCATCGACATGAGCATGAACGACACCCTGTACGGCAAAGAGCTGCCGGGGCTGCTCAAGTCCGGCGAGATCGAACAGAAAGACATCGACAACGCCGTGCGCGAAGTCCTCGCCGCCAAGTACGACATGGGCCTGTTCAAGGACCCGTACCTGCGTATCGGCAAGGCTGAAGACGATCCGGCCGACACCTACGCCGAAAGCCGTCTGCACCGCGCCGAGGCCCGCGAAGTCGCGCGCCGCAGCCTGGTGCTGCTGAAGAACCAGAACGAAACCCTGCCGCTGAAGAAAGACGCGAAAGTCGCGCTGGTCGGTCCGTTGGCCAAGGCACCGATCGACATGATGGGCAGCTGGGCGGCGGCGGGTAAACCGGCGCAATCGGTGACCCTGTTCGACGGCATGAGCTCGGTGATCGGCGACAAGGCGAACCTGATCTACGCCCGTGGCGCCAACATCACCAGCGACAAGAAGGTCCTCGACTACCTGAACTTCCTCAACTTCGATGCGCCGGAAGTGGTCGATGATCCGCGCCCGGCCAACGTGCTGATCGACGAAGCAGTCAAAGCCGCCAAGGACGCTGACGTGATCGTTGCAGCCGTGGGCGAGTCCCGTGGCATGTCCCACGAATCCTCCAGCCGTACCGACCTGAACATCCCGGAAAGCCAGCGCGAGCTGATCCGTGCGCTGAAAGCCACCGGCAAACCGCTGGTGCTGGTGTTGATGAACGGCCGCCCGTTGACCATTCTCGAAGAGAACCAGTCGGCTGACGCGATTCTGGAAACCTGGTTCAGCGGCACCGAAGGCGGCAATGCCATCGCCGACGTGCTGTTCGGCGACTACAACCCGTCGGGCAAACTGCCGGTGACCTTCCCGCGTTCCGTGGGCCAGATCCCGACGTACTACAACCACCTGAGCATTGGCCGGCCGTTCACGCCGGGCAAACCGGGCAACTACACCTCGCAGTATTTCGATGACACCACGGGGCCGCTGTTTCCGTTCGGTTATGGCCTGAGCTACACCCAATTCGCCTTGAGCGATATGGCGCTGTCGTCGACCACGCTGAACGCTACGGGCAAGCTCGACGCCAGCGTCATGGTGAAAAACACCGGCAAGCGTGACGGCGAAACCGTGGTGCAGTTGTACATTCAGGACGTCACCGGTTCGATGATCCGTCCGGTGAAAGAACTGAAGAACTTCCAGAAAATAATGCTCAAGGCTGGCGAGCAGAAAGTCGTGCACTTCACCATCAGCGAGGATGACCTGAAGTTCTACAATGCCCAGCTCAAATACGCGGCAGAGCCGGGCAAGTTCAACGTGCAGATCGGCCTGGATTCGCAGGACGTGACGCAGCAGAGTTTTGAGTTGCTGTAACGAACGCCGCAGTCCCCTCCCTGATCGTTCCCACGCTCCGCGTGGGAATGCCTCAAGGGACGCTCCGCGTCCGGTGACGCGGAGCGTCACGGGCTGCATTTCCACGCAGAGCGTGGGAACGATCAACGGTGAGCGACTAGCCGCGACGATCGAGGATATTGACCACCACCCGATCCACCCAGCCCCAAATCCGCTGCTTCACACGCCGCCACAACGGCCGGCGCTGCCACTCTTCCAGACTCACCTGCTGACTCAGCCCGAAGTCCTTCACAAAACTCGCCTCTACCGCGGCCGTCAACGACGCATCCAGCGCCTCCAGATTCGCCTCCAGATTGAAACGCAGGTTCCAGTGGTCAAAGTTGCACGAGCCGATGCTCACCCAATCGTCCACCAAGACCATTTTCAAATGCAGAAAGCACGGCTGGTATTCGAAGATCTGCACCCCGGCCTTGAGCAGTCGCGGATAGTAGCGATGCCCGGCGTAACGCACTGACGGGTGATCGGTGCGCGGCCCGGTCAGCAGCAAGCGTACGTCGACACCGCGCGCGGCAGCCTTGCGCAGGGAGCGGCGGATTTTCCAGGTGGGCAGGAAGTACGGCGTGGCCATCCAGATACGTTGCTGGCCGCTGTTCAATGCACGGAACAACGATTGCAGAATGTCGCGATGTTGGCGCGCATCGGCATACGCCACACGGCCCATGCCCTCGCCCTTGTCCGGCACGCGCGGCAATCGCGGCAGGCCGAAATGCGCGGCCGGGCGCCAGGCGCGGCGGTAGCGGTTGGCGATCCACTGGCGATCAAACAGTAATTGCCAGTCGATCACCAACGGGCCGCTGATCTCGACCATCACTTCATGCCATTCACTGGTGTCATGCCCCGGCGTCCAGAACTCGTCGGTGACGCCCGTGCCGCCGACCACCGCCAGACGCTGATCGACCAAGAGCAATTTACGGTGATCACGATAGAAATTGCCGACCCAACGCCGCCAGTTCAGCCGATTGTAGAAACGCAGTTCCACCCCGGCGTGAGTCAGACGCTGGCGCAGATTGAGGGTGAACGCGAGGCTGCCGTAATCATCGAACAGGCACCGCACGCGCACGCCACGTTCGGCCGCCAGCACCAGTGCTTGCACGATGGTTTCGGCACAGGCACCAGCCTCGACCAGATACAGCTCAAGTTCGATCTGTTCCTGCGCACCAGCGATCTGTTCAAGCATGCGCGGAAAGAATTGCGGGCCGTCGATCAACAGCTCGAAACGGTTGCCGTCCCGCCAAGGAAACACCGCGCCGCGCATGTCAGCGCGCCGTGAAGATCAGCACCGCACCCACCGGCACCGATAGACTGATAGCCGACAGATCGGCGAGTTTGCGCAGGCTTTCCAGGCCAGGCGCCAGATCAAAATCTTCGGCGTTGATCACCAGCGGTTCCAGAGTGACCACCTGAAAGCGTCGATCATCGAGCCGCGTCGCCAGCAGCTCGGCCGGGTATTCGTGCTGCTTGCCGTGCAGATTGACGGTCAGCGGCAGGCGCAATTCCAGCTGCGCGCCGGGGGCCAGATCGTTGATCGGACGCAGGTCGATCTGAGTGGTGATGGTCGCTTCGGGGAATTGCTCGATCTGGAACAACTCTTTGCGCATGCGCTCATCGCGCAGCGGGATGCCGCTGTTGATCGAGTCCATCTCGACCTCGACTTCGGCGCGACCGTTAGGGTCGACCTTGCCGTGCAGCACCAGAAAGCGCTGCACTTCGGAAATGTGGGCGTTTTTGGTGCTGACGAACGACAGCCGCGACGACTCGCCGTCCAGGTACCAATTGGCCTGCGCCGGCAGCGCGACGGCGGCAAGCAGCAGGCTGGACAGGGTTGCACTGAGGGAGCGGTTGAACATTGAACACTCGTGGGGCCGATAAACCTGCACGAACCTTAACCGCCCACGCCGTTATTGCAAACTCAGTCGCCACAAATCTATCAATTGTGGGAGCTGGCTTGCCAGCGATGGCGGTGTATCAGTCACACAAAAATTGCCTGTGCCGGCGCAATCGCTGGCAAGCCAGCTCCCACAGGGGTCTCTATTTACAGGAGGATTGCGGGTTTTCAGGGGTTCAGGCGGCAGCCTGAGCGTTCGCTTTGCCACTGGGCGCGATTGCTGCGGCCCATGCCGCTGACGGTAATGGTTTTGCTGGCGGGATCATCGGTGAACTGGCTGGTCGGCAGCCATTGTTTGACATAGCCACGGCAATATTCGGAATCGTTGTTCATCACGTAACGGCACGAACAATATTCCTTGGCGGTGTACGCACTGATGATGTCCGGGAAGGCCCACAGATTTTCGCGCTCGTAAACGCCCCAGCCAAGCAGCAGGACCAGCATCAACAGCAAAAAGCGCTTCATGGCTGCACCGCCTTCAACACACGCTTAAGCAACTCGTTGTGGCGATAATTGCCGTCGCGATCATCAGCGTAACGCACGATCACCAGCCTCTCGCTAGGAATCACGTACAACGCCTGGCCCCAATGACCAAGCGCGGCAAAGGTGTCGGGCGGTGCATCGGGCCACGGTGACAAGGCGCCATCCGCCGGACGATTGAGCCACCACTGACCGCCCGGGACCGCTTCATCCTGATGAGCCTTGTAACCGGCGAAGGGTTTAAGGTTGAACGCGAGCCAATCGTTGGGCAGCAGTTGCCGATCATTCCAGCGCCCGTCGCGGGCCATCAACAAACCGACCCGCGCCAGATCCCGCGCGGTGAGATAAGCATAAGAAGACGCGACAAACGTGCCGCTGGCATCGGCTTCCCACACGGCGCGACGGATGCCCAACGGCTCGAACAATGCCGTCCACGGGTAATCCGCATAACGCTGAGGGCCGACGATCGTTTTCAACGCTGCCGCCAAGAGATTGCTGTCGCCACTGGAATAACGGAAGGCCTGCCCCGGCTCGGCGTAGGCCTCGTGATCAGCGGCAAATGCAGCCATGTCACGATGACCACGGGTGTAGAGCATCGCCACCACCGAGGATTTCAGCGGGGCATATTCATAGTCTTCCTGCCAGTCGATACCGGACGCCCAGTGCAGCAGATCGGCGATCTTTATCGCCGGGTGTTTGGTCAGTGGCGGGTAAAACTTTGCGGCAGGGTCTTCGAGTTTGAACAGGCCTTCGCCATACGCCACGCCGAGGACGGTGGCCATCAGGCTTTTACTGATTGACCAGGTCAGGTGCGGGGTTTCTTCGGTGGTTGGGCCGGCGTAGCGTTCGTAGATGATCTGGCCGTCACGGATGATCAGCAGGGCATCAGTGCGGATGCCTTGGCGGGTGGCGTCGTCGCGGGGTGGGAAGGCGTAATTCTCCAGCGCCCCGGTATCGGTGATCGTCGTGCCGATTGGCCACTGCTCGCCGGGCCATTGTTCGGCCTGAACGGTGAGGCTGATCAGCAGCAGGAACAGCGACAGGCCTTTGCACATGAGGAGGGCTCTTGGGGAGAACCTGCTGAGATTAGTCGGGACTCATGACAAATTTGAGATTTTGCTTTTCCATGAAATCGCCATCGCTGGCAAGCCAGCTCCCACAGGGTTCTTGAGTGGATACAAATTTTGTGAATACCTGTGAAACCTGTGGGAGCTGGCTTGCCAGCGATGGGGCCAGTCAGGACACCACCAGTGCGTTGGCCAACCGCTTGGCCCGAGCGCCGGAGGCCAACTGCATCACGCCTTGATCGCGCTGCCACATCTGCGCCCATTCTGCCGGCCCGTCAGCCAACGCCTGGCTCACCTCCCCCTCCAGCGCATCAAACTGCGCAAACAACCCACCCAACAACACATGCCCAGCCGGATTGTTCGGTGGCTGCCGACTCGCCTCGGCACACCCGGCCAACAATGCCAGCAAGCGCAATTGCAGCGCCTGCGGCCAGTCACTGTCCTGCCCGACGCCATATAGCCACGCGGTCATCGCGCTCAATACATAGACATCTTCAAGGGTGCGAAACGGTTTGACGTAGGCGTCCCAACCATCGCCGGCCAACAACTCGCACAACGCGTTATCAAGCTGCAGCCGACCATGGCTGATGTCCGGCATCAACGGCAGCGCCGGCAGTTTCTCCACGGTCACGCCCGGTTCGCCGGGATACACCACCGCCAGACTCAAACGTGGCGTTTCACCGGGCTCTTCACTGCGCGCAGCGATCAGCAACCAGTCCGCCGCATCGCCGGCCGTGACGAAATCCTTGCGCCCAGTCAGGCGCAAATCGCTCAGCCGTGTCTGCATGTCCGCCGGGCGCAAACTGCGCTGTTCGGTCGCACACAACGCACCGAGGCTCAGCGGTGCACTCGGCCACAACATGCGCAATGCCGCTTGGTAACCGACCAGAAACGCCAGCCCCGGCGTCGCCATTCGCCGCCCGCCCGCGACCGCCAATTCGAACGGCGTGACGCTGCCCAACTGCTGCAACAACGTCGCAAAACCCTCGGCCAGGTCAGCAACGGCGGGCAATCGGTCACGGCGGTGCAGCAGATCTGGCCAGGGCATCAGAGGCTCCTTGTGGGCTGTCATATAAGCATCACCGAACGTTCATGGCGATGACACCGGGGCTACATAGCCTGACTTTGCACAACACGGCTGCATAAAGAAAGTCGATCGGCTGCAACCCACGACGGGTTAAAGGCCCGTACGGAGATTCACATGACTCAGATCGCCCGCATCAGCGACACCGGCAATGAACGCCGCCTGCAAGCCGAACGCCTGATCGGCGCCGAGGCCTTGCAACAAGCCCAGGCCCTGCGTTTCAACGTCTTCAGCGGCGAGTTCAACGCCAAACTGAAAGGCGCAGAACTGGGTCTGGACATGGACGACTATGATGTTCACTGCAGCCACATCGGCGTGCGTGACTTGAACACCGGGCGTCTGGTGGCGACCACCCGTTTGCTCGATCACACCGCCGCCAGCAGCCTCGGCAAGTTCTACAGCGAAGAAGAATTCAGCCTGCACGGCCTCGCGCATTTGCAAGGCCCGATTCTGGAAATCGGCCGTACCTGCGTGGACCCGGCGTATCGCAACGGTGGCACGATCGCGGTGTTGTGGGGCGAGTTGGCCGAAGTGCTGAATCAGGGCGGCTACAGTTATTTGATGGGTTGCGCGAGCATCCCGATGCAGGACGGCGGCATCCAGGCCCACGCGATCATGCAGCGTCTGCGCGAACGGTATCTTTGCACCGAACACCTGCGCGCCGAGCCGAAAAATCCGCTGCCGACGCTGGATATTCCATCGAACGTGATCGCGGAAATGCCGCCGCTGCTCAAGGCTTATATGCGCCTGGGCGCGAAAATCTGCGGCGAGCCGTGCTGGGACGAAGATTTCCAGGTCGCCGACGTGTTCATCCTGCTCAAGCGCGACGAACTCTGCCCGCGCTATGCCAAGCACTTCAAGGCGGCCGTGTGATGAGCCGGCTGCGGGTGTACGCGCGGATCGCGCGGGTGCTGCTGGTGGTCTCGCTGGGGTTGACCATGGCCAGCGTCTTCGGTGTATTTGAACGGATTGGTTTGGCACATTCGATGGAGCGGCGCCAGCGCTGGTCGCGCTTCTTCATGGCGCGCCTGAGCAACGCCCTGCCCTTTCGCGTAACCGTGCACGGTGAACTGCCAAAACAGCCGATGCTGTGGGTCAGCAATCATGTGTCGTGGACCGATATTCCGCTGCTCGGCATGCTCACACCGCTGTCGTTTCTATCCAAAGCCGAAGTGCGCACCTGGCCGGTGGCCGGTTGGCTCGCGGCGAAGGCTGGCAGCCTGTTCATCCGTCGCGGTTCGGGCGACAGCCAGTTGATCCGCAAGCAGATGACCCGTCACTTGCAAACCGATCACGCGTTGCTGATGTTCCCGGAAGGCACCACCACCGACGGCCGTTCGCTGCGCACCTTTCATGGTCGCTTGCTGGCGGCGGCGATTGATTCCGAAGTGATGCTGCAACCGGTGGCGATCCGTTATCTGCGTGACGGCGAAATCGATGCGCTGGCGCCGTTTATTGGTGACGACGATCTGCTCTCGCACCTGATGCGTTTGTTCAGTAATGATTGCGGCGATGTCGAAGTGCACCTGCTCAAGACGATTGCCTGTCAGGGTCGTGAGCGTGCGGCACTGGCGTTCGAGGCGCAGCAGGCGGTGCAGAAGGCGTTGTTTGGATCGATTCCAGAAACCCGACAGTCGCCAATGCGCCCGGCAATCGCTGCCTGAAACACAAATCCTGAAATCACCTTGGCCCCTGTGGGAGCTGGCTTGCCAGCGATAGCGGTAGACCAGCCGTCACGAATGTTGAATGTGCTGACGCCATCGCTGGCAAGCCAGCTCCCACAGGGATTCAGGGTGTTGGTGGGGATTGTGCAAAGTCCTGAAGTTTTGGGTAGAAAAGCCGGAAGTCTTCACTCAGCGGCTCATACAAACGCCGCAATTCCTGCATCGCCCCCGCCAGTTCTTCCGGCCGGGTCAATCGCCGCGAGATCCCGCGCAACACCTGCTCCAGCACTTCAAATTGCTGATACGAACCCAACCAGTCATTGGCGACCATGTGCGGGGCGATCTTCGCCAACCGCTCGGGCAGTTGCCGCTCGTGGGTCAACACTCGATAAACGTCAGCGGTGAAAACCTCCAGCGGCTGGTCGGCATACATTTTCCAGTCCCGCGCCAGGCAGTGGTCGAAAAACACATCGAGCACGATCCCGGCGTAACGCCGGCGCGTGTCGGAAAACCGCCCCAAGGCGATGTCCACCAGTGGATGGCGATCAGTGAACACGTCAATCCGCCGATGCAGTTGAATGGCCGCCTCGACCTCCGGGGCAAACTGCCCTTGCAGCCGGCCTTTGACGAAATCGCCATACAGACTGCCGAGCAGTTGGCCGGGGCGCTGGCCACCGAGGTGTAAATGTGCGAGATAGTTCATGGGCGCAGCTTAGCACTGCGGCCGGCCAACCATACATCCATGTATCGTTATAACGCGATATACCAATTTATGCTGACGTCAGATCAAAATCATATTGGTGTATCGCGATCTAACGATTTATATTTCGCCACATCGCGATATAGCGTTGTACACATTGTGAGTCCCCTGCCATGAACCTCGACCTCGACGAAATAATAAAAGCCCTGGCGCACCCAGTACGGCGAGACATCCTCAACTGGCTGAAAGACCCGAAGAACGAATTCCCGGAACAGTTGCACAACCACGAGTACGGCATCTGCGCCGGGCAGATCGATCAACGCTGCGGCCTGTCGCAGTCGACTGTTTCCGCACACCTCGCAACGTTGCAGCGCGCCGGTCTGATCAGCAGCCAGAAGGCCGGGCAATGGCACTTTTTCAAACGTAACGAGGACGTGATCCAGGCGTTCCTCAGCACCCTCAGTAAAGAGCTCTGACCCTTAACGTCAGCCAGCCGACAAGGAAACCTGCATGCCCCTCTCGCTACTCATCCTCGCCTTGAGCGCCTTCGCCATCGGCACCACCGAATTCGTCATCATGGGCCTGCTGCCCAATGTGGCGGCTGACCTCGGTGTATCGATCCCCGGCGCCGGCTGGCTGGTGACCGGTTACGCCCTGGGCGTGGCCATCGGTGCGCCATTCATGGCCATGGCCACCGCCAAACTGCCGCGTAAAGCCGCACTGGTGGCGTTGATGGGCATCTTTATTGTCGGCAACCTGTTGTGTGCCATGGCCAGTGATTACAACGTGCTGATGTTTGCCCGCGTGATCACGGCGCTGTGCCACGGTGCGTTCTTCGGCATCGGTTCGGTCGTCGCGGCCAACCTGGTGCCGGCCAACAAGCGTGCTTCGGCGGTGGCGTTGATGTTTACCGGCCTGACCCTGGCCAACGTCCTCGGCGTGCCGCTGGGTACCGCGCTGGGTCAGCAATATGGCTGGCGCTCGACCTTCTGGGCCGTCACCGTCATCGGTGTGATTGCGCTGATCGGCCTGATCCGCTTCCTGCCGGCCAAACGTGACGAAGAGAAGCTCGACATGCGCGCCGAACTCGCCGCCCTCAAAGGTGCCGGAATCTGGCTGTCGCTGAGCATGACCGCGTTGTTCGCCGCGTCCGTGTTCACCCTGTTCACCTACGTCGCTCCGCTGCTCGGCGAAATCACCGGTGTGTCGCCGCGTGGCGTGACCTGGACGCTGATGCTGATCGGCCTGGGCCTGACGGTCGGCAACATCATCGGCGGCAAACTCGCCGACAAAGGCATGGCCGCCACGCTGATCGGCGTGTTCATCGCCATGGCCGTGGTCTCCACCGTGCTGACCTGGACCAGCGTCGCGCTGATCCCCACCGAAATCACCCTGTTCCTCTGGGCCACCGCGTGTTTCGCCGCCGTACCGGCGCTGCAAGTCAACGTGGTGACCTTCGGCAAAGCCGCACCGAACCTGGTTTCGACCCTGAATATCGGCGCGTTCAACGTCGGTAACGCCCTCGGCGCCTGGGTCGGCGGCAGCGTCATCGCCCACGGTTACGGCCTGACCAGCGTGCCGCTCGCCGCCGCCGCGCTGGCGGTGCTCGCGCTGCTGGTGACGCTGATTACTTTCCGTCAGAACGGCAATGCCGATCTGGCCCCGGCAACTAACTGATTACTTTCCACTTACGAGGGTTGTAGACATGGCAACTATTTTTGATCCGATCAAACTCGGCGACATCGAACTGGCCAACCGCATCATCATGGCCCCGCTGACCCGCTGCCGCGCCGACGAAGGCCGCGTACCGAATGCGCTGATGGCCGAATACTACGTGCAACGCGCCTCCGCCGGCCTGATCCTCAGCGAAGCCACTTCGGTGACGCCGATGGGCGTTGGCTACCCGGACACCCCGGGCATCTGGTCCAACGATCAAGTCCGCGGCTGGGCCAACGTGACCAAAGCCATTCACGGCGCTGGCGGCAAGATCTTCCTGCAACTGTGGCACGTCGGCCGGGTTTCCCACCCGTCGTACCTCAACGGTGAAGCGCCGGTGGCACCGAGCGCGATCCAGCCAAAAGGCCACGTCAGCCTGGTTCGCCCATTGGCCGACTACCCAACCCCGCGAGCCCTGGAAACCGCTGAAATCGCCGACATCGTCGACGCCTACCGCACCGGTGCAGAGAACGCCAAAGCCGCTGGTTTCGATGGCGTGGAAATCCACGGCGCCAACGGTTACCTGCTCGACCAGTTCCTGCAAAGCAGCACCAACCAGCGCACCGACAACTACGGCGGTTCCCTGGAAAATCGTGCGCGCCTGCTGCTGGAAGTGACTGACGCGGCGATCGAAGTCTGGGGCGCTGGTCGCGTGGGTGTGCACCTGGCACCGCGCGCTGACTCCCATGACATGGGCGACGACAACCTGGCGGAAACCTTCACCTACGTCGCACGTGAGCTGGGCAAACGCGGCATCGCGTTCATCTGCTCCCGTGAGAAAGAAGGTACCGACAGCCTCGGCTCGCAGTTGAAAGAAGCTTTCGGTGGCCCGTACATCGCCAACGAACGTTTCACCAAGGACAGCGCCAACGAGTGGCTGGCCAGCGGCAAGGCTGACGCTGTGGCGTTTGGTGTGCCGTTCATTGCCAACCCGGATCTGCCAGCGCGTTTGAAGGCGGATGCGCCGTTGAATGATGCGCGTCCGGAGCTGTTCTACGGTAAAGGGCCGGTCGGTTATATCGACTATCCAGCGCTGTAATCAGTAGAAACACAAAGCCCCCGACTTGTGAGAGTCGGGGGCTTTTTTGTGTTCGGCGGGAGAGTGATTGCGCGGCTGAGTACGTAGCCCCTCACCCCAGCCCTCTCCCGAGGGAGAGGGAGCCGATCGGGGGATGTTCGAAACCTGAGTTCGGCTGGATATTTCAGGTCGGCGTAACTCGAAAGAACACCTCGGTCAGCCCCTCTCCTTCTGGAAGAGGGAGCCGATCGGGGGATGTTCGAAACCTGAGTTCGGCGGGATATTTCATGTCGGTGTAACTCGCAAGAACACCTCGGTCAGTCCCCTCTCCCTCTGGGAGAGGGCTAGGGTGAGGGCAAGCGGCTCACACTCATTCACACAGAAGACACAAATTCCCTACAAAATGCCTAGCTCGCTACGTATAAACTCCCCGCCGCAAACGTATATCAAGGCAGGCCAATTGACATAAGCTGTGCCAATTACGCATTTTGTTTCATTTGCGCAGGCTGGGGCTCAGGCGCAGCATATCCAACCCGGTATCGACCCAGCGCTCGGCCTCGGCATGCAACTCAAAGCTGTCCGGCGCCAAAAGCCATCCATACAGAAGGCCATCGATATAGCTGTGAATGCTGATGGCCGCACGGGCGGTGTCGAGATCTTCCGGCAACTGGCCGCGATTTACCGCATTACGCAACGTCAGAGCGATGCGCTCGTTGCAATCGAGACTGACGTCCCGGCGCTGCTGGCGCAAATCGCACATTTCATCGGTGAACTCGCACTTATGAAACAGAATTTCGTTGATACGCCGGGTTTTCGGGTCCAGCGCAACTTGATGAAACAAATGAATCAGCAGTTGGCGCATGCAGCCCAATGGATCGAGCTCGTCTTCACTTTCGCTGGCTCTGGCCAGTTCATCCAGCGGCTCACGCAGCGAATCGAGCATCGCCTGCACCAGATCGGCCTTGTTGCTGAAATGCCAGTAAATGGCACCGCGCGTGACGCCGGCCAGGGCCGCGATATCCGCCAGGGTCGTGCGCGCAACCCCCCTTTCATAAAAGGCTTTCTCTGCCGCTTCCAGAATCTGGCTGCGGGTTTCCTGAGCTTCCTCTTTGGTACGACGGACCATGGCAGTAAAACCTCAAACAGGATGTTTCAGGGATGGCTGAATATCCGCTGAATAAAGAGGGGGCGATCTCTCATGAATCGGCTCCCCGGCCTACAATTTCAAACCTTGCGACGTTTTTTGTAACAGGGTGGATACGACGCCAAGGTGTTTACAAACAACCATGAACGTAAGTATATTCCTTAGCAAGCTACTTATCCACCCGGTACTCTTTTTTTACCCTTCCACACTTCTTGTGCGCTTTTCGCGCGCCTGACCCGAGGATTTTCATGCAATTCAAGCCAGCTGTTACCGCTCTGGTCACTGCCGTCGCCCTGGCATCGCTGCTCAGCGGATGTAAAAAGGAAGAAGCGGCACCGGCCGCTCCGCCCCCTCAGGTCGGCGTCGTCACCCTGCAACCACAAGCGTTTACCCTCACCTCCGAACTGCCGGGCCGCACCAGTGCGTTCCGCATTGCGGAAGTTCGACCGCAGGTCAACGGCATCATCCTCAAGCGTCTGTTCAAGGAAGGCGGCGACGTCAAAGCCGGCCAGCAGCTGTATCAGATCGATCCGGCGGTCTATGAGGCGACGCTGAAAAGCGCCGAAGCCAGCCTGCGTTCGACCAAGTCGATCTCCGACCGCTACAAGCAACTGGTCGATGAGCAGGCCGTGAGCCGTCAGGAATACGACACCGCCGTGTCCAACCGCATGGAATCCGAAGCCTCGCTGCAGAGCGCGCAGATCAACGTGAAATACACCAAGGTGTACGCGCCGATCTCCGGCCGCATCGGCCGTTCTTCGGTCACCGAGGGCGCACTGGTCAGCAATGGTCAAGCCGACGCGATGGCAACGATCCAGCAACTGGACCCGATTTACGTCGACGTGACCCAGTCCTCGGTTGAACTGTTGGAACTGCGCCGTGAGCTGGAAAGCGGTCGCCTGCAGAAGTCCGGCGATACCGCCGCAGCGGTCAAACTGACCTTGGAAGACGGCAGCCAGTACAAGCTCGACGGTAAGCTGGAATTCTCCGAAGTCACGGTCGATCCGACTACCGGTTCGGTGACCTTGCGCGCGGTGTTCCCGAACCCGGATCACACCCTGCTGCCGGGCATGTTCGTCCGCGCCCAGTTGCAGGCCGGTGTTAATGCCGCAGCGATTCTGGCGCCGCAACAAGGCGTGACCCGCGACCTCAAAGGCACGCCGACCGCACTGGTCGTCGGCGCCGACAACAAGGTCGAACTGCGTCAGCTCAAGGCCAGCCGCACCGTCGGCAGCCAGTGGCTGATCGAAGACGGCCTGAAGGCTGGCGATCGTCTGATCACTGAAGGCCTGCAATACGTGCGCCCAGGTGTTCAGGTTAATCCGACCGAAGCGACCAACGTTGGCAAAAAGAACCCGGCCCCCGCTCAGCCTGCTGACAAAGCCGCTGGCGGCAAAGGGGAGTAACTCATGTCAAAATTCTTCATCGACCGTCCGATTTTCGCTTGGGTAATTGCCCTGGTGATCATGCTGGTCGGGGCACTTTCGATCCTGAAATTGCCGATCAACCAATACCCGAGCATTGCACCGCCAGCCATTGCGATCTCCGTGACCTACCCGGGCGCTTCGGCGCAAACCGTGCAGGACACCGTGGTCCAGGTGATCGAGCAGCAGCTCAACGGTATCGACAACCTGCGTTATGTGTCCTCGGAAAGTAACTCCGACGGCAGCATGACCATCACCGCGACCTTCGAGCAAGGCACCAACTCCGACACCGCGCAGGTGCAGGTTCAGAACAAGCTGAACCTCGCCACCCCGCTGTTGCCGCAGGAAGTGCAGCAACAAGGTATCCGCGTCACCAAGGCAGTGAAAAACTTCCTGCTGGTGATCGGTGTGGTCTCGCGTGACGGCAGCATGACCAAGGACGACCTGTCCAACTACATCGTGTCGAACATGCAGGATCCGATCTCGCGGACCGCCGGTGTCGGTGACTTCCAGGTCTTCGGTGCCCAGTACGCGATGCGCATCTGGCTCGACCCGGCGAAGTTGAACAAATACAACCTGACCCCGGCTGATGTCAGCGCTGCAATCTCGGCACAGAACGTTCAGGTGTCGTCCGGTCAGCTCGGCGGTTTGCCGGCGCTGCCAGGCCAGCAACTGAACGCCACGATCATCGGCAAGACCCGTCTGCAGACTGCCGAGCAGTTCAAGGCGATTCTGCTGAAGGTCAATCAGGACGGTTCGCAAGTTCGTGTCGGTGACGTTGCCGATGTCGGTCTGGGTGGCGAAAACTCGACCATTTCGGCCCAGTTCAACGGCAAGCCGTCGTCCGGTCTGGCTGTGAAGCTGGCCAACGGCGCCAACGCCCTCGACACCGCCAAGGCCCTGCGCAAGACGATTGACGAGCTCAAGCCGTTCTTCCCGGAAGGCATGGAAGTGGTGTTCCCGTACGACACCACCCCGGTGGTGACCGAATCGATCAAGGGTGTGGTTGAAACCCTGGTCGAAGCGATCGTGCTGGTGTTCCTGGTGATGTTCCTGTTCCTGCAAAACTTCCGCGCCACCGTCATCACCACGATGACCGTGCCGGTAGTATTGCTCGGTACATTCGGCATCCTCGCGGCGTTCGGTTTCAGCATCAACACCCTGACCATGTTCGGTATGGTGTTGGCCATCGGCTTGCTGGTGGACGACGCCATCGTTGTGGTGGAAAACGTCGAGCGGGTGATGAGCGAAGAAGGCCTGTCACCGAAGGAAGCGACCAAGAAGTCCATGGGCCAGATCCAGGGCGCACTGGTCGGTATTGCGCTGGTGCTGTCGGCGGTACTGCTGCCGATGGCGTTCTTCAGCGGTTCCACCGGTGTGATCTACAAGCAGTTCTCGATCACCATCGTCTCGGCCATGGCCCTGTCGGTACTGGTCGCGCTGATTTTCACCCCGGCGCTCTGCGCAACCATGCTCAAGGCGATTCCGAAAGGCGAGCACGGCACACCGAAAAAAGGTTTCTTTGGCTGGTTCAACCGTACTTTCGACAGCGGTGTCAGAAAGTACGAGCGCGGTGTCGGCAACATGCTGTCGCGCAAGGCTCCTTACCTGCTGGCGTACCTGCTGATCGTGGTCGGCATGATCTGGCTGTTCACCCGCATTCCAACCGCGTTCCTGCCGGAAGAAGACCAGGGTGTACTGTTCGCTCAAGTGCAAACCCCGGCCGGTTCCAGTGCTGAACGTACGCAAGTCGTGATCGACGAAATGCGTTCCTACCTGCTGGAGAAAGAATCCGGCGCGGTCGCCTCGGTGTTCACCGTGAACGGCTTCAACTTCGCCGGTCGCGGTCAGAGTTCGGGTCTGGCGTTCATCATGCTCAAACCATGGGATGAGCGTGACGCGAGCAACAGCGTGTTCGCCCTCGCCCAACGTGCGCAGCAACACTTCTTCAGTTTCCGTGATGCGATGGTGTTTGCTTTCGCCCCGCCGGCGGTACTGGAATTGGGTAACGCCACCGGTTTCGACGTGTTCCTGCAGGACCGCGCCGGTATCGGTCACGAAAAACTGATGGAGGCACGCAACCAGTTCCTCGGTCTGGCGGCGCAGAGCAAGGTGCTCTATCAGGTGCGTCCGAACGGCTTGAACGACGAGCCGCAATACCACCTGGAAATCGACGATCAGAAGGCCCAGGCCCTCGGCGTGAGCATTGCTGATATCAACAGCACGCTGTCGATCTCCTTCGGTAGTAGCTACGTCAACGACTTCATCGACCGTGGTCGGGTGAAGAAGGTCTACGTGCAAGGTCAGGCCGGTGCTCGCATGAGCCCTGAAGACTTGAAGAAGTGGTACGTGCGCAACAGCGCCGGGACCATGGTGCCGTTCTCCGCGTTCGCCAAGGGTGAATGGATCTACGGCTCGCCCAAACTGGCGCGTTACAACGGTGTAGAAGCGATGGAGATCCTCGGTTCTCCGGCGCCGGGTTACTCCACCGGTGAAGCGATGGCCGAAGTCGAAGCGATTGCCAAGAAGCTGCCGGCGGGTGTCGGTATCTCCTGGACCGGTCTGTCCTACGAGGAACGTCTGTCGGGTTCGCAAGCGCCAGCGCTGTACGCCCTGTCGCTGCTGATGGTGTTCCTGTGTCTGGCGGCGCTGTACGAAAGCTGGTCGATTCCGATCGCGGTTATGCTCGTGGTGCCACTGGGGATCATCGGTGCGCTGCTGGCCACCAGCCTGCGCGGTCTGTCCAACGACGTGTACTTCCAGGTAGGTCTGTTGACGACTATCGGTCTGGCGGCTAAAAACGCCATTCTGATCGTTGAATTCGCCAAGGAACTGCATGAACAGGGACGCAGCCTGCGCGATGCGGCGATTGAAGCCTGCCGCATGCGTCTGCGCCCGATCATCATGACCTCGCTGGCCTTCGTCCTCGGTGTTGTACCGTTGGCGATCTCCACCGGCGCCGGTTCAGGCAGTCAACATGCGATCGGTACGGGCGTGATTGGCGGTATGCTCACGGCCACGATCCTGGCGATCTTCTGGGTCCCACTGTTCTTCGTTACGGTTTCGTCCATCGGCCAGCGTAAGATCGCTGACGAGGATGAAGCTACTGAAACTCCTAAAGAGGCTGGCCAATGAGCAAGTCGCTACTCTCCATCGCAGTCGCCGCCTTCGTGCTGAGCGGTTGTTCGCTGATACCTGACTATCAGCAGCCTGAGGCTCCGGTCGCAGGTCAGTACCCGCAGGGGCCGGCGTATTCGCCGGCCCAGGCTCCGGCGCAGGCCGCTGCCGAGCAGGGCTGGAAGCAGTTTTTCCATGACCCGGCGCTGCAACAGCTGATCCAGGTGTCCCTGGAAAACAACCGCGACCTGCGCGTCGCGGCGCTGAACATCGACGCCTATGCGGCTCAATACCGCATCCAACGTGCCGATCTGTTCCCGGCCGTTTCGGCCAATGCCAGCGGTAGCCGTCAACGGGTTCCGGCCCGTGCCTCGCAGACCGGCGAGTCGAGCATCAGTAGCTCCTACTCCGCCACCGTCGGCATCAGCGCCTACGAACTCGACCTCTTCGGTCGGGTGCGTAGCCTGAGCGAACAAGCCTTGCAACAATACTTCGCCACTGAAGAAGCACGTCGCAGCACCCAGATCAGTCTGGTCGCCAGCGTCGCCAATGCTTACCTGACCTGGCAAGCGGACAAGGAACTGCTCAAGCTGACGCAAGACACCCTCGGTGCCTTCGAAGAAAGCTACAAGCTGACCAGCCGCAGCAACGAAGTCGGCGTGGCTTCGGCGCTGGATCTGGCGCAGTCACGCACTTCCGTGGAAAACGCCCGTGCACAACTGGCGCGTTATACCCGTCAGGTCGCGCAAGACGAAAACAGCCTGACCCTGCTGCTCGGCACCGGTATCCCGGCCAACCTGCAAGCGGCCAAACCGCTGGCCGATGACCTGCTCAGCGATGTACCGCCGGGTCTGCCTTCGGACTTGCTGCAACGTCGCCCAGACATTCTGCAAGCCGAGTACAACCTGAAAGCGGCCAACGCCAACATCGGCGCGGCCCGTGCCGCGTTCTTCCCGAGCATCAGCCTGACCGCCAACGCGGGCAGTCTGAGCCCGGATCTGTCCGGCCTGTTCAAGGGGGGGTCGGGGACGTGGCTGTTCCAGCCGCAGATCAACCTGCCGATCTTCAATGCCGGCAGCCTGCGCGCCAGCCTCGACGCCGCCAAGATCCAGAAGGACATTGGCGTGGCGAACTACGAGAAGTCCATTCAAACGGCCTTCCAGGAAGTCGCCGACGGCCTGGCCGCGCGCCAGACCTACACCGAGCAGCTGCAAGCGCAGCGTGACTTCGTGCAGGCCAACCAGGATTACTACCGTCTGGCCGAACGTCGTTACCGCATCGGCGTCGACAGCAACCTGACCTTCCTCGATGCCCAGCGTCAGCTGTTCAGCGCGCAACAAGCGCTGATCACCGACCGCCTCGCGCAGTTGACCAGTGCGGTCAACCTGTACAAAGCGCTGGGCGGTGGCTGGAATGCGCAAACCGCGCAAAACGAACCGCTGAAAGAAGAAGCGCCGAAGATGAAGTTGTTCTGATCATCATCAGGTGAACACAAGGAGCCCACCGATTGGTGGGCTTTTTGTTGCCTGAGAATCAAAAGATCGCAGCCTTCGGCAGCTCCTACATTTGAATGCGTCCCCCTGTAGGAGCTGCCGAAGGCTGCGATCTTTTGATCTTCAATGCTGTTCGATAATCGCCCAAAACCCGCTTTTACCAATTGAATCAAAACATCCGCGCCCCGCACCATTCGCTCCACAAAACCAATAACAACAGGTTCGACACCATGCTCCCGCGCCCTGCCCCGTCCGGCTGATCGCCATCGTTTCACCCCTGAACACTTTTCATGTCTGCACCCCGAAAACAGGTGGCAGCGCACCCGTTCGCCTTAAAAAAACAAGAGAGACCCGAGCCCATGACAACCTCCCCTGCACCCTATGCAATTCCGGGCCTGATCGCCCTCGCTCTGGCTGGTGCAGCCCTGCCCGTGGCGGCTGAAGAAGCCGGTTTTATCGAAGGCGCCAAGGTCAACCTGAATCTGCGCAACTTCTACATCAACCGCAACTTCACCAACCCGACCAAGGCTCAGGGCAAGGCTGAAGAGTGGACGCAGAACTTCATCCTCGACGCCAAATCCGGCTTCACCCAAGGCACCGTCGGTTTCGGCATGGACGTGCTGGGTCTGTACTCGTTGAAACTCGATGGCGGCAAAGGCACGGGCGGAACGCAGTTGTTGCCACTGGATCACGACGGTCGCCCGGCGGATAACTTCGGCCGCACCAACGTCGCGTTCAAGGCCAAATTTTCCCAGACCGAAGTGAAGGTCGGCGAGTGGATGCCTGTGCTGCCGATCCTGCGTTCGGACGACGGCCGTTCGCTGCCGCAAACTTTCCGCGGCGGCCAGATCACTTCGAAGGAAATCGACGGCCTGACCCTCTACGGCGGCCAGTTCCGCGCCAACAGCCCGCGCGACGACAGCAGCATGAGCGACATGTCGATGACCGGCAAAGCGGCGTTCACCTCTGATCGCTTCAATTTTCAGGGCGGTGAATACGTTTTCAACGAAAAACGCACGCAGATCGGTTTATGGAACGCCGAACTCAAGGACATTTACAGCCAGCAATATGTGAACCTGATCCACAGCCAGCCGCTCGGCGACTGGACGCTGGGCGCCAACCTCGGTTTCTTCTACGGCAAGGATGACGGCAGCGCCCGCGCAGGGGAACTCGACAACAAGACCTGGTCAGGGATGTTTTCGGCCAAATACGGCGGCAACACCTTCTACGTCGGCCTGCAGAAGCTCACCGGCGACAGCGCGTGGATGCGGGTCAACGGCACCAGCGGCGGTACGCTCGCCAACGATAGCTACAACGCCAGCTACGACAATGCGCAGGAACGCTCCTGGCAGTTGCGTCACGACTACAACTTCGCCGCCATGGGCGTGCCCGGCCTGACCCTGATGAACCGCTACATCAGCGGTGACAATGTGCACACCGGGACGATCACCGACGGCAAGGAGTGGGGCCGCGAATCGGAACTGGGCTACACCGTGCAGAGCGGCGCGCTGAAGGATCTGAACGTCAGATGGCGCAACTCGACCATGCGTCGTGACTTCAGCAACAACGAGTTCGACGAGAACCGCCTGATCGTCAGCTACCCGATCAGCCTCCTCTAAACACCGATCCAACCCTGTAGGAGCTGCCGAAGGCTGCGATCTCTTGATCTTGTTTTTAAGATCAAGAGATCGCAGCCTTCGGCAGCTCCTACATTGGAATTCTCGCCATTGGTCAGGAGAAGTGGCACTTTACTGGCCGGGAGGTAAAGTGACAAAACCTGAAGGACTCAGGTGCTTCACCTTTCCGCTTCCGTCGCCGTAGTCGGTCCTCAAGCTGTGAGCCAGGTTGTCATCGGAAGACACCAATGATCACCGGAGGACCACCTCAATGATCGCTCGCGTCAAAGCAACACCCGACTGGGACGCCAAGGCGTACCAACAGTTTTCCCGTCTCAGGCAACGACCGGTCAATGAATTGCTCGACCGTGTCGACCTGCACAACCCGCAACGCATTTACGACCTCGGCTGTGGCACCGGCATTGCCACGCAGTTGTTGGCCAAACGCTGGCCGCGCGCGCAGTTGCAGGGGATCGACAGCTCGGCACAGATGCTCGCTGAAGCGCGCTGCCTGCCGTTCAGAGCGTTGTGGAAACATTGCGATCTGCTCGACTGGCAACCCGAGCAGCCCGCAGATCTGCTGTTGGCCGCCGCCGTGCTGCACTTCATCGATGGCCATGAAACGTTGCTCCCACGCCTGCTTGGCCACCTCAACCCCGGCGGCTGTCTGGCGGCGCACATGCCGGACTGGCGCGATGCCCTGTGGTATCGACTGATGCTCGACACCCTCGAAGACGCCGGCCCGGGCGGCACGCCATTGGGCACACCTGAACTGCGTCAGCGCATGGCTTCACGGCCGTTGTTGGCGCTGGAGGATTACTACCGTTTGCTTGCGCCCATGACCACGTCGCTGGATATCTGGGAGACCGAGCAGTTGCAGGTGGTCGACGGCAAGTCGCCGGTGTACGACTGGGTGAAGGTCTCGGCGCTGCGGCCGGTGATGCAGGCGCTGGATTCAGCGGAACAGGCGCGGTTTATCTATCACTATCTGATGCGGGTGCATAAGCATTATCCACAGGAGGCGGACGGGCATACGCTGTTTGCGTTCAAGCGGATATTTATTGTTGCCATCGTCTGATTTGTCGCGGCCACTACCGCTGTCGCTGGCAAGCCAGCTCCCACAGGTTTTCAGGTGTTCACAAAATCTGCGATCACTGAAGATCCCTGTGGGAGCTGGCTTGCCAGCGATGGCGTCAGCTCAGGCGCCGTCAATCCCGGGATTCAACACCTAGCTCATCCCACACCGACTCGGCCAAATGAAACGTCGCATTCGCCGCCGGGATCCCGCAATAAATCGCACTCTGCATGATCACTTCCTTGATCTCGCCACGGCTCACGCCATTATTGGCTGCCGCACGCAAATGCAGTTTCAGCTCGCCTTCGCGGTTCATGCCGATCAGCATGGCGATGGTGATCAAACTGCGCGTGTGCCGAGGCAGCCCCGGACGCGTCCAGATATCGCCCCAGGCATGCCGGGTGATCATTTCCTGAAACTCCGAGTTGAACTCGGTCAGCGTGGTCAGGCTGCGATCGACATGCGCATCGCCCAACACCGCGCGGCGCACTTGCATGCCTTGGTCGTAACGTTGTTTCTCGTCCACAAAAACTTCCTCACTTAGCCTGCAAAAACGCCAACACGCGATCACTGAAATCCGCGCCAGCCTGCACGTTGGACAGGTGCGCCGCATAGAACTCGGCGTATTCGGCACCGCGCACATGCTCCTGAATGAAATGCCCACCGGCCGGCGGCGTCACCGCATCTTCCGTACCGGCAATCACCAGCAGCGGCACGTTGATCGACGCCAGTTGCTCGCGGAAATCGGCATCACGCACCGCCGCGCAGTTGGCCGCGTAACCCTCAGGCGAAGTGGCCGCAAGCATGTCGGTAATCTGCTTGGCGACCGCCGGATGTGCAGCGGAAAAATCAGGTGTAAACCAGCGAGCAATCGACGCATCACGCAGGGCAACCATCGCCGCCGCGCCGTCACGCAGTACAGTTTCGATGCGTGGATTCCACACCGACGGATCGCCGATCTTTGCCGCCGTGTTGCAGACGATCAGCTTGTTCAACCGATGCCCGGCATTGATCCCCAGCCACTGACCGATCAAGCCACCCATCGACAATCCGCAGAAATGCGCGCGCTCGATGTGCAGCGCATCCAGCAGACCAAGGACGTCGTGCCCGAGTTGCTCGATGCTGTAAGGCCCCGGCGTCACCAGCGATTGGCCATGGCCACGGGTGTCGAAACGCAGCACGCGAAAATGCTCGGTGAACACTGGCATCTGCGCGTCCCACATGTGCAGGTCGGTGCCCAGCGAGTTGGACAACACCAGCACCGGCGCATCGACCGGGCCCTCTATTTGATAGTGCAGTTCGCCATCGGCGAGTTGAACGAAAGCCACAGCCCTCTCCTTTCAGACAGACAATGCGTTGTGTTCGGCCACCGCGCGCTCGACCCAGGTTTTCGCCTGACCGAGGTAATGGGCGGGGTTCAATAGATCATCGAGTTCAGCGCAGCTCAACTCGGCGGTGACTTGCGGTTCGTCACCCAGCACATCGCGCAAATGGCGCTGCTCGGCCACCGCGCGTTTGCAGCATTGCTCAAGCAAGTAATGCGCAGTGTCGCGGCCGACCCGTTGCGCAAGCAGGATGCTCACCGCTTCGGCCAGCACCAGCCCCTGGGTCAATTCGAGGTTGCGCGCCATGCGCTCGGCATCGACTTCCAGGCCATCGGCCAGCAAGCGTGCCTGTTGCAACGAACCGGAAACCAGGCAGCAAATCTCCGGCAAGGTTTCCCATTCGGCATGCCACAAGCCAAGGCTGCGTTCGTGTTCCTGCGGCATCGCGCTGAACAGCGTCGACACCAGACCCGGCACCCGCGTCGCCGCGCCGATCAACACCGCCGCGCCGACCGGATTGCGTTTGTGCGGCATGGTCGACGAGCCGCCCTTGCCCGGCGCCGATGGCTCGAACACTTCGGCGGCTTCGGTCTGCATCAACAGGCTGATGTCGCGGCCGAATTTGCCGAGACTGCCGGCGATCAAACCGAGCACCGCGCCGAGCTCCACCACGCGGTCACGCTGGGTGTGCCACGGTTGTTCGGGCAAGCTCAGTTGCAGTTCTTCGGCCAGGGCTTCAGCGATTGGCAAGGCCTGCGCGCCAAGTGCCGCGAGCGTGCCGGACGCGCCGCCAAATTGCAGCACCAGCAGACGCGGCTTGAGTTCGCGTAGACGCTGACGGCTGCGAGTCACGGCGCCCAACCATCCCGCGATTTTCATGCCGAGGGTGACCGGCGTCGCGTGCTGCAGCCAGGTGCGTCCAGCCAACGGCGTCGCTGCATGGCGTTGTGCTTGAGCGGCAAGTGAATCGGCCAGTTGCGCCAGATCGCTTTCAATCAGTTCCAGCGCCTGACGCAATTGCAGCACCAGCCCGGAATCCATCACGTCCTGACTGGTCGCGCCCAAATGCACATATCGTTCGGCCTCGGCATCCGTTGCGGCGATCTGTTTGCCCAACGCCTTGACCAGCGGAATTGCCGAATTGCCGGCCGTGGCAATCGCCTCGCCCAGCGTCGCGAAGTCATACAGTCCCGCATTGCACGCCGCCGCAATCGGAGCAACAGCAGACGCCGGAATCAAACCCACCCGCGCCTCGGCCCGGGCCAACGCCGCTTCAAAGTCGAGCATCGCCTGCACGCGGCCCTGATCGCAGAACACTTCACGCATATCGCGGGCAGTGAAGTAGGCATCGAACAATTGATTGCCCGGTCGCTGAGTCATAAACAGTCCTTGCCGGCGCGGGCCGAGGTGGCCCGCGCGCATCGGGTTAGAGATCGTGGTGCAAGTACGCCGCCTGTTTCGGCAGGCGCAGGCTGAACAGGAAGGCGATCGCCATCATGGCCGTCACGTACCAGTAGAAGGAGTTTTCCATGCCGATGTTCTTCAGGCTCAGGGCGACGAATTCCGCCGAGCCGCCGAAGATCGCATTCGCCACCGCATAGGCCAGACCGACGCCGAGGGCGCGGACTTCCGGCGGGAACATT
The DNA here is from genome assembly GCF_044541255.1 of Pseudomonas sp. NPDC085632. Lineage (NCBI taxonomy): Bacteria > Pseudomonadati > Pseudomonadota > Gammaproteobacteria > Pseudomonadales > Pseudomonadaceae > Pseudomonas > Pseudomonas sp. NPDC085632. The sequence continues at coordinate 104,715 of NZ_JBITSX010000005.1, read as the reverse complement.
TCGGCTTTCACCAAGCCACTGATCGAGGTGTAGAAACTGACAATCGCCAGCGCCACGGTGATCAGCACAAACGCGAGGAACGGGCTGCTGACGCTTTTCAGGCTCAGCAGAATCGGCACGGTGAACAACGTGCCGAGTGCACCGAACCAGAGCATCGAATTACGTCGGCCGATCTTGTCCGCGAGCATGCCGAACAGCGGCTGCATGCACATATAAAGGAAGAGCGCGCCGGTCATGATGTAGCTGGCGGTCTTGGCGTGCATGCCGGCGGTGTTCACCAGATACTTCTGCATGTAGGTGGTAAAGGTGTAGAAAATCAGCGAACCACCGGCGGTATAACCGAGCACGGTGATGAACGCGGCTTTGTGATCGCGGAACAGTGCGCTGATGCTGCCAGCGTCTTTGTGCGCGCGGGTTTCCTTGTTGGTGGTCTCTTTCAGTGAACGACGCAGGAACAGCGAAATCAGCGCCGCCACTGCACCGACCACAAACGGAATCCGCCAGCCGTAGGCGCGCAGATCTTCTTCGGTGAGGAATTGCTGCAAAACCACCACCAGCGACACAGCCAACAGTTGCCCGCCGATCAGCGTCACGTACTGGAACGAGGCGAAAAATCCGCGCTGGCCCTTGAGGGCGACTTCGCTCATATAGGTCGCGGTGGTGCCGTACTCGCCGCCGACCGACAGGCCCTGCAGCAAGCGTGCGAACAACAGCAAGACCGGTGCCCAGACGCCGATGTCCTTATAGGTCGGCAAGCAGGCAATCAGCAACGAGCCGAAGCACATCATCAGAATCGAGATGAGCATCGAGTTCTTGCGACCGTGCTTGTCGGCAACGCGACCGAAAATCCAGCCACCGATCGGGCGCATCAGGAAGCCGGCAGCGAACACGCCAGCGGTGTTGACCAACTGCACCGTCGGGTTGTCGGAGGGGAAAAACGCCGGGGCGAAATAGATCGCGCAAAAGGCATAGACGTAGAAGTCGAACCATTCGACGAGGTTGCCGGACGAGGCGCCGACAATGGCAAAGATGCGCTTGCTGCGCTCTTCACCGGTGTAATGGGAGGTGGTGGTTGTCATTGTTTTTCACTCGATAGGGACAGTGAGAGTCTAGACATACTTTGCAACAGTCCCGTTCCACATCCTATATCGATCGTTCCCACGCTCCGCGTGGTAACGCATCCGGTGACGCTCCGCGTCACAGTGGACGCGGAGCGTCCCTAGCGGCATTCCCACGCAGAGCGTGGGAACGATCATGTAGGAGCTGCCGCAGGCGGCGATCTTTTGATCTTAATAATCGAAGAACACGGTCTCGGCATCGGTGCCTTGCAGAATCACATTCCACTGGTAAACACCCGACGCATCCTTCTTCGCCAGCAAGGTCGTGCGACGTTCAGCCGGGACGCATTCGAGCAACGGATCATCAACGTTGGCCGGCTCGCCCTCAAAGTAAATCCGCGTCAGCAAGTGCTTCACCAACCCGCGCGCAAACACCAGTACCACCAAGTGCGGCGCTTGGGTCGAACCTTTCAAGCCCTCAACTGCACCCGGTTTGATCGTGGTGAAACGAAACCGCCCTTCCGCATCCACCGGCACCCGGCCAAAGCCTTCAAAGTTCGGATCGAGCGGCTTGTCCTGCTCGTCTTCCGGGTGGTCGTATTTACCGGCGGCGTTGGCCTGCCAGACTTCGAGCATAGCGTCGTTGACGACATCGCCGTTGCCATCCACCACCTGCCCGGTGATCGCCACGCGCTCGCCGAGGGTTTGCTCGACGGTGAGGTCTTCACGGTTCAGCCAGGTCAGGCCGATGTGGTAGTACGGTCCGACGGTGTGGGACGTGGTCGCAGTCAGCGTCATCTTATTTCTCCATCGGCGTGGCTTCACGCCCGCGCAGCACGATGTCCCAACGATAACCGAGGGCGTAGGACGGAATGGTTTTTTCCAGATCGAAACGGGCGATCAGGCGTTCCTTGGCCGAGGTGTCCGGCACGCAGTTGTAGATCGGGTCATACGCCAGCAGCGGATCGCCCGGGAAGTACATTTGTGTGACCAGACGGGTAAGGATGCTTGGCCCGAACAGCGAAAAGTGGATGTGCGCCGGACGCCAGGCGTTGTGGTGGTTGCCCCACGGATACGCGCCGGGCTTGATGGTCTGGAACTGATACCAGCCATCGGCGTCGGTGACGGTGCGGCCGGTGCCGGTGAAGTTCGGGTCCAGCGGCGCGTCGTGCAGGTCGCGCTTGTGGTTGTAGCGGCCGGCGGCGTTGGCCTGCCAGATCTCCACCAGAATTCCCGGTACCGGCAGACCATTTTCGTCGAGCACGCGGCCGTGAATGATGATGCGTTCGCCCTGCGGCTCGCCTTCATGCTGGGCGGTCAGGTCGTTATCGGTGTCGCCCACACGCTCGGCGCCGATGATCGGCCCGGTGATTTCCGACAGCGAGTGCGGCAGAAACACCAATGGCTTCGACGGCGAGCGCAGGTTGGTGGATTGATACGTCGGGTGCAGGTACTCAGGCTGCGTGCCTTCCTGCGGACGACGGTAACCAGGCTTGTCAGACATGTCGCTTTCCTCTGTTCTTATTCGTCACGGCTTGCGTCAGACGCGTTCGATGGCCAGGGCCAGACCTTGGCCAACACCGACGCACATGGTCGCCAGACCTTTCTTGCCACCGGTTTTTTCCAGCTGATGCAGCGCGGTCAGCACCAGACGTGCACCGCTCATGCCCAACGGGTGACCCAAGGCAATGGCGCCACCGTTCGGGTTGACCTGCGCGGCATCGTCCGCCAGGCCCAATTCACGCAGCACCGCCAAGCCTTGGCTGGCAAACGCTTCGTTGAGTTCGATGACGTCGAAATCGTTGACGGCTACGCCCAGGCGCTCGATCAATTTTCGCACCGCCGGCACCGGGCCAATGCCCATCACACGCGGTGCCACACCGGCGCTGGCCATGCCGAGCACTTTGGCGCGGGCGGTCAGGCCGTGTTTTTTCACGGCTTCGGCGGAAGCGAGAATCAGCGCAGCGGCACCGTCATTGACGCCGGAGGCATTGCCAGCGGTAACGGTTTTGTCCGGGCCGTTGACGGGTTTGAGTTTGGTCAGTGCTTCAATCGTCGTGTCGGCGCGCGGATGTTCATCCTGGCTAACTACGGTTTCGCCCTTCTTGTGGGCAATCCGTACTTCAACAATTTCTTCGGCGAAGTAGCCTGCGGCCTGCGCGGCGGCGGTACGTTGCTGACTGCGCAGGGCGAAAGCGTCCTGATCGGCGCGCGACACTTTATAGTCGTCGGCGACGTTGTCCGCGGTCTGCGGCATCGCATCGACGCCGTACTGCGCCTTCATCAACGGGTTGATAAAGCGCCAGCCGATGGTGGTGTCTTCCAGCTTCATGTTTCGCGAAAACGCTGCGTCAGCCTTGCCCATCACGAACGGCGCACGGGACATCGACTCGACGCCACCGGCAATTGCCAGCTCCATCTCGCCGCTGGCAATCGCGCGGAACGCGGTGCCGATCGCGTCCATGCCCGAAGCGCAAAGACGATTGAGGGTCACCCCCGGCACCGTCTCCGACAGGCCGGCCAGCAGCAGCGCCATGCGCGCAACGTTGCGGTTGTCTTCGCCGGCCTGGTTGGCGCAGCCGAGAAACACTTCGTCGATGGCGCTCCAGTCCACCGATGGATTGCGCTCCATCAGGGCCTTGATCGGCACAGCGGCCAAATCGTCGGCACGAACGGCAGACAAACCGCCGCCGAAACGGCCGATCGGCGTGCGAATCGCGTCGCAGATATAAACGTCGCGCATCATGCTTCTCCCGGTGCCTGACCGTGGGCGGCGGCAGTGCGTGCTTCAAGATCACGCAGCGCCGTCAGTTCGACGTCGGTCGGTTCAGCGGTAGTTTCAACGTTGTCAGCAAAACGTATCGCCCAACCGGTGGCCGCGACCACTTGCTCGCGGGTAACGCCAGGATGCAGCGCGGTGACCACGAACTCGTGGGTGCCCGCTTCCGGCTCCATGATGCACAGGTCGGTGATGATCCCGACCGGGCCGGCGCCCGGCAGGCCCAGACGTTTGCGTGAATCGCCGCCCTCGCCATGACCGACCGAGGTGATGAAATCGAGCTTGTCGACAAACGAACGCGCCGATTGTTTAAGGATGATCAACACGCTTTTCGCCGAACCGGCAATCTCCGGCGCGCCACCGGCACCCGGCAGGCGCACTTTCGGCGAGAAATAATCGCCAACCACGGTGGTGTTGATGTTGCCGAAACGGTCGACCTGCGCGGCGCCGAGAAAACCGACATCGATGCGCCCGCCCTGCAACCAATAGCGAAAAATCTCACCGGTCGGTACCACGGTGTCAGCAGTTTCCGCCAGTTCGCCGTCACCGATGGACAGCGGCAGCACGCTCGGCTTGGCGCCAATCGGGCCCGATTCGTAGATCAGCACCACGTCCGGCGAAGAAGTCAGACGCGCGAGGTTGGCGGCTTTCGACGGCAGGCCGATGCCGACGAAGCACACCGAGCCGTTCTTCAGGCGACGGGCTGCGGCGACGGTCATCATTTCATTGGTGGTGTAAGTCATTACTTGGCCTCCGAAGCAGCGGCCAACTTGGCCTGGAACGCGCTGAAGTCAGCGCAGCCATGGATGTATTCGTTGATCCACGCGGTAAACGTCTCACGGTCGCGGGCGATCGGATCCCACGCCTGATAGAAACGATTGTCGCGCTCGTTGTAACCGTGGGCGTAGGACGGATGTGCGCCACCGGGCACATGGCAGACCGCGCTCAGGGCCCAAGTCGGCAATACGCAGGAGTTCATCGGTGCGTTGAGGTTGTCGACGATTTCTTCGACGGTAACGATGCAGCGCTTGGCGGCCAGTGCGGCTTCTTTCTGTACGCCGAGAATGCCCCACAGCAGCACGTTGCCCTGGCGGTCGGCTTTCTGTGCGTGGATCACGGTCACGTCCGGACGCACCGACGGTACTGCCGCCAACACTTCACCGGTGAACGGGCAGGTCACGGACTTGATCAGCGGATTGACCTTCGGCAGGTCGGAACCGGCGTAGGCTCGCAGCACCGCGAACGGCAAGCCGGAGGCGCCAGCCACGTAGGCATTCGCCAGGTCGGCATGGCTGTGCTCTTCGATTTCGAGAGCGTGCGGCCATTGCTTCTCGACCGCGTCGCGCAGACGGTGCAGCGAGCCCACGCCCGGGTTACCGCCCCAGGAGAAAATCAGTTTGCGTGCGCAACCGGCGCCGATCAGTTGGTCGTAGATCAGGTCAGGCGTCATCCGCACCAGCGTCAGATCTTTCTTGCCCTGACGAATGATTTCATGACCCGCTGCCGTAGGGATCAGGTGAGTGAAGCCTTCGAGTGCGACGGTGTCACCGTCGTTGACGAACTGCTTCACCGCGTCGTGCAGCGAAAGGATCTCAGCCATGGAGCGGGCTCCTGTTTTTGTAATGAATCGCCAGTGATAAAAAGGCGCGAGGTTCAGCGCCGGAGTCACTGAAGATTAAGCCTGGGAAAATCGCCAAACAATCCGATAATCGACTGAGTGTTCGTTTATCGAACAGATTGTTGTCAACCTATCGGTTCGTGTTGCCTGCAAAAGATCGCAGCCTTCGGCAGCTCCTACAGGGTTACGCGTTCACATGTAGGAGCTGCCGAAGGCTGCGATCTTTTCGCTTTACATCGAAATATCAGGTCGCATCCGCATGACTGACCATGCCTTTGATCACCACCGCAGTGGTGGCCAATGCCGCCGGAATCACCAACGCCGTCAGCACCTGCTCGAAATTCCAGCCCAGGCCCAACAAGGTCGCGCCCATCCACGCCCCGAGAATCGCGCCAAAGCGACCAATCCCCAACATCCACGAGACCCCGGTCGCACGCCCCTGAGTCGGGTAGAACCGCGCCGCCAGCGACGGCATCGCCGATTGCGCACCGTTCACGCACATACCCGCCACCAGCACCAACGTCGCCAGCAAGGTGATATTCCCAAGGCTCTGCCCCACCGCGTAGGCAAAGACCCCGGCCAGCAGGTAGAAAGTGCCGATGACCTTGTGCGGATTGAAGCGGTCCATCGCCCATCCCACAGCCACAGCGCTCAATACACCGCCAAACTGGAACAATGCACCGATGAACGCGGCTTGTTCCATGCTCGCGCCACTGTCTCGCATCAGCGTCGGCAGCCAACTGGTCAGCAGATAAACGATCACCAGGCCCATAAAATAGGTCAGCCACAGCAGCAAGGTGCCGGTGCTGTAAGTGCCGGAGAAGATCACCGCGAACACATTGCGCGCCTTGACGGTTTTTTGTTCCGGCACACTGAAGCTGGAAGCCTGAGCCACAGTGACCGGATCAATCGGTGCCAGAGTCTTGCGGACTTTGTCGGTGCCACGGTTACGGACGACAAGGTAACGCGCCGATTCCGGCAGCCAGAACAGCAGCACCACCGCGAGGATCAGGGGCAAGATCCCGCCGATCAGCAGCAGGCTGTGCCAGCCGAATGCCGGAATCAGCTTGGCGGAAATAAACCCGCCACCGGCCATACCGAGGTTGAAACCGCAGAACATGCTGGTCACCAGCAGCGATTTCTTGCGCTCCGGAGTGTATTCCGAGAGCAGCGTGGTGGCGTTGGGCATGCCGGCGCCCAGACCCAGACCGGTCAGGAAACGCAGCACCAACAGTTGTTCAACGTTAGTGCTGTAGGCCGACGCCAGGCTGAAGGCACCGAACAGAACCACGGCGCCGACGAGTACGACTTTTCGCCCGAAGCGGTCAGCCAAAGGGCCGGAACCGAGTGCACCGAAGACCATGCCGATCAACGCCGCGCTCATCACCGGGCCAAGGCTGGCGCGGTCGATGCCCCAATCCTGGGACAACGCTGGGGCAATAAAACCCATCGCCGCCGTGTCGAGGCCATCGAGGAAGACAATCAGGAAACACAGGATCACCACCCGCCACTGATAGCGCGAGATCGGTTGGGCATTGATGAAGGTCTGCACGTCAAGGCAGTTACCCACAGCGGACTGAGGCTGGTTCATTATTTTTATTCCACGCAAAAAACGCAGTCGAACGGCGGCCGGCCAGAGAGCGGCGCGGTCACAAGAATAGAAGGTCTGGATCAGGCGTTGCGGTGAACCCGGCAACAGGGGATGGGGCTGAGACAGTCGGGGAGCATGCGCATGGTGAGTTGCCTCTTGTCATTATTATGGGAGTCGGCAGTCCGGCGGGCTCATTCACATCAGCGCCGGATGACGCTGCCGCGACATTAATGATCCGAGGGTTTTAGCGTCAATTCGATAAACGCAACACTGTGCGTTTATCGAACAGCTTCCTCAGGCGAACAATTGCGCACTGAGGTCGCGGCTGGCGCTGAGCAGGCCCGGCAGGAAGCGTTGCTCAAGCTCGGTACGGCTGACGCGACCGGCGTGGGTGCTGACATTGAGCGCCGCAACAACCTGGCCGGAAGCGTCGTAGACCGGCACGGCAATCGAACGCAGGCCTTGTTCCAGCTCTTGATCGACAATGCACCAGCCTTGCTGCCGCACCTCCTGCAGGCATTCGAGCAACGCATCAGGTGTATGGATCGTGCGGCTGGTCTTGGCGACCAGTTCGGCGTGGTCGAGGTATTCACGCAATGACGTATCGTCGAGTGCTGCCAGCAGTATCCGGCCCATCGATGTGCAGTACGCCGGCAAACGACCGCCCACCGACAGGTCCACCGAAATCAGCCGCTGGGTGGTCGCCGAGCGCGCGATGTAGAGAATGTCATCACCCTCCAGTGTGGCCATGTTGCAGGCTTCGTGCAGTTGCTCGCTCATGCGGTCGAGGTAGGGCTGGGCGGACACCGCCAACGGCGTCGACGACAGATACGCATGACCGAGGGTCAGCACTTTGGGCAGCAACGAATAGGTGCGCCCGTCGGTGGTGGCGTAGCCGAGTTTGATCAAGGTATGCAGGCAACGGCGCACGGCGGCGCGAGGAATTTCCGTACGGTGGCTGATCTGCGCGATGGTCAGATGGCGCTTGCGCTCCTGAAATGCCTGCACCACCGCCAGACCACGGGCCAGCGAGGTCATGAAGTCCGGATCACCGGTCAGCGCCTGGATACGTTTGGCCGGCGACGCGACGATCGGCGGCGCCACGGAGGTGAAAGAGTTGCGCATTTGATCGTTCATTTCTTGTCCTTTTATCCGGCACGGATCAATGGGCTATACAAGCGGCTCGCCGACCAATGCACAAGCGTCGGACCTGCAAGATTGGGCGATTATCGAACCGCCGACCGATAATCGCAATCAACTGTTGCGGTCGCCTCAAGCCCTTCTCTGGGGTTTACTCAACTTCTCTCGTTATCCGAATCACGGCCTTAGTTGTTCGACTAAATGGCGCCAAAAACCGATCGCTCGCCCAATAAAGGCCACCCCGCACTTCAACTAGCGACAAAAGTTGCGAGTCACAAAACAATCACACATCCAGAACCGTTTTTAACTTGGCAAAGATAGTCATTCCTGAATCGACCGCTATAATGCACCTCAGTGGCACCTCGTTTGTAAACGCCGAGGTCGTCACCCGCTGCGGCGATGTCCATCGCCAACAGCCCGGCCAGCGCCTGACGCGCATCACTCATGCAACGCCTGCGCTCGCCGAAACAGGAAACTGATGCTGCGTCAGTTTTTATCTGGTGCCGTAGCCGCCTGTAACACGGAAGTCTTGATCGCCCCACCGAATACACCAATGCCTGTCCGGGTCTTGGCTGCTCGGTGGCTTCGTTCAATCGATTTGTTGCAGTGCGTTTCACCAGACACTTAACTCAACTCATACAGGTAGCACTGTGACGAAAGACGAACTGCGCGCGGAACTTGAGCGCCAGGAACAACGTTACAAGGAAGTTTACGGCGGGGAAGTCACCACCTACGCCGCTCAGCCCGAACCGGAACGCAAAGCGTGGCGTAAACGCCCGACCGTTCAGGATCAGGTCTTCAAGCAAGAAATCGAAAAGATCGAAAAGGAACTCAAAGCTGAAGAGCCTTGAGCCACAGTTTTTGGATCGTTAAAGGTTTTACGTCCACACCGGTTACAAGCGCGGTGGAACGACGATGCCTTGCGCGCCCGCTACCCGCGGGCAGCGGCCATCATCCGGTCTGGCAGACTGAGGACGGGCGTCCTACAGGTTTCACAGATATTTCAGACAAGCGTTCGAGCCCTCTCCGCGACGATGAAATCGCCTACGAAACAAGCCTTTTACCAAGTAAATCAATGACTTGAAAAACCCTGCGCTGCGCTGGGTTTTCATGCGCTGCAACAAATTAAATCGAAGAAGTGTGTAACCGATGAGCAGGTAGGGGATCGATTTCCAGTCTTTTCTGGCATAATCGCGCCCCCTTACGACCGGGTCAGAAAACCTTCATGATCGATTTATTCAGCGGACTGGATGCTTGGGTGCTTGTGAGCCTCTTGCTCGCCCTGACGTTTGTCCTCGCCTTCGAGTTCATCAATGGATTTCATGACACCGCTAACGCGGTAGCCACTGTTATCTACACCAAAGCCATGCCGCCCCACCTGGCGGTGTTCTTTTCCGGTGTGTTCAATTTCCTCGGCGTGCTGCTGGGCGGCGTTGGCGTGGCGTATGCCATTGTCCATTTGCTCCCGGTTGAACTGCTGATCAATGTGAACACCGGCCATGGCCTGGCGATGGTGTTCTCGTTGCTCGCCGCGGCAATCGCCTGGAACCTGGGCACCTGGTACTTCGGTATCCCGGCTTCCAGCTCGCACACCTTGATCGGCTCGATCCTCGGTGTCGGCCTGGCCAACGCCCTGATCAACGATATTCCGTTGGCCGACGGCGTGAACTGGCAGAAAGCGATCGACATTGGCGCCTCGCTGGTGTTCTCGCCGATGGCCGGCTTCCTGATCGCCGCGCTGATCCTGATCGGCCTGAAATGGTGGCGCCCGCTGTCGAAGATGCACAAGACACCGGAACAGCGCCGCAAGATCGACGACAAGAAGCATCCGCCATTCTGGAACCGTCTGGTCCTGGTGATCTCGGCCATGGCCGTGAGCTTCGTGCACGGTTCCAACGATGGCCAGAAAGGCATCGGCCTGATCATGCTGGTGTTGATCGGTATCGTCCCGGCGCAGTTCGTCCTCGACCTGAACAGCACCACCTATCAGATCGAACGCACCCGCGATGCGACCCTGCACCTGAGCCAGTTCTACCAGCGCAATGCCGATTCGCTGGGTGAATTCCTGGCCCTGGGCAAAAGCGTTGAAGGCGACCTGCCGGAGAAGTTCCGCTGCAACCCGCAGCAGACCGAACCAACCATCAGCGCCCTGCTGCACACGCTTAAAGGCGTAGCGGACTACCACTCGTTGTCGTCGGATAGCCGCATCGAAGTGCGTCGTTACCTGCTCTGCCTGGACGACACCGCGAAGAAGGTTGGCAAGCTGCCTGGCCTGGAAGCCCGTGAAAAGGCTGACCTCGACAAGCTGCGCAAAGACCTGACCACCACCACTGAATACGCCCCGTTCTGGGTGATTCTGGCGGTTGCACTGGCCTTGGGCCTGGGCACCATGGTTGGCTGGAAACGCGTTGTATTGACCATTGGCGAGAAGATCGGCAAGCAAGGCATGACCTATTCTCAGGGCATGGCGGCGCAGATCACGACTGCCAGTTTGATTGGTATGGCCAACATCTTCAGCCTGCCGGTGTCGACCACTCACGTGCTGTCTTCGGGCGTGGCTGGCACCATGGTTGCCAACAAGAGCGGCCTGCAGGGTGGCACGGTTCGCACCATTCTGTTGGCGTGGGTGTTGACCCTGCCGGCGACGGTTGCGCTGTCGGCCGGGTTGTTCTGGCTGGCGTCGAAGGCGTTGGGTAGTTGATAGATAGCGGTACATGAGAAAGGCGCGACTCGAGAGGATCGCGCCTTTTTTTTGTTTGGGGTTTTGGATTTGGGATTGGATTGGATTGGGGGCATATCCGTTTTTGCGGGTGCTGCCGCTGGCGGTTTCGCTCTTACAGCGAGTCCCTTTTTCAAACGCCAAAAAGGAACCAAAAGGCTTGGCCCCTGGCGTACGGCACTTCGCTGAGGCTCAGTGTTCCCTCGCTACGGTGTCCATCCGGGGGCATCGCCTACGGTTTGCTTCGCTGCACCTCCTCTCGATGAATGCGGCTGCGCCGCACGGCGCTGCGCGCCTACCCCCGGATGAACACCTCCGCTCGGCCTGCCGATGGGGCAAAAAATCAAAAGCCAAAGCCAGAGCAAGATCAAAAGCCAGATCAAAAACCCCTCACCCTAGCCCTCTCCCGGAGGGAGAGGGAACTGATCGTGGTGTTTGGGCGAGCTACGCCGACGTGCGATACCGCGTCGAACGCGCATTTTGAAAAGCCCAAAAATCGGCTCCCTCTCCCTCGGGAGAGGGCTGGGGTGAGGGGCGAGAACACCACAATAACCAAAGCCGACCACGCCCCGCTCTTCACCACTCAACAGGATGAGCGTTAGCTCGGCTGCAGCTCTTGATCTGTAGGGCGACGTCGGAAGGCTGAGTGGAGGGATTGATCCGGGCGTGGGAGCGCAGCGACCGTTTGGCGCAGCCAAACACAGCGAGAGGAGGTGCAGCGAAGCAAACCGTAGGCGCTGCGCCCGGATCGATCCCGGAGCGAAGGAACCCCGAGCCCCAGCGAGCGGGCCGCACGTAGGAGCAAGCGTTTTTTGCTTACTTTTTTTGGCGTTTGAAAAAAAGTGAGTCGCCGTAAGGGCGAAACCGCCAGTGGCAACACCCGAAAAAACGGATATTCACCAAAGCCCCAAGAACCTGGTCGGCCCAAAGGCCGCCAAGACACAAAAAAAAAAGGGGCAACCGAAGTCGCCCCAAAATGCCTTGCGTGCTCATCAATCCAGAAGAATCACTTCTTGCGCTTATTCGCGTCCTTCCAGATAAAAAATCCAAACCCTGCAAAAAACAGAACCATCAGCCCTACAGTCAGGACCCCGGCAAACACCACGTTATCGAAAAACATGACTGGCCTCCTGGCCCCTGCTCTGCTGCGATGGAACTAAGTTACCAAACACACAGGCGCACAAATTGACCGGGATCAATACCAGCAACGAAGGGAGTAGAAGGAGGGAAATTAAATGACCTGCATCAACGGACGCAGGGGAAGATCAACGCTTTTTCGGCTTGTTTTTCGACTTTTTCTTGGTTTTTCCCAACGGCATGGCCTGCTCGAACGCCTGGCGCACTTCATTCAGACGCTTCTCGTTAAGGTCATGCACGCGCTTGGCGCGTTCAGCGCCCAGGTCAATCAGTTTGTCGTCTTGGCTCATGGCGTCATTACATCACTTGAATGAATCACAACTGCCACATCACCGGCAGGACTGCGCCAATAATGCCGCCTGACGCTGGCACTGACCAGCCATTGCCAGTGACGACAGGCAACAATTGATGTACCGAATAACAGTTTTGCCCGCAGAATCTGCGCTTTGCGCCAAACCCGAGGATGTTTGCCGTGCCTTTGCACCAGGATCTGCCACCGCTGATGGCCTTGCGCGTCTTTGAAGCCGTCGCCCGCCACTTGAGCTTCATCAAGGCCGCCGACGAGTTGTCGGTGACGCAAAGTGCGATCAGCCATCAGGTACACAAACTCGAAGCATTTCTGGATCAGCGACTGTTTGTCCGGCGTACCCGCGCAATCGACCTGACACCCGCCGGCGCAGCCTACTATCGCCAGATCGAACCGGCACTCGCCGCCATCGCCGCCGCCAGCCGCGAATTGCGCGGCAATCAACGCACGACCTTGCGAATCGGCCTGCTGGCGTCGTTTGCCACCTTGTGGCTGGCCTCGCGACTCAGCGACTTCCGGGCCAGACACCCCGACATCCATGTCGAACTGATCCCCGCCGTGCAGTTGGCCGACGTCAAGGGTGGCGAAGTCGATCTGGCCATTCGTTACGGCAAGGGCCATTGGCCGGACGTACAGGCCCGACGCTTCATGACCGAAACGCTGACACCGGTGTGCAGCCCGGCCTTCAAGCGAACGGGTGTGCAAAACGGTCCCCTGTTGATGGCCAAATCGCTGCAACCGTTCGAATGGACTGACTGGAGCCAGCACAGCGGCATCGATCTGGCTCAGGTGCCGAGCGTCATGCTGCATGACTACAACATCGTGGTCGAATCAGCCGTCGCCGGTCAGGGCATCGCCATGGGACGGCAATGCCTGATCGCTCGCCGCCTCAAGGAAGGCTCCTTGGTGCCGGCCTTTGATACCGCGCCGCTACGGGGTGACATCGGCTATTGGCTGGTGACGCCGGAGCGGCCCTTGTCCGCGCCGGCCGCGTGTTTCAGCCAATGGCTGGATGAAGCCGCCGACGCATGAGCCATTTCGATTCATCGGATTAAATCTATCCGTTTGTCGCCCTCCCCTCGTTTCAACATGCTGAGGCCCTTCATTCAGGAGGTCTCAACATGAGCGAATCTCTGCGCGAGCGTATCGAACAACTCGGCCTGCACCTGCCAACACCGAGCCAGCCCATCGCCAACTATATCAACCACGTTGTCAGTCAGAACCAGTTGTTCATCTCAGGGCAGATTCCGTTGCTGGATGGCAAACCTGCATTCATCGGGCGACTCGGTGAAGTCATCAGCGAAGCAGAGGGGATCAACGCTGCCGAACTCGCCGCACTGGGTTTGCTTGCCCAACTGAGCGATGCCCTGGGCGATGACCTATCGAAACTGGTGAGAATTATCCGCCTCGGTGTTTTTATCGCCGCCACGCCCCAATTCCAGCGTCAGGGCGCGGTCGCCAATGGCGCTTCCAACCTGCTGGTCAACACGCTGGGCGACAAGGGCCGGCATGTCCGCACCGCCATCGGCGTCGCCAGCCTGCCCAGTGGCGTCGCGGTAGAGCTCGACGCGATTTTCGAGCTCACGCCGTGAACAGCGAGGACGTCGAATACCAGCGGGCAGCCACCCCCGGCTGCGCGCGGATCATTCACTTCAACCACGCTGGCTCTTCACTGCCAAGTCAGGCCACCCTCGATGCGATAATCGAGCAGTTGCAACGCGAAGCACTGGGCGGGCCGATGGAGGCCGCCGATCTGCAGATTCAGCAACGGGCGCGCACCGCAGCCGCGCAAATGCTGAATGCCGAACCCGAGAGCATCGCCTTCGCCAGCAGCGGCTCGGCAGCATGGAGTCAGGCATTCAATGCGCTGGGGCCCTGGCAAGCGGGTGAGCGGATTCTGGTCGGGCGCCATGAGTGGGCCGGCAATCTGGCGTGCATCGCTGAAGCGGTGAAGGCCGGGGCACGTCTGGACGTCATTCCCTGTGACACCCACGGTGCAGTCGATCCGCAGGCACTGGCGCAGATGATTGACCACAACGTGCGGCTGATCGCACTGACCTGGTTGCCCGCCAACGGTGGCCTGATCAATCCCGCCGCGCAGATTGGTCAGGTCGCGCAACGACACGGCATCCCCTACTTCGTCGATGCCGGCCAGGCCTTGGGGCAGTTACCTTGCGATGTTCAGGCCTTGCATTGCGATGTGCTCAAAGGCGCGGGACGCAAATACCTTCGAGGCCCGCGCGGCACCGCTGTGCTCTATGTGCGGCCGGGCTTCATGCAGCGTTTGCTGCCGGTGCAGCGCGACGTGCTTTCGGCGCCGTGGGACGGCCAGCGGTTTGCCTTGCGCGAGGATGCCCGGCGTTTCGAAACCAGTGAAGTGTCATTGGCGCTACTGGCCGGACTGGCCAATGCGCTGGAAGAACACAACCGCATCGGTGCGCAGGCCATACGCCGGCGAATCGAGCAGATGAGCCGCCCGCTGCGCCAACGCTTGCGGGACATTCGCGGATTGTCATTGCAGGATCTCGGCCGCGAGCATCAGCAATCAGGGCTGATCGCCTTTACGCTTGAGGGCTGGGATTGTCTGGCCTTGAAACAGGCGCTGGCCATGCGAGGGATCAACATTGGCGCCAATGGTGTCGCCTACACCCCGCTGGACATGCAGGCGCGAGGGCTTCAGAACATTGCGCGGATCTCTCTGAGCTACCTGAACAGCGAGGCAGAAATCGACGTATTACTGACAGCGCTGAGCGAACTGGCCGCCCAGCCTCAGATCTCGATATCGACCCACAAACCCTGACGCGGTTGATCTTCCATCAGCGGCACCACCGGCACGGTATTGTCGGCGTTCAGCGCGGTGCCGGGCACGGCCAGATGCTCTTCGGGATCTTCGTCGGCTTCGCGGCGGCGCCGATCACGCTCCTGCTGGCGGCGCTGTTCTTCGCGCGCCATCAGGCGATCCTCTTCCGGATCGCGCTTTTGCAGATCGATCGTGCTTTCGCTGGAGCTTTCCTGCACCGGCACCACCGGAGGAATGTCCGGCCGCTGGCGGATCGGATCCTGCTGGGAAGTGATCGGCACAGCGCTCAGGGGGAGCATCGGTGGCAACATATAAGGGTCTCCTGTGTGCAGGCTATCGGCTGCGGCAAAGACGCCTTGAGCCATCTGTCGCAAATCTGTGACGCACTTGGCACGTGTAGGAGCTGCCGCAGGCTGCGATCTTTTAATGGGACAACACGGATTCCAAGTGTTCCCCAAGATAAAAAGATCGCAGCGTTCGGCATCTCCTACCCAGTAATCTTTGGCCCTGAAGCCTGCATTCCGTTAAGATAGCCCGCTTTTTCAAGGTGGGAGTCAGGCAGCATGGCGCAGCAGTATCAACCGGGGCAACGCTGGATCAGTGACAGCGAAGCAGAGCTTGGTTTAGGCACCGTTCTGGCACAGGACGGCCGCTTGTTGACCGTGCTTTACCCGGCCACTGGCGAAACCCGCCAGTACGCGCTACGGAATGCGCCCCTGACCCGCGTGCGGTTCTCGCCGGGTGACAGCATCACCCACTTCGAAGGCTGGAAAATGACCGTGCAGCAAGTCGACGACGTCGACGGGCTGATGGTCTATCACGGTCTCAACGGGCAGAACGAAGCCGTCACCCTGCCGGAAACCCAGCTGTCGAACTTCATTCAGTTCCGCCTGGCCAGCGACCGTCTGTTCGCCGGGCAGATCGACCCGCTGGCGTGGTTCTCGCTGCGCTACAACACCCTCGAACACACCAGCCGCCAGCTGCAATCTTCGCTCTGGGGCCTGGGTGGCGTTCGCGCGCAGCCCATCGCGCACCAATTGCACATTGCCCGTGAAGTCGCCGACCGCATCGCGCCGCGCGTTCTGCTGGCGGACGAAGTGGGTCTGGGTAAAACCATCGAAGCCGGTCTGGTGATCCATCGCCAACTGCTCTCGGGCCGCGCCAACCGCGTGCTGATCCTCGTCCCGGAAAACCTCCAGCACCAGTGGCTGGTGGAGATGCGCCGCCGCTTTAACCTGCAGGTCGCGCTGTTCGACGAAGAGCGCTTCATCGAAAGCGATGCCGCCAACCCGTTCGAAGACACCCAACTGGCGCTGGTCGCGCTGGAATGGCTGGTCGACGACGAGAAGGCGCAGGACGCACTGTTCGCTGCCGGTTGGGATCTGCTGGTGGTCGACGAAGCGCACCACCTGGTTTGGCACGAAGAAAAGGCCAGCGCGGAATACTCGCTGGTCGAACAACTTGCCGAAGTCATTCCGGGCGTGCTGTTGCTCACCGCCACCCCGGAACAACTCGGCCAGGACAGCCACTTCGCCCGTCTGCGCCTGCTCGACCCGAACCGCTTCCACGACCTGGCCGCGTTCCGCGCCGAGAGCGACAACTATCGCCCGGTGGCCGAAGCCGTTCAGGAGCTGCTCGACAAGGGCCGTCTCTCGGCCGAAGCGCACAAAACCATTCACGGCTTCCTCGGCAACGAAGGCGAAGCCCTGCTGACCGCGGTCAACGATGGCGACACTGAAGCCAGCGCCCGCCTCGTGCGCGAACTGCTCGATCGCCACGGCACCGGCCGCGTGCTGTTCCGTAACACCCGCGCCGCCGTGCAGGGTTTCCCGGAGCGCAAACTGCACCCGTACCCGCTACCGTGCCCGGACGAATACCTCGAACTGCCGCTGGGCGATCACGCCGAGCTGTACCCGGAAGTCAGCTTCCAGGCGCAACCAGACGCCAGCGAAGAAGAGCGCTGGTGGAAATTCGACCCGCGTGTCGAGTGGCTGATCGATCAGCTGAAAATGCTCAAGCGCACCAAAGTGCTGGTGATCTGTGCCCACGCCGAAACCGCGATGGACCTGGAAGACGCCCTGCGCGTGCGCTCCGGCATCCCGGCCACGGTGTTCCACGAAGGCATGAACATCCTTGAGCGTGACCGCGCCGCCGCTTACTTCGCTGATGAAGAGTTTGGCGCGCAAGTGCTGATCTGCTCGGAAATCGGCAGTGAAGGTCGCAACTTCCAGTTCGCTCACCACCTGGTGCTGTTCGATCTGCCGTCGCACCCGGACCTGCTTGAGCAGCGTATCGGTCGTCTCGACCGGATCGGCCAGAAGCACATCATCGAACTGCACGTGCCGTACCTGGAAACCAGCCCGCAAGAGCGCCTGTTCCAGTGGTACCACGAAGCGTTGAACGCGTTCCTCAACACCTGCCCGACCGGCAACGCCTTGCAGCACCAGTTCGGCCCACGCCTGCTGCCGCTGCTCGAAGAAGCCGACGACAGCGAGTGGCAAGCGCTGATCGACGAAGCGCGCACCGAGCGCGAGCGTCTCGAAGCCGAGCTGCACACCGGCCGTGACCGTTTGCTGGAGCTCAACTCCGGCGGCGCCGGCGAAGGTGAAGCGCTGGTCGAGGACATCCTCGAGCAAGACGATCAGTTCGCCCTGCCGATCTACATGGAAACCCTGTTCGACGCGTTCGGCATCGACAGCGAAGACCATTCGGAAAACGCCCTGATCCTCAAGCCGAGCGAGAAAATGCTCGACGCCAGCTTCCCGCTGGGCGACGACGAAGGTGTGACCATCACTTACGACCGCAACCAGGCGCTGTCGCGTGAAGACATGCAGTTCATCACCTGGGAACACCCGATGGTGCAGGGCGGCATGGACCTGGTGCTGTCCGGTTCGATGGGTAATACCGCCGTCGCGCTGATCAAGAACAAGGCGCTGAAACCGGGCACCGTGCTGCTGGAATTGCTGTATGTCAGCGAAGTGGTAGCGCCGCGTTCGCTGCAACTGGGCCGTTACCTGCCGCCGGCCGCCCTGCGCTGCCTGCTCGATGCCAACGGCAACGACCTGTCGGCTCGCGTCTCGTTTGAAACGCTGAACGATCAGCTGGAAAGCGTGCCACGTGCCAGCGCCAACAAGTTCATCCAGGCCCAGCGCGATCAGCTGACGCCACGGATCAACGCTGGTGAAGACAAGATCGCCCCGCGTCACGCCGAGCGCGTGGCCGAGGCCCGTCGCCGCCTGGCGGCCGACACCGACGAAGAACTCGCGCGCCTGACCGCGTTGCAAGCGGTCAACCCGACCGTGCGTGACAGCGAACTGGTGGCGCTGCGTGAACAGCGTGAGCAGGGTCTGGCGATGCTGGATAAAGCGGCGTTGCGACTGGAAGCGATTCGGGTGCTGGTGGCGGGCTAAACCGCCCTGCCCCATCGCTGAAAACAAGAAGGCCCGCAGTGATGCGGGCCGATCGTTCCCACGCTCTGCGTGGGAATGCCTCAAGGGACGCTCCGCGTTCCAGCTCTGGAAAGGGACGCAGAGCGTCCCGGGCTGCATTCCCACGCAGAGCGTGGGAACGATCAAGCAAAGATCGCAGCCTTCGGCAGCTCCTACAGGAAACCGCATTCCCATGTAGGAGCTGCCGAAGGCTGCGATCTTTTGATCTTAAGCAGTCGCTACTGCAACTTCTGGCTCAACCACAGCAACCAACCCTTCCTTCATCCGCTGCGCATCGCGCACAAAACACCGCGCCGCCAGAAACAGAAACACCATCGTCAAAAACAGCGCCACCGGAATCAAATACATCGCATCATGCAGCCCGACCGCCTTGAACGCCTCGGTCATCTGCTCGGCACCTGCCGACAACATCGCCGTGTGCGCAAAATGATCGGACAAGCCACCGACCACCACCGGCCCCAACCCACCGCCGAGCAAATACAACCCGGCAAAAAACAACGCCATCGCCGTCGCCCGCAAACGCGGTTCGACCACGTCCTGAATCGCCGTGTAAACACAGGTGTAGAAGTTGTAGGCAAACAGCCAGCCAACGCTGAACACCGCGACAAACACACCGATCTCGATACGCCCGGCATGCAGCGCCCACGCCGTGCACAGCGTCGAAATAATCAGACTGAACGCCGCGAACAACAGCCGCCCATTGGCCACACGCTGGTGAATCTTGTCAGCAATCCAGCCACCCAGCGTCAACCCGACCAGCCCGGTCACGCCAACGATCATGCCGGTGGCCACGGCCGCTTCCTGCAATGGCATGAGGAAATAGCGCTGCAGCATCGGCACCAGAAACGAGTTGCAGGCATAGGTCGCGAAATTGAAGCACAACCCGGCCAGCACCAGCCAGAGAAAGGTCGGCACCGCCAGAATCCGGCGGATCGGCCTGTCGACTTTCTCTTGAGACACTTGCACGGTTTCCGCCGCGCCGCGCTTCGGCTCCTTGATGAAGAACATGAAGATTGCCAGGATCAACCCCGGCACCGCTGCAATGAAGAACGGCGCACGCCAGCTATCGAACGCCTTGACCATCGCACCGATGGTGAAGAACGCCAGCAACAATCCCAGCGGTAACCCGAGCATGAAAATGCCCATCGCCCGCGCCCGCCGATGCGCCGGAAACAGATCGCCAATCAGCGAATTGGCCGCGGGCGCATAACTGGCCTCGCCGATGCCGATGCCCATGCGCACGATCAGGAAACTCCAGAAACTGCCGACCAGCCCGTTGACCGCCGTCAGCGCACTCCACGTCGCCAGGCCCCAGCCCATCAATTTGCTGCGCGAACCGGTGTCGGCCATCCGCCCTAGGGGTAGGCCGGCAATCGCGTAAACAATGGTAAATGCGGTACCGACAATCCCCAACTGGAAGTCACTGAGGTGCCATTCCATGCGGATCGGCTCGATGATGATCGCCGGGATGGTGCGGTCGAAGAAGTTGAACAGGTTGGCGAGGAACAGCAGGAACAGAATGCGCCAGGCATTCGCCGCTTGGGTCGAGTTCTGCATGGGTCCGTCTCTTTATTGTTATAGGGCTTCACTGCCAACGCATCCGAGCCCGGAACCTGCAATCTAGTCAGCCCGTCGGAAGCTGTCTGTGATCATTCGTCTGCCTGATATCGGCTCATGCCACTGTAACGAAACGTAAGCCCTTGATAAGTCTGCAATCCCCCGAAAACCGGGGCTTTTGCGGCAAAACCTTGCCACAAAAAAATAGTTTCGCGCCCCCCTTCCCAAGTCTGTGGCGAAGCCTAGAATGGCGGCCGGATCCGTCCGGATCTCCCGATCAATCCCTTTGATACCCCCGTCCATGTCCGAAGCCAGTCCGTGTCTGAATTGCGGTGCCTGTTGTTCCCATTTTCGCGTGTCTTTCTTTTGGGGCGAGTGCGCTTCCTCCGGTGGCACGGTGCCCGATGAACTGGTTACGCAAATCAGTCCCAGTCGCGTGGCGATGAACGGTACCGACTGTAAATCGCCGCGTTGCACGGCGTTGGTCGGCGAAGTCGGCAGCGAGGTGAAGTGCTCGATTTATGAATTGCGCTCCAGCCCCTGCCGCGAATTCGAGTCATCATGGGAAAACGGCGAACAAAATGTCGATTGCGACAAGGCCCGTGCGCGTTTCGGTTTGCCGCCCCTGCAACCGGACTGGGCGCAAATCCCTTTCGAACAGATCGCCTAAGCTTTTAGCGCCAATCGCTATGACGCTAATGCCGAAATCATTAGCGCCAATGTGCCACTACCCCTTCCACAGCAAAAACCGCCTCTATACTCCAGTCATTCGCCTGCGTTGACCGCGCAGTAAGGACGACTTCAGAAATGGGGCATGCTATGGAGTGGCTTGGTTTGCAGTTTGTTACCGAGCTGCCGGAGAGCGGGCAGGTCATTTTAGATTGCACACATAATCCCTTGCTGGTGCTGGTGGCCTATCTGGTTGCCTGCGCGGCCAGTTTTGCCACCCTCGATATGGCGGAGCGGGTTGGCCACGCCGAAGATCTGCGCTCGCAAAGGCTTTGGCGCTGGATCGGTGCGACGTGCCTGGCCGGGGGAATCTGGGCGATGCACTTCATCGGCATGCTGGCATTTCAGGCACCGATTGAAATTCAGTACGACCTGCCCATCACCCTGTTTTCCCTGCTGATCGCCCTGCTCGCCTCGTGGCTGGCCATGCACACGCTGAGTGAAGCGCAGCCCAGTTTTGTGCAATACCTGAAAACCGCCATCGTCATTGGTCTGGGCATCGCCGGCATGCATTACGTCGGCATGGCGGCGATGGAATCGAACGCTACCGCTTATTACCAACCGGCGCTGTTCGTACTGTCGATCGCCATCGCCATCGGCGCCAGTTTCGCCGCGCTGTGGGTGGCCGGCTATTTGCGCGAAGGCAGTGGCCTGGTGCATCAGATACTCAAGTACGCCGCAGCACTGATCCTCGGTGCCGGCATTTTCAGCATGCATTTCACCGGCATGGCTGCGCTGAATCTGGTCTTGCCGGCAAACAGCTTGCCGTCGATAGCAGCCGAAACCAGCCACCTGCAATTGGGGCTTACGGTCGCGCTGATCACTTTGCTGATCCTTGGCAGCGCGATCAGCGCCGCGCTGGCCGACAAGAAACTGCAGAACAAGGAGCACGACCTGCGTCGGGTCAACGCCTTGCTCAGCCAACTCGATCAGGCGCGCATGTCACTGCAGCAAGTGGCCAACTATGACGCGCTGACCAACCTGATCAACCGTCGCGGTTTCAACCAGATATTCGCCGAGAAGCTCAGTCAGAAAACCAGCGAAGGCGGCATGCTCGCGGTGATGTTTCTCGACATCGATCACTTCAAGCGGATCAACGACAGCCTCGGCCATGACGCCGGTGACGAACTGCTCAAGGTCATCGCCAATCACATCAAAGGTTCGGTGCGCAGCCATGAAGACGTGGTCGCGCGTTTCGGCGGTGACGAGTTCTGCATCCTCATCAGCCTGCGTGAGCGTGAAGAAGCCCGCAATATGGCCCAGCGCATCATGCTCAAGATGAAGGAGCCGATCGAACTGGCCGGGCGCCGCATGGTGATGACCACCAGCATCGGCATCAGCCTGTTTCCGGAGGATGGCACCACCTGCGAGGAACTGCTCAAGCACGCCGATCTGGCGCTGTATCAATCCAAGGGTGCAGGACGCAACGGTCTGCATTTCTTCAGTTCCAACCTCAAGACCCGCGCCAGCTTCGAACTGCAACTGGAAGAAGAACTGCGCCATGCCCTGCGCGAAGAAAACGGTTTGATGCTGTATTACCAACCGATCTTCGAACTGAAAACCGGCCGCGTCACCAAGCTTGAAGCGCTGATTCGCTGGCAGCATCCGCTGCATGGCTTGCTGACCCCGGATCGTTTCATCTCGATTGCCGAAAACAACGGCTTGATCGCCGAACTGGACAACTGGGTGCTGCGCCGCGCCTGCAAGGATCTGGGTGAACTGTCGCGCCATGGCTGCGAAGAATTGAAAATCGCCTGGAACTGCTCACCGCTCAACCTCGCACGGGAAGAACTGGCCATTGAAATCGAAAATGCGTTGCACAGCGCGGGGGTCGCGCCGGAACGGCTGGAACTGGAGGTCACTGAAAACGCATTGATGGGCAATATTGCCAACACCCTGGTGCTGCTGCGACAGATCCGTGCGCTCGGTGTGTCGCTGTCGATCGACGACTTTGGCACCGGCTATTCGTCGCTGGCCTACCTCAAGCGCCTGCCGCTCAACACCTTGAAAATCGACCGTTCGTTCATCCTCGACATTCCCACGGCAACCGCCGACATGGAGATCGTCCAGGCGATCATCGTCATGGCGCACACTCTGCATTTGCAGGTGGTCACCGAAGGCGTGGAAAGCCTGGAGCAGTACGAGTTTCTGGAACGCTCGGGCTGCGACTTCATTCAGGGCTACCTGCTCAGCCGCCCGGTGCCGCTGGACGAACTGCGCCCGGTGCTGGAAGAAATCAATCAGCGCAAACATTCACACGCGGTCAATCCGTTGATTCTGGCGCGCGGTACATTTGCACCAGTGTCGCTGGATCCTGCGCCAAATAACCTTGCGCCCCATGCAGGCGCATCAGTTGTGCGGCCAATCCGCTGATCGGCGTCGCCGAACCCTGTTCGCGGGAAAATTTGACGGCGGTGTCGAGGTCCTTGAGCAGCGTACGCACGTGCCATTTGATCGGCTCGAAACGGCTTTCGGCCATTTGCGGGGCGAGGATCTGCAACGGTTTCGAATCGGCAAAACCGCCGGCCAACGCTTCGGCGATCAGACTTGCATCAACGCCCGCCTGCTCGGCCAGCGCCACCACTTCGGCGATGACCAGCGCATTGCAGGCGACGATCATCTGGTTGCAGGCCTTGGTCACTTGCCCGGTACCGATACCGCCCATGTGCGTGACACGATGACCGAGTTTGAGCAGCACTGCACGCACGCGTTCAAGATCTGCCACTTCGCCACCGACCATGATCGCCAGGCTACCGGCCTCGGCACCGACCACGCCGCCGGACACCGGTGAATCCAGCCAGGCCATGCCGGTTTTCTCCAGCAGTTCGGCGGCCATTTCGCGCGTGGCCGTCGGTTCCAGACTGGAAAAATCCACCAGCAACTGGGCTTTTTTCGCACCTTCGGCGACACCGTTCGGGCCGAACACGACTTCGCGCACCACCGCCGTGTCGGCCAGACACAACATCACCACGTCGGCGTGTGCGCACAGTTCCGCCGGGCTTGCGACCTGTCGGGCACCGGCCTCGACCAGTGGCGCGCACTTGGCCGGGTTGCGGTTCCACACGGTCAGCGGGTAACCCGCGGCCAACAGACGCCGGCACATGGGCAGGCCCATCAGACCGATTCCGGCGAACCCCAACGAAGGTAGCGTTGACATCATTTTGCCTCTTTTCGATTAAAGATCGCCGAATAATGGCCGATTCATCAACGATCAGGAAAGGATTCCCCCCAGCGACAGTCAGGCCAAAACCCTGATGCTCGGGCTCAATTCGCGCACAAAAGACGCGAGATCTTATTCCGTGAGGTTCGCAGGCAACTGGCCCGCGAGCCAACCCAGTCCAGGTATATGGCGCACAATGACTTCTAAAAACAATCCCGCCACTGCGGTATCCGATCTGACGTTAAGCCCCGCTGCCAACAGCCCTTCATCGTCGAAGCCATTGGTCCCGTCGCGCCCGCTGTCGACTCAGCAATACCTGTACTTCACCGAAACCAATACCGACCGCATCCTCGACAACCTCGACGGCCTGCGTGATCTGGTGTTCCCGCGCCCGCCGCATCTGGAAGGCGACAACGAGCAGCACAACGATCAGGAATTCCCCTCGGTGTGCCTGATCGGCCTCGGTCGCTGCGGCTCGAACATCGCCCTCGACGTCGCGGAGCTGGTGTACAACGCACGCAAGTTCTACCTCAACGAATTCAACAATGAAGACCGCGCGGCGGATCGCCGACTGGCCGACAAGGGCTACAGCCCGGCACAGTGGATCAAGAACAACCTGCGCATCGGTCCGAACAAATCGACCAAACCGGTGTTTCTGGTCGAGCCGCTGGTGATGCTCGGCGACCTCGACAAGGACATCGCCGGGCGCATCCGTTTCTCGCGCAAAGGCGAGAAAAGCGGCTTCCTGCGCGACTACAGCAAAATGAAGATCATGGACTTGTCCGAGGTCCACGCCGGTGGCGCCGGTAACGCGCCGATCCTTGGCCAGTACCTGGCGAAGATCATCCTCAACAAGGACACCCAGCGTTTCTCCAGCCCTGACTGGAAAATGATCCACTCGTACCTGATCGACAGCTGCGGCATCAAGGCCAACCAGTCGCGCCTGTATTTCTCGATCTTCAGTGCCGGCGGCGGTACCGGTTCCGGCATGGCTTCGGAATTCGGCCTGGCCCAGCAGCACTCGTACATGAACAAGACGTTCGACACCAAGCCCATGGACGAGCATGACGGCAAGAGCGGTCATTCGTTCGTGTTCGAGCCGATCTTCACCAGCGGCATCTGCGTGCTGCCGAACATTTCCGACCATCGCAGCGAAATGTCCGAGGCGCTGCACATCAACGCCGGTCGCTTGTTGTGCAAATACCTCTCGGAAGAATGGGATTTCTCTTACAACTTCGCTAATGAAGACAGCAGCGAAGCCAGCGTCATGGGCCGTATCCGCCCATGGAACGCAATGATGCTGATCTCCAACGACATCATGCGTTACGCCGAAGAGAGCGACGACGGCAACATCCAGAACATTGATGTCAATGCCATGGAAAAGCACGCCAACCAGTACATCTCGCAGCAGATCTTCAACATTCTGACGGCGCAGGCAGTCACCACTGACTACGACCAGAACTACTTCCGCCGCGCCGGCATCGACATCGGCGAAACCATTCGCCTCGACGCCAACGACCTGTTCATGAGTCTCGCCGGCCCGGTGGCAATTGCCTACGCCGAATCGGTGGTGCCGGAAACGCCGCCGCCGAGCAGCGACAAATTCAAGGTGTTCGACAAAGAGCCGCAGCGCCTGAACATCGACGACCTGTTCTTCCGCTCGATTGACCTGCCGCACTTCAACAAAGTGACGCAGGCGATCGAAGGCATCAGCCTGTTGCCGATCGAATCCAAGCGTTATCGCGCTTCGCTTGAGCAGTACAAGAATTCCGGCTACGACGCTGCCGCGCTGCACGACCTGCACTTCTTCAAGAACTGCTCGTCGGTGGTCTCGATCGTTTCGCTGCCGAAAGACTACAAGTTGTCGTACATGGACCTGAATCGGTTGAAGACCCACCTCAACAGCCTGTTCCCCAACACCACGCTAAAGCGTTACGCGTTGGTGATCGGTGCTTCGGCCAACCTGTCGCTGACCACATTGATCGCCAAGAGCCCGTGCCTGTCGGATGACTTCCTGACCCTGATCGTGGCGTTCATCAAGCGCTGCTTCGCGAAGAACCCGTACCGTTTCGACGAGACCCTGGACAACTCGATTCTCGACTTCATCATCAATGAAGAATTCGACGAAGACCGCATCGACGACCTGCTCAACGAGTTCGAGAACCCGGCGAAGATCCTCGACACCAACTGGTACGCGATCAAGCCAATGTACGAGAAGAAGTACCGCGAGCTGATCAACGACAAAGAGAAGTTTGTCTCGATCAACGACATTCGTCTGTCGCGTGATTGCGTGAAGAAGTCGATCAAATACCTGCGTGAGATTTACCGTCACCGGATTGGCAAGACCAAGGTTATTTCCCTGAATAACCATACCGGCAAGTCGTTCTCGGTCTGATCGAAGACCGAGTCGCCCCTATCGCTGGCAAGCCAGCTCCCACAAGGTCCGGGTGAACACAAATTTTGTGAACAACACCAAACCTGTGGGAGCTGGCTTGCCAGCGATGAGGCCCTGAAACTCACTGCAGATTTCAGCCTCTTCAATATCCAGAAACAATTAAGCAGCCGTTAGGCTGCTCACTAAACTGTTCCCGTTACGTTTACGTCACCGTGAGGCCACCTTCGCTTGTGGTGTTTCTCTACGGCAACGTGCCATCACGCTACTCCGCTACACACATTTCGCCGATCAGCGGACGCACCATCAAGGGGCATCGCTGGCGACGCCCGCCCTTTCCTGGATCAGAATCCACGGCGAAACCACCACCGCCCACAACGATGGATCGCGTTCAAAAAGATCCAGCGCCCGCGTTTCAGAGAGCTTGGCGACCTTGTCTTCGGCCAGCCAGGCAGCCACTTTCTCGCCTTCATCCGACGCCACGGCCTCGGCGGCAGCGATCAAATCAAGCGTAGGGTCGACCCACAATAGGGCACCCTTGGCGAAGAACGGCTCCAACTCTTTCCAGGTAATAGATGCGGTTTCACCAAGCAGCTTGGCATAGAGGGTGCTAGGTTCTTGATTCATGGGTGCTGTCCGGAAAAGAAATCGACGCGAATAATAACGTTGGTGGTCCGCCAGCAAAACCCGGTTGCAAATGGCTGTACCGAACGAAAAGAGCAGGAACGCCAAGGAATGCTGCTGATTGGGATATATACCCACGAACGCCCCGCCGCAATTCTGTCTTTTTCATTCAAAAATGCGACACCCCCAAGTTTTGCCCCTCGGCGCCCGCTTCCCAGGCTGACAACCGGCGCTCTACACTGTACCGGTACAGTTGCCGGGGGCATTTCCGGAGGGTATCGCAAAGATATCTGACCCGGTTCTGCTGCTACGGCGCCAGAACTCAAAAAAATTACAACAGTAAGAGTGGAGCACTATGACTAAGGCTACTAAGCAGATTTCCAAACTGTTTGCCGCTATGGTTCTGGCCGGGGTTGCCAGCCATTCGTTCGCAGCTGACACCATCAAAATCGGTATCGCCGGTCCTAAAACCGGTCCAGTAGCCCAGTACGGCGACATGCAGTTCAGCGGCGCGAAAATGGCCATTGAGCAAATCAACGCCAAGGGCGGCGTCGACGGCAAGAAACTCGAAGCCGTTGAATACGACGATGCCTGCGATCCGAAACAAGCGGTAGCGGTCGCGAACAAGGTCGTCAACGACGGCGTCAAGTTCGTGGTCGGTCACCTGTGCTCCAGCTCCACTCAACCGGCTTCGGACATCTACGAAGACGAAGGCGTGATCATGATCACCCCGGCTGCCACCAGCCCGGACATTACCGCCCGTGGTTACAAAATGGTCTTCCGTACCATCGGTCTGGACAGCGCCCAGGGCCCTGCCGCCGGTAACTACATTGCCGATCACGTAAAACCGAAAATCGTGGCCGTCCTGCACGACAAGCAGCAATACGGTGAAGGCATCGCCACCGCCGTCAAAGCGACCCTCGAGAAGAAAGGCACCAAGGTTGCCGTGTTCGAAGGCGTCAACGCCGGCGACAAGGACTTCTCCTCGATCATCGCCAAACTCAAGCAAGCCAACGTCGATTTCGTTTACTACGGCGGCTACCACCCGGAGCTGGGCCTGATCCTGCGTCAGTCGGCCGAAAAAGGCCTGAAAGCCAAGTTCATGGGTCCGGAAGGCGTGGGTAACGACTCCATTTCGCAGATCGCCAAAGACGCTTCCGAAGGTCTGCTGGTAACCCTGCCGAAATCCTTCGACCAGGATCCGGCCAACATCGCCCTGGCGGATGCATTCAAGGCGAAGAAAGAAGACCCGAGCGGCCCGTTCGTGTTCCCTTCCTACTCGGCGGTTGAAGTGATTGCCGGTGGTATCACCGCGGCCAAATCCGAAGACCCTGCCAAAGTGGCCGAAGCCATTCACGCCGGCACCTTCAAAACCCCGACTGGCGACCTGAGCTTCGACGCCAAGGGCGACCTGAAGGACTTCAAATTTGTGGTTTACGAGTGGCACTTCGGCAAACCAAAAACTGAAGTTTCGCCTCAGTAAGGCGCTGCCTGACTGACTGCCAATAAAGCCCACGGCGTGCCGTGGGCTTTGTTTTACGAATGTATGGGCCGCGCTGGCGTGATCCGCCAGTCTCCCCACCTGAAAATCTCAAAACCGTCATCAGCGGTTCGCTGGCAAAACCCGGATTCGAAGTGGATATAGATCCACGGGGCCGGGCGGGAAAATGACTCCACCAGTGAAATGCGTATCAGGTTTTTAGGAGCGTTGTAATGCCTGACCTCTATCACTTCTTCCAGCAGCTGGTTAATGGTCTGACCATTGGCAGCACGTATGCCCTGATTGCCATCGGCTATACGATGGTTTACGGCATCATTGGAATGATCAACTTCGCCCACGGCGAGGTGTACATGATCGGTTCCTACGTGGCGTTCATCGCCATCGCCGGGCTGGCCATGATGGGAATCGACAACGTCCCGCTGTTGATGACCGCAGCGTTCATCGCGAGCATCGTTGTCACCAGTTCGTATGGTTACAGCATCGAACGGATCGCCTACCGCCCCCTGCGCGGCAGCAACCGTCTGATCCCGCTGATCTCCGCCATCGGCATGTCGATCTTCTTGCAGAACACGGTTCTGCTGGCGCAAGACTCCAAGGACAAATCCATCCCCAACCTGATCCCCGGGAACATTTCCTTCGGGCCAGGTGGCGCACATGAAGTGCTGATTTCCTACATGCAAATCGTGGTGTTCGTGGTGACCCTGGTCGCCATGCTCGGCCTGACGCTGTTCATCTCCCGCTCTCGCCTGGGTCGCGCCTGCCGCGCCTGCGCCGAAGACATCAAGATGGCCAACCTGCTCGGCATCAACACCAACAACATCATCGCCCTGACCTTCGTCATTGGTGCTGCGCTGGCGGCCATCGCGGCCGTGCTGCTGAGCATGCAATATGGCGTAATCAACCCGAACGCCGGATTCCTCGTCGGCCTCAAAGCCTTTACCGCAGCGGTACTCGGCGGTATCGGCAGCATCCCCGGCGCCATGCTCGGCGGGTTAGTGCTTGGGGTGGCGGAAGCGTTTGGCGCCGATATCTTCGGCGACCAGTACAAGGACGTCGTGGCTTTCGGCTTGTTGGTTCTGGTGCTGTTGTTCCGCCCGACCGGCATTCTGGGCCGTCCGGAGGTTGAGAAAGTATGACTAGGAATCTTAAACAGGCACTGTTCAGTGCCTTGCTGGTGTGGGCCGTGGCCTACCCGGTACTCGGTCTGAAACTGACCATCGTCGGCATCAACCTCGAAGTGCACAACACCAGCCCGATGATTCTGGCGACCATCGCCATCTGCTCGGTGCTGATGTTCCTGCGGGTGTTGTTCAATCAGCAGATCAGCAAGGCGTGGAAGTCCTCGCCGGGCCTGCCGTTGATCCCGGCCAAGGCCAGCAACTTCCTGACCCTGCCGACCACGCAACGCTACTTCATCATTGCGCTGATCATCGGTGCACTGGTGTGGCCGTTCTTCGGCTCGCGTGGCGCGGTGGACATCGCAACGCTGATCCTGATCTACGTGATGCTTGGCCTCGGCCTGAACATCGTCGTCGGTCTGGCCGGTCTGCTCGACCTCGGTTACGTCGGCTTTTACGCCGTCGGCGCCTACAGCTACGCGCTGCTGTCGCACTACTATGGCTTGAGCTTCTGGATCTGCCTGCCGATTGCCGGCCTGATGGCGGCGACGTTCGGCTTCCTGCTGGGCTTCCCGGTGTTGCGCCTGCGCGGTGACTATCTGGCGATCGTGACCCTCGGCTTCGGCGAGATCATCCGTCTGTTCCTGCGTAACCTGACCGACATCACTGGCGGTCCGAACGGCATCAGCAACATCGAGAAACCGACGTTCTTCGGCCTGACCTTCGAGCGTAAGGCGGCGGAAGGCATGCAGACCTTCCACGAATACTTCGGCCTCGAATACAACTCGATCAACAAGGTGATTTTCCTCTACCTGGTCGCGTTGTTGCTGGCGCTGGCAGCGCTGTTCATCATCAACCGCTTGCTGCGCATGCCGATCGGCCGTGCGTGGGAAGCGCTGCGTGAAGATGAAATCGCCTGCCGGGCACTGGGTCTGAATCCGACGATCATCAAGCTGTCGGCGTTCACCCTCGGTGCGAGCTTTGCCGGTTTTGCCGGTAGCTTCTTCGCTGCCCGTCAGGGTCTGGTGACCCCGGAGTCGTTCACCTTTATCGAGTCTGCAATCATCCTCGCCATTGTGGTGCTGGGCGGCATGGGCTCGCAGCTGGGTGTGATTCTGGCTGCCGTGGTGATGATCCTGTTGCCGGAAATGATGCGTGAGTTCAGCGAGTACCGCATGTTGATGTTCGGTGCGCTGATGGTGTTGATGATGATCTGGCGTCCACAAGGTCTGCTGCCGATGCAACGCCCACACATGGAGTTGCGAAAATGAGCCGCGAGATCCTTAAAGTCGAGAACCTGAGCATGCGCTTCGGCGGCTTGCTGGCGGTCAACGGCGTGGCCCTGACCGTCAAAGAGAAACAAGTGGTTGCACTGATCGGGCCGAACGGCGCGGGCAAGACCACCGTGTTCAACTGCCTGACCGGTTTCTATCAGCCAACGGGCGGCAGCATCCTGCTGGACGGCGAGCCGATTCAAGGCCTGCCGGGCCACAAGATCGCCCTCAAAGGCGTGGTGCGCACCTTCCAGAACGTGCGCCTGTTCAAGGACATGACAGCGGTCGAGAACCTGTTGATCGCCCAACACCGTCACCTGAACACGAACTTCCTGGCCGGCCTGTTCAAGACCCCGGCGTTTCGCAAAAGCGAGCGCGAGGCCATGGAATTTGCCGAGTACTGGCTGGAAAAGGTCAACCTCAAGGAGTTCGCCAACCGTACCGCCGGCACCCTGGCCTACGGTCAGCAACGGCGTCTGGAAATCGCTCGCTGCATGATGACCCGTCCACGGATCCTCATGCTCGACGAACCGGCCGCCGGCCTGAACCCGAAGGAAACCGAAGACCTCAAGGCGCTGATCAGCGTCCTGCGTGAAGAGCACAACGTCACCGTGCTGTTGATCGAACACGACATGAAACTGGTCATGAGCATTTCCGACCACATCGTCGTGATCAACCAGGGCACGCCTCTGGCTGACGGCACGCCGGAACAGATCCGCGACAATCCTGAAGTGATCAAAGCCTACCTGGGGGAAGCGTAATGCTGCAGTTCGAAAACGTTTCCACCTTCTACGGCAAGATCCAGGCCCTGCACAGCGTCAAAGAAGAACTCAGTCATGGCGAGATAGAGACCAAGATCGTCGCCAACTGAGCACGCAAGACAACGCTGCTGATGACGCTCTGCGGTTCGCCGCAGGCGCACAGCGGCAGCATCCGCTACATGGGTGAGGAACTGGTCGGCCAGGACTCGTCGCAGATCATGCGCAAGAGCATCGCGGTGGTGCCGGAAGGTCGTCGGGTGTTCGCCCGTCTGACCGTTGAAGAAAACCTCTCCATGGGCGGTTTCTTCACCGACAAGGGCGACTATCAGGAGCAAATGGACAAGGTTCTCGGCCTGTTCCCGCGTCTGAAAGAACGCTTCAACCAGCGCGGCGGCACCATGTCCGGCGGCGAACAGCAAATGCTCGCCATCGGCCGTGCGCTGATGAGCAAGCCGAAACTGCTGCTACTCGACGAGCCGTCACTGGGCCTGGCACCGATCATCATCCAGCAGATTTTCGACATCATCGAAATGCTGCGCAAGGATGGTGTGACGGTGTTCCTGGTCGAGCAGAACGCCAACCAGGCGCTGAAAATCGCCGACCGCGCCTACGTGCTGGAGAACGGCCGCGTGGTCATGCAAGGCACCGGTGAAGCGCTGCTGACCGACCCGAAAGTACGCGAGGCGTACCTCGGCGGTTGATATGTTTCGCCCAACAAAAAAAACGGCCTTCGGGCCGTTTTTTTTCCTCCGCCAATCCTGGATTCACCACAATTCCCCTGTGGGAGCGAGCCTGCTCGCGAAGAGGGAGTATCAGTCAGCACATTTGCTGAATGACACACCGCTTTCGCGAGCAGGCTCGCTCCCACAATGGAGAGTTGTAGCGACCGCTTAGTACGGGTTGCAGTGCTGTGCTACCGCTGTAGCCTGATCGACATAAGGACGTGCCGGCTCAAGGTTCCACTCCGGCTTGTTGCGCACAGGCTTGCCGTCGTAGGTAGCTGCGAGGTGGCAGACCATCTGCCGACGCAGTGACCCGCCATTGACGCTGTACTGCCGCCACTGCTGATCGTCCTTGTGCTTGTTGTACAGCTCGGCAAACATCCGGTCGGTCTGGTCATCCTTGATCGCGCGCCCGCAAGCGGTCGGCACCACCGAAAGCGACCAGGTGTTCGGCCCCAGTTTCGGATCGGGGCGTTGTACCCAAGTGCTCGACTCGATGTACTTCTCACAGAACTGCGGCGCCGCCGGTGCGCTTTGCACGCACGAGAACGTGGCCTTGGCGGTCGGGGTTCGCGGAAAGTCGATCTTGATGATATTGCGGTCCTTGCCGGTCTTCGCCTTGTAGTCGCGCTGATTGGCCAAGGCGTCGTTCAAGCCGCGTTGATCGCTGTAGAAAAACGCCAGAACTGGCAGTTCGTCGGTCTTCGGGTTGCCCAGACGCAGTTCGGTCTGGGTTTGAAACTCGCGGCCGTTGATGACTTTGCGCGCGCCCATGAAGTTGCGAAAGGCGTCGACCCGCTCCTTGCTGCTCATCGGATTGCGCATGTTGAAACCACACTGCAACTGATCTTGCTGCCGGTTGTTATTGAACTGAGTGAAATGCGCGACCCAGGCATTCGGGCTGGCGATCGGTGGCTTCATGGCCTGACAAACCGCTTCGGCCGGCCCAGTGTTTTTGTTGTCGCCACAACCGCGGTCAGTGCGATAGTCGGTCCAGGCGTCATTGGGGAAAGCGCAGTACACGTGCACCGGCGTCTCGGGGTCGCGAATCAGATCCCTTGGCGTAATGAGGTAGCCATTCTGCGTGCTCATGCCGGGGTCTTCATAGCTGATGCCATCGGCGCGCATATACGAGGCGGCGAACGTCCCCAGCTCCACGGCTTTGGGGCTGGGATTCCACACGTCCCATTTCTGCCCCTTCGCCGGATCCGCCCGGTGCGTGCCTCGCACCAGCAGCCCGGAGCAGTCTGACGCGGGGTCCTGCCCGCAACTGTCGACGGTTTTGTTGTACAACGTTTCGACCTTTTTCAGCGTTTCGTCGCACGACTCGGCATGCGCCCACGTCGCCTGAATCAGCAGCGGGAACATGAGCAATGGAGCGATCCTGTTCAAACGTTTTTGCATGGCTTGCATCTCCTTGATTAGCCAAACACACCTTCAACGCGGGACCGGATTGCACCCCGCTGCCCGAGTCTCGCTGTCCGACAGGGCCGGGCGAAACGGCTCGAGATTCCATGGCGTCTTGGCGCGGTAATTGACCAGGACGCAACTCAATTGCTGACGCATGCTGCCGACGGATTTTTCGTTGTCGCGCCAGTTGCTGTCGGCGCCTTTGAGGGCGAACAGTTGCTGGTAGATCGCGTCAAGTTGTTCGTTGGGCAAGGCTCGCCCCGCCGCCGTGGGCACGATGCTCAGGCTCCATTCATCTTTGCGGGTGCCCGGGTCGTAACGTTTGATCCAGTCGGCCGAAGCAATGTATGGCGGTGCAAGCGGTGGCGGCGGGGTGCCGCTCGCCACGCCAAGGTCGATCGCCTGATCGGCCGCGACGTAGCTGAAACGATGTTCGGCGGGCTTGGTGAAATCCAGCCGCAGGATTGGCACGCTGTAGCCTCGGGCCTGGAGTTTTTTCTGGAAATTGCGAGCGCTGTTCAGACCGTTCTCGGGTTTGGGAGGTGCCTGATCACCACGAGTGGCGAAGTTTTGTGTGCTGTTGACGTTGTAGATAAAGGCATCGATGTACTTCATGTTTTCGCTGCCGTCGTTGCTCGCCGTGGCGTTCTTCAACATGAACTCGTTGACCTGCGCGCTGAAGGCAAAGGGATCCTTGTTGGTGGTTTTCGGCCGTGATTCGTGGACCCGGATCATCGCCTTCCAGTCGCTGGGTTTTTCCGCGTTCCACGAGCACTGGCCGTATTGAATCGGTCCCTTCATCAGCCCGGTGTATTTCTGCGTCCATTGCTCGGCGGTACTGACCCCCGCCTCGGCACAGGTGCCGTAGGCCAGCGCAGCATTACGATTACTCATCGTGCCTTGAGCGGCGCGCGGCGGCTCACGGCTGTCGAAGAAACCGCAGCCGAACCACTTGCGCTCAGGCCCGGTGCCGCCATCAAAAGCGTAGATGCAGGTGAATCCCTGCTCCTTGACCGGCAACTTCAGCGCTGCCGCATCGGTAGGCGTGCGCAGGATGAAACCGGCCGGATGAATGAGGATTCGCGTGCTCAGATCCTTGCGGATCCACGAGTAGGACGTCGCGCCAATCTTGATCGCGTAGGGGCTGTAATCCCAAGGGTTGAACGGCCCGTCGTTGACCATGCGCAAAGTCACGCCACTGCAATAGTAGAGGCCCCGCGCGGCACCGGTGTCGGGTTCCTGACAAGCATCCTTGAGGGTGTTGTAGTTGAGGTTGATGCGCTTGAGGGTGTCCTGCGGATCGGACACGGGCTGGGCAGACACCGAACTGAACCACAAGGGAAATGCGCAGGCCAGAGCAAAAGATAAAGTCCGGCGCGATAGCACAGCGGAGTCTGAGCGATCCTTTTTCATGAGATACCATCCTGGTAAATCGGCCCGGGCAAAGGGGCCTTCGAGTTGACTATAGAGCAGCCTCGGCAGTCCGTCGGGACAGAACACAAATTCAGCCTGCAGGTTATTTAAAAATAATTTGCGCAGCGCTGTAACGCATCGCAGTGAGCTTTCTCTAGTGGGGTAAGCAAGCACAAACCGCTTGTAGAAACCCTGACCAAGACTGGAGAAACATCATGACTGCTACCACTCGCACCCTGTCCGCCACTGCCCTGGTTCTGGCCCTCGGTTCTGCCCTGAGCATGGCCGCTGTATCGACCGTCCACGCCGCGGATGCCGACATGGAAAAATGCTTCGGCGTGGCCATGAAAGGCCATAACGATTGTGCCGCTGGTGCAGGCACCACATGTGCCGGTACATCGAAAATGGACTACCAGGCAAACGCCTGGAAACTCGTACCGAAAGGCACCTGCGCCACCACTGAGAGCAAGACCTCGCCGACCGGTTTCGGTCAGATGGAAGCCTTCAAAGCCAAGTCCTGATCATTGGTCTGCCTGAGTGACGATCATGCTCACAATCAATGACCATGCCCGCTCCTGCACTCAGGCAGCCCTCACCGGGCTTCCGGCCCGTGCCGGGCTGGGGCTCAAGACCGGGCACTTTCGTGAAGTGCTCGGTTCACAACCAGACATCGGTTTCTTCGAAGTCCACGCCGAAAACTACATGGTGGCCGGCGGTCCGTTTCATCATTTTCTCGGTTTGATCCGCGAACAGTATCCGCTGTCGCTGCACGGTGTCGGGTTGTCCATCGGTGCTGAAGGGCCGCTGGATCAACAGCACCTCAAACGTTTGGCCGAACTGATTCGGCGCTATCAACCGCACTCTTTTTCCGAACACCTGGCGTGGTCGAGCCACGGCCCGGTGTTTCTCAATGACCTGCTGCCGCTGGCCTATGACACGCCGACGCTGAACCGCGTCTGCGAGCATATCGATCAGCTGCAGAACACACTCAAACGCCCCATGCTGCTGGAGAACCCGGCGACGTATCTGGCGTTCCAGCGCTCGACCATCGATGAAGCAGATTTCATCGCCGAGGTCATCCGCCGCAGCGGCTGTGGCCTGTTGCTGGACGTCAACAATGTCTACGTTTCCTGCGTGAACCATCAGCGTGATCCATTGGCGTATCTCGATGCCCTGCCGCTACATGCGGTGGGCGAAATTCATCTGGCCGGGTTTGCCGAAGATTGCGACAGCCTCGGCGACCGTTTGCTGATCGATGATCATGGCGCGCCCATCGATCAAGCCGTCTGGGCTTTGTACCGGCAATTGCTGCAACGTATTGGCCCGATAGCAACGTTGATCGAGCGCGACAATCAAGTGCCAGCGTTCGAGGTGCTACTGGCGGAAGCTCAGCAAGCTGACGCGCTTTTGCTGGATGCCGGAGCACGCACATGAGCACTCAACGCGCTTTCGCTGCAGCGCTCATCGACACGCGGCTGCCTTGCCCCGAAGGCCTGTGCAGTGCCAACGGCGCTGATCCGGCGAGCCGTTTCGCGGTGTATCGCAATAACGTGCAAGGTTCGCTGATCAATGCGTTGGGCGACAGCTATCCGGTGGTTGCGCAATTGGTGGGCGACGAATTCTTCCGTGCCATGGCGGCCGTTTTCGTACAACAGCAACCGCCGCAAAGTCCGTTGATGAGTTGCTACGGCGAAGCGTTCGCGGACTTCATTGCAGCGTTTGAACCGGCCGGCGGCGTACCTTATCTGGCCGACGTGGCACGCCTTGAGCACCTGCGTACCCTCGCCTATCACGCGGCCGACGCCCTGCCTGTCCGGCCAGAAGAAATCACAGCAGCACTGACTGATGCGCAAACGCTGAGTGAACTGCGCCTCAACCTTCATCCCTCCCTGTACCTGCTCGACTCAGCCTTTGCCGTGGTTGCGATCTGGGGCGCACATCAGCACGACTCGACGCTGGAGGGAATCGACGTCCACCAAAGGCAACACGCCATGGTGTTGCGCAATGGCCTGGACGTCGAAGTGTTTGCCCTCGACCCCGGTGCCAGCAGGTTTATCCGCAACCTGATCGATGGCCAGACACTGCTGGCAGCGGCTGAAAACAGCCCTGAGTTCGACCTCGCGCAAACCCTCGGCTTGCTGATCGCTCGCAACGTCATCACTCACCTGAACAACAAGGAACTGCCATGAACAACCTCATCACCCGCGCCATCGCGCTGCTGGAGAAAATCCCCCACAGCCTGATCGCCTTCATTGCACGTTTCTCGATTTCAGCGGTGTTCTGGAAGTCCGGGCAGACCAAGGTCGAAGGGCTGGCCATCGATTTGATCGACGGCACCTTTCAACTTGGCTGGCCGCGCTTGGCCGACTCGACCATTCCACTGTTCAAAAGCGAATACCACGTGCCGCTGCTGTCGCCAGAGATCGCCGCGCACATGGCCGCTTTTGCCGAGCACTTTTTTCCGCTGCTGATCCTGATCGGCTTCGCCACGCGGTTTTCAGCACTGGCGCTGTTGGGGATGACGATGACCATTCAACTGTTTGTGTATCCGGATGCCTATCCGACTCACGGCACGTGGGCAGCGGTGTTGCTGTACCTGATGACGACCGGGCCCGGTAAGTTGTCGATTGATCATCTGATCGCCCGCCGCTTCGCCAACTGATGTTCATAAGATCAGCGCTGAAGTCGATCCAGCGCCTCGCCGCTGCGCTTGAACCAGCCGATCAAGTAATCCGCCAACACCTGCGTGCGTTTTGGCAGTCCGCCCTGATACGGATGCACCAGATACATCGGCATGCGTCGGGTCTGAAAATCACGCAGCAACCAGCGCAAGCGTCCGTCCGCCAATTCCGCTTGCAGCAGATACGAAGGCAACCGCGCAATCCCGGCGCCCGCCAGTGCGGCTTTCTTGAGCAAGCTGTAATGGTTACTGGCGAACGGCCCCGACACCCGCACCCGCATCAATTCATGCTGCTGGTGATACAGCCATTCTTCGCGACCGCTGTAGTGGCTGTTGAGCAGACAGCGATGCTCGGCCAGAGCCTGTGGCGTCAGCGGCTCACCGAAGCGCTCAAGATAGGCCGGGCTGGCGCAGGTCATTTCCTGCCAGGCCAGCAACGGTTTAGCCACCAGTCGCTCATCATTGGCCACCTCGCTACGGATCGCCAGATCAAAACCGTCCCGTGACAGCTCGCGGTAACTGTTATTCAACTCAAGCTCGATCTGCACTTCGGGGTATTGC
Source organism: Pseudomonas sp. NPDC085632 (assembly GCF_044541255.1). Taxonomy (NCBI): domain Bacteria; kingdom Pseudomonadati; phylum Pseudomonadota; class Gammaproteobacteria; order Pseudomonadales; family Pseudomonadaceae; genus Pseudomonas; species Pseudomonas sp. NPDC085632. Next base: position 66,215 of record NZ_JBITSX010000005.1, on the reverse strand, counting down.
TGCGAAAACTCCAGCAGCAGACCATCGAAGAAGGTTTCCCCCAGCGACACTGGCACCGTCATTCGCACGGGCCCTGCCATGTCGTCTTTCAGTCGCGCCAGGGCCTGACGCGCCCGTTCCACCTGGACGACCAGCGCCTGGGCCTGCGGCAACAATGCCGCCCCGGCGGCAGTCAGGCTCAAGCGTCGGGTGGTGCGTTGCAGCAACACCACGGCAAATCGCGCTTCCAGTTGGCTGATGCGCTTGGACAACTGCCCCTTGCTACAGCCCAACTGCTGCGCCGCCAAGGTGAAACTGCCGGCCTCGATCAGCACAGCGAACGCCGCCAGATCATCCATTTCGCTCATGGATTGTTTCCATTTGAAAACCAAAGGTTGCCCATTAGCACGCTTATCCGCAGAAAAAACCACTCTAGACTGGAAACTCGTTCAATCAATTGAGGCAAAGCACGATGAAAATTCTGTTGATAGGCGCTGGCGGCACCATCGGTTCGGCCGTGGACAAAGAGCTCTCGCAACGCCACGAAGTCATCCGCATCGGCCGCAACAGCGGTGACTTGCAGGTGGATATCAGCGACAGCGCATCGATCCGCAAGCTGTTCGAAAAGACCGGCAAGTTCGATGCACTGGTGTGCGCTGCCGGCAACGTAACCTTCGCACCGCTGGCTGAGATGACTGAAGACAGCTTTGCCCTCGGCCTCAAAGACAAACTGATGGGCCAGGTCAATCTGCTGCTGATCGGCCGTGAGTTCGCCAACGACGGTGCTTCGTTCACCTTCACCACCGGCGTGCTCAGCCACGATCCGATTCGCAGCGGCGCGTCGGCAGCGCTGGTCAACGGCGCACTGGACAGCTTCGTGCGCGCCGCAGCCATCGAACTGCCGCGCGGCTTGCGGGTGAACTCGATCAGCCCGACCGTACTGCTCGAAGCGATGGGCAGTTACGCCCCGTATTTCCGTGGTTACAAACCGGTTCCTGCGGCAGATGTGGCATTGGCCTACGCGAAAAGTGTCGAAGGCCTGCAGACAGGTCAGACATTTCACGTGGGCTAAACCCTTGTGATGAACGGTCAGGCTGCGTAACGTGGCGGCACTTGTCTGGAGAGCCGAAGATGCGTGTTGCCCGTTCGTTAGTTCTTGTTGCCCTGCTGCCGTTGTTTGCCGCTTGCCAGTTGCTCGATGGCCAGCGAGAAAGTGCCTCGCACGTCGGGCAGACACGGATGCAGGGTCAACTGACCGCCGCTGACGGCAAACTGGTGTTCCAGCCGTGTCAGGACCAACGCCAACTGGTGGTCAATGACATCGGTGGCACCAGCATTCTGCAAGAGGCGGCAACGCTCGCCGACGAGCAAGGCAAACTGTTTGCCGATGTTCGCGGCAAAGTCACCGGTGATCGGCTCGATCTGACCCAACTGTATCGCGTCGAGCGCTCCGGCACTGCCTGTGATGATCCGAATTTCAAACTGCTGATCCTGCGCGCCGCCGGTCATGGCCCGGAATGGAATGTCAAAGTCAGCGGCAAAGGCATGGTCATTGATCGCGCAGGCCAGCCGCCACTCGCCGTGCCGTATGTTGAAGAACAACTGGGCGACGGCCGCTTCAATCTGAGCAGTGAAGCCAACAACCAGCGCATCGAGTTATGGGTCGCGCCGCAGCGCTGCGTCGACAGCAGCAGCGGTAGCGTGCAGCACATGAGCGCCGAGTTGCGCATCGACGGCCAGGTGCAACGCGGTTGCGGGTATTTCGGCGGATCGCGCAACGACTGAGCGTTTTAGCCTCACCGGATCCGGCCTTTGCGGCTTATAATCGCGGCCTTCAAACGCCTTGGCGCAGTTGTGCGCCCCGCGAACCCGGATCCTCGCCATGTTACGAATCACTGAACTCAAGCTGCCAATCGACCATCCCGAAGAAGACCTGCGCCCTGCCATCGTGCAGCGTCTGGGCATCGCCAGCGATGATCTGCTCGATTTCACCTTGTTCAAGCGCAGCTACGACGCGCGCAAAAAGTCCTCCGAACTGTGCTTCATCTACACCATCGACCTCGAAGTGCGCGACGAGGCCAAGGTGTTGGGCAAGTTCGCCGACGACCGTAACGTCAACGTGGCGCCGGATGTCAGCTACAAGTTCGTCGGCCAGGCGCCAAGCGACCTGAGCCAGCGCCCGATCGTCGTCGGTTTCGGCCCGTGCGGAATCTTCGCCGGCCTGCTCCTGGCACAGATGGGCTTCAAACCGATCATTCTCGAACGTGGCACCGAAGTGCGTCAGCGCACCAAGGACACCTGGGGCCTGTGGCGTAAAAGCGTGCTCAACCCCGAGTCCAACGTGCAGTTCGGCGAAGGCGGCGCGGGGACGTTCTCCGACGGCAAGCTGTACAGCCAGATCAAAGATCCGAAATTCCTCGGGCGCAAAGTCCTGCACGAGTTCGTCAAGGCCGGCGCGCCGGAAGAAATCCTCTACGTCAGCAAGCCGCACATTGGTACGTTCCGTCTGACCGGCATGGTTGAAAACATGCGCGAGCAGATCCGCGAACTGGGCGGCGAAGTGCGCTTCCAGGAACGCGTCAGCGACGTGCTGATCGAAGACGGCCAATTGGTCGGCGTGCAACTGGCGAGCGGCGAAACCCTGCATTCGAAACACGTGGTTCTGGCCCTCGGCCACAGCGCCCGCGACACCTTCCGCATGCTCCACAGCCGTGGCGTATTCATGGAAGCCAAGCCGTTTTCGGTGGGTTTCCGTATCGAACACCCGCAATCGCTGATCGACCGTGCGCGCTTGGGCAAGTACGCCGGCCACCCGAAACTCGGCGCTGCCGACTACAAACTGGTGCACCACGCCAAAAACGGCCGTTCGGTCTACAGCTTCTGCATGTGCCCGGGCGGCACCGTGGTCGCGGCGACTTCCGAGCCGAACCGCGTGGTCACCAACGGCATGAGCCAGTACTCGCGTAACGAGCGCAATGCCAATTCCGGCATCGTCGTTGGCATTACCCCGGAAGTCGATTATCCGGGCGGCCCGCTGGCCGGTATCGAGTTGCAAGAACGTCTGGAATCCCACGCGTTCATTCTGGGTGGCAGCGATTACAAGGCGCCGGCACAGTTGGTTGGCGACTTCATCAATGACATTCCTTCGACTGAACTGGGCGAAGTCGAGCCTTCGTACAAGCCTGGCGTGGCGCTGGGTGACTTGGCGTTGGCTTTGCCGGATTTTGCAATTGAAGCGATTCGTGAAGCGTTGCCGGCGTTCGAGAAGCAGATTCGCGGTTACTCGCTGCACGATGCGGTGTTGACTGGCATCGAGACGCGCACCTCATCGCCATTGCGGATTACCCGTAACGAAACGCTGCAAAGCATGAACGTGAAGGGCTTGTTCCCTGCCGGTGAGGGCGCGGGTTACGCGGGCGGGATTCTGTCGGCGGGTGTTGACGGGATTCGCATTGCTGAAGCTGTAGCGCGGGACATTCTCGGCCTCGAAGCCTGATCAGCATTAGCTGACCCAACACAAAACCCTGTGGGAGCTGGCTTGCCAGCGATGACGGACTCAGACTCAACTAATTGTTGACTGACACTCCGCTATCGCTGGCAAGCCAGCTCCCACAGTTGATTTCAGTGTGTCAGATGTTTGCACGCAGGACTGAAGTCGGCAGCGCCTCCCCACGCTCGGCGCTCGCCGCCACTGCCTCGATCAACCCAGCCAACTCGTACCCCTGAGCCTTCAGCCAATCCTGATCGTAATAAGTGTCGGCATACCGCTCGCCACCATCACACAGAATCGCCACGATTGACCCCGACTCCCCCGCCGCTTTCATCTGCTGCGCCGCCATCAGCGCACCAATCAGATTGGTCCCGCTCGACCCGCCGACATGCCGTCCCAGACGCTGCGCCAGATAATGCATGGCCGCCAGCGACAAGGCGTCCGGCACTTTGACCATTGCATCGATCACCTTGGGCAGGAACGACGCCTCAACGCGTGGCCGGCCAATGCCTTCAATGCGCGAACCGCAATCGAGGCGCAAATCGGCGTCGCCGGTCTGGTAGTAATCAAAGAACACCGAGCGCTCGGCATCGGCGCACAACACGCGGGTGCAGTGCTGGCGATAGCGCACGTAACGACCAAGGGTTGCCGTGGTGCCGCCGGTGCCGGGGCTGGAAATCAGCCAGCTCGGTTCCGGATGTTTCTCATAGCGCATCTGCTGGAAGATCGATTCGGCGATGTTGTTGTTGGCCCGCCAGTCGGTCGCGCGCTCGGCGTAGGTGAACTGGTCGATGAAATGGCCGCCATGTTCACGGGCCAGACGTTCGGATTCGGCGTAGATCTGCGTCGGATCTTTCACCAGATGGCTTTGGCCACCGTAGAACGCGATCTGCGCGATCTTCTCTTTGGAGGTGGTCGCCGGCATCACCGCAATAAATGGCAGGCCCAGCATCCGCGCGAAATACGCTTCGGAAATCGCCGTTGAACCGCTGGACGCCTCGATCACCGGCGCGCCGGGCTTGAGCCAGCCGTTACACAGCGCATAGAGGAACAACGAACGGGCCAGGCGATGTTTGAGGCTGCCCGTGGGATGGCTGGATTCATCCTTGAAATACAACTCGATGCCCGTAAAACCCGGCAGCGGCAAAGGAATCAGGTGGGTGTCGGCGCTGCGCTGAAAATCCGCTTCGATGATGCGGATCGCTTCGCGGGCCCACTGTCGGTTGTCGCTCATGGTGATGGTTCTCGTTGAATCGGCAGGAGATGAAGCTGTTCGAAAGGCTCACTCATCAGCTTAGGAAAATTCCGATAGCGCGCACAGATACAGCTGAGTCTCAATATGTCAGGCAACTGCTAGGCTCAGCGTGGCTTGAGCCAGACACCTTGTAACGACATATAACAAAAAAGAATATAACTTTTGTTTTAACAACTAACAGTACGGGTTAGGGTGTCCCACCTTTTGACTTTATCGATGGAGAGCGACCTTGCCTCTGCGTAGCACTCTCACGCGTTTCTTTCAGTTGGAAGCTGCCAGCGGTCTGTTATTGATCGCCGCAGCCATCCTGGCTTTGATTATCAACAACTCGCCACTGTCGTGGCTGTACACCGGCCTGCTCGACACTCCGGTGGTGGCGCAGATCGGTGCGTTGAAAATCGCCAAACCCCTGCTGCTGTGGATCAACGACGGTCTGATGGCGATGTTCTTCCTGCTCATCGGCCTGGAAGTGAAGCGCGAAGTCCTCGACGGCCAATTGTCCAAGCCGTCGCAGATCGTCCTGCCCGGTGCGGCTGCGATCGGCGGTATGCTGGTACCGGCGCTGATCTACTGGTTCCTCAACCGTGACAACCCGGCAGCCCTTGATGGCTGGGCGATTCCGACCGCGACCGACATCGCCTTCGCCCTCGGCGTACTGGCCTTGCTCGGCAAGCGCGTGCCGGTGTCACTGAAACTGTTCCTGATGACCCTGGCGATCATTGATGACCTTGGTGCCATCGTGATCATCGCGATCTTCTATTCCGGCGAACTGTCGACCCTGTCGCTGGGCCTGGCGGCAGCGTGCATCGCGGCGCTGGTGGCGATGAACCGGCTCGGGGTGGTCAAGCTTGGGCCGTACATGATCATCGGATTGATCCTGTGGGTTTGCGTCCTCAAGAGCGGTGTCCACGCCACGCTGGCTGGCGTGACGTTGGCCTTCTGCATTCCATTGCGCACGAAAAACGCCGAGCCGTCGCCACTGCTGACCCTCGAACATGCGCTGCATCCGTGGGTGGCCTACGGCATTCTGCCGCTGTTCGCCTTCGCCAACGCCGGCCTGTCGCTCAGCGGTGTTACCGTCGAAAGCTTCACTCACCACGTGCCAATGGGCATTGCGGTAGGCCTGCTGCTGGGCAAGACCGTCGGTGTATTCGGCCTGACCTGGCTGGCCGTGAAGATCGGCATCGCCACCCTGCCCCAAGGCGCCAACTGGGGCCAGGTCATGGGCGTGGCGATTCTTTGCGGGATCGGCTTCACCATGAGCCTGTTCGTTGGTTCGCTGGCGTTTGAGCCGGGCGTGAGTGATTACGCCGGGATGGACCGAATGGGGATTTTGACCGGGTCGATTCTGGCGGCGCTGATTGGTTATGCGGTGACGGCGGCGGCGAGTCGCCGCAATACTCTGCAAAACGCTTGAGACGCATTTTTCTACAAAAGTCGAAGCCCTTCTATCCAGAGGGGTTTGGCTCTGAACCTTGCAAGTGTGCTATATCTTTAGCCGACAGCCGCACCTTCTCAGCAGCGATTCTGGAGTCATCCATGTCACGTAAAGCAGAAAAACGCCCAATGACGGACGATCAGATTTCCATACAGGAGTCTCGGATTCCGGACATCGCTCTGAAGGCATTCAGCAACGCCTACAAGATGGCGCTCGCCAATGGCGCTGCTGTGCTCGTTGCTAAAGATGGTCAGCTGTTTGAAGTGACAGAGAAGAGTTCCGTTGTTTTGCGCACAATCGGTACCTACGGAAACCTGAAAAGCGGCACCCGCCTGCACATCAACAAATCCTCGAAACAGGTTAATTCTTGAGCACACCGAGAATACGGATATTCGCCGGCCCGAACGGGTCAGGAAAAAGCACCTTCAATCGACTGGTTCCCGCGCATTTGCTGGGAAACTACATAAATCCTGATGACATAGAACGTTCAATCAAAGATACAGGGTATTTTGACTTCACCTCCTATCGCATCGAAGCTCACAAAGAACACATCTTCGAATTCTTTCGTGAGCACGCTCTACTCAAGAAATCCCCTCACTCATTGGCAAAGCTGGATTCCCTGACAATCGACGGTGAACGGCTTAGCTTCGCAAATACTGTAATCGACTCGTACGTCGCATCAACCCTTTCCGACTTCATACGAAGATCTTTGATCAAAGAGCGAATCAGCTTTACGTTTGAAACTGTCATGTCGTCCTCTGACAAGGTCAAACTGCTCGCCGAAGCTCATGCTTCCGGTTACCGGGTTTATGTTTACTACGTCGCTACAGCCGATCCCCAGATCAACATTGCCAGGGTTGCCTATCGAGTATCACAAGGCGGGCACAGCGTTCCCCCTGAAAAAATAGAAGCGCGGTACTGGAGATCTTTGGAGCTTCTATCTGATGCCATCCTGACGTCGAACAGAGCGTACATATTCGATAACTCGGATGAAGGTAACCAAGGCCTCACGCAGATTGCGGAGATCACTGATGGCGAGCTGATTGAAATAAAATCAGATACTCAGCCTCCTTGGTTCAAAGAGTTCGTGCTCGACAAATTACTGTAGTGCGCTGAACAAATTTTTCCTGCGGGCTCAGTCCTCTGAGTCTCGAACAACAGCCTATCTACAGATCAGCATCCGTCGAACAATCCGCACGTCTTTAGCGACGCGTCCTACAGCCATCATTTTCCTGCTTCGTTAACGTTGCGCAGCCCTTTGCGAAGGGCTGACGATGGATGAACGAAAGGACGATCAGTGGCTGGCAACAAGGACATTCCTCGGGTTCAAAATGCACCGCAAGGCGACGGGCATCACGTGACCTACCGCTACATGACAGCCACGGAACTGGCCGAGCGCGACGCCAGACAAAACGCTTACGACGCCATGCTGGCGCGGCAGGAGGCTTTCGAGCGCAGCCGTGAGGTGGCGGTCAAAAAAGCCGATCCCGTTCGCGCTGGCTGCGTATTCGCCAAGTCCTGCAAATTGCCGGATGCGATTATCGATTACTCGAGTCCTTCGGGGATGGTGCCGACCGACAGCCTGAAGGATTACGGCGAGCTGATCTTGCTGGGCGCTCGTGAGGCTGATGAAAACGGCGCAGTTCCTCTCAAGAAAATCGGCGCAACCGCTATTCCGGCCGGATTTGGCAGTCTGGCTCTGGCGGGATCGGTGTTTGAAGCACTGCCCGCCGTGGTACCCAGCGCGGCTGTTGCGCCTTTGGTTGGTTTGGTTGCGTTGTTTATGCCATCGAATCTTGGCGACAGTGCGCTGTATACCGACGAGCAGTTGCGCGGACTTGAACAGGCGCGAACGCGTGTTCGACTGAGGATCGAACAACAGGCCGACGGCAGCCTGAAAGGTTACGGCTTCTACACCGGCAAGAATCGCGATTGGGAAATGGTTGATGTCGTGCAGTTCAAGTTGCGTGGCAGCCAGTTCATTGCTGACTTGGGCGAAGGTGTAGAACTGATCTGGACGCCTGCCGTGGATGGCTCGGACATCCTTGGTACTCCCGCGCTGGAAGCTGCACCGCAAGCGCCGAATATCTGGGTGTATCCGCCGACGAAAGCGGCGGACGGGATTCTGGTTAATCCGGTTTATCCGCCGGAGTATCGGGATTTTATTCTGGTTTTTCCACCTGGCTCGTTGGTTCAGCCGGTATATATAGTCTTAAACGTTCCTAAAGATTTCAAATACCACCCCGCACCTGTTTCGCTGCCGGCCTTTCCAGACGTGAAACCTGCACCACTGAAAACCTCCGTTCGCGGTGGAGGAAAAAAGCGAAGACGTTGGAAAGATGCATCGGGGAAAATTTACGAATGGGACTCTCAGCATGGCAAGGTTGAGATATACACCAAGCAAGGAAAACATCTTGGAGAATACGACCCGAAAACAGGGAAACAAACAAAGCCTGCCGATTCCACAAGGAGAGTAGAAAAATGAAGCATGTAATAGAGGTATTCGATCGAAAGACTGAGAATTTGCTCCTGACCGTAGAGATCGCGGCGCATCACGAGGAAGCATTGAAGGCGCTGATGAACTGGCAACAACCTGAAGATGAGTTCGATGGCTCTGATTTAGACGAAGAGCAGATCAAAATTTTGGAGGACTGGACTGGAGAAAAGCTCTTGGACGCAACTCATATAATTCAGTTGGTATGCATCGAATGACTTATGGCAACTTCAAGCTGAACCACACCGTCGAGGCATTTAATAAACGCACAGCTCGGTTAGTTTTCGAGATCCCCGTTCCCGATGGAAACATTGAGCGGCTCAGAGTAATCATGCATTGGGTCAATCCCGAAGACGAAATCTTTGGTTATGACCTCGACCAGGAGCAGATAAAGCAATTGGAAACCTTAATCGGTCGATCTTTCTACGACTCTAAATACAATTTTCAAATGGGTTGTTATGGAAGCGAGTAAATATCCTAAAAAAAACCCCGACCAGTCACCTGATCGGGGTTTTCTTTACCCTGCATTCCGCTTAGTGCGAAACGCGGCTGGTCCCGCCAACGGTGGAGATGCGCACGCGCTCGCCAACGCGGAACACTTCATTCTCCTGAACCTGCTGCACATAGGCACGCATGCTGCCGTCGTCTTCACGCACGGTGATTTCCACACCTTGAGTACGGGTCAGACCTTCTTCAGTCGCCGAACCGATCAGACCACCCGCCACCGCACCGATGACCGCAGCAACGATGCTGCCCTTGCCGCCACCGATGGCGCTACCGCCGACGCCACCCACCGCTGCACCGGCGATACCGCCGATCGGGGTTTTGGTGCCTTCGATTTTGACCGGGCGCAGGGATTCGATGGTGCCCATGCGAATCGTCTGCACGCGACGCGCTTCGTCACGGGAGTAGGAGTCACCGGTCAGGCTCGATTGGCAGCCGGTAAGCAACATCGCCATCGTGGAAAAGGAAGCAACCAGCAGAACAGACTTACGCATAGCATCAACTCCAAAGGAACATATATTCATTAAACTCCGCTGCTTGACGCCTGTCACGACGCAGCCCGGATAAATTGGCTTTCATTCAGGCGCGGTACAGACGCCTGCAAGGTTTCCCTGACATAGCCCCTACAGTAGCGCCAAATTGGCAAATCTGCGCCACCGACACCAAGGATTTTCATGGATTACTTCATCATCGTCGTCACCACTGCCGCCGGTTTGTACTTCCATGGGTGGTTGTACGTACGGATCAAGCGCTGGATGGATCGGGATCTGGCGTTGTCGCTGGCCGGAAAGGACGAAGACAAACGCGCCTTCATGCTCGAACAGTTGGCGAACGCTCAGACCCAGAAAATCAAGCGCCGGGATCTGCCGAAGTGGCTCGAGACCGCTGCGGCAGGCTATCCCGCTCGGTAGACTGCTCAGGGTGCCAGACGTTCAAGAATCCAGTCGGCGCCCTGCACACGGTAGTTGAGGCGATCGTGCAGACGGCTCGGACGGCCCTGCCAGAATTCGATGCGCTCCGGCAGCAAGCGGTAACCGCCCCAGTGTTCAGGGCAGTCGGGTTGCGTGTCGGAGAAACGCTGCTCGGTGGCCTTGAGCAAATCTTCCAGTTCACCGCGCCCGTTGATCACCCGGCTCTGCGGTGATGCCCAGGCACCGAGACGGCTGCCCAGCGGACGCACCTGATAATACGCATCGGACTCCGCAGGCGTGACCTTCACCACCCGCCCTTCGATGCGCACCTGACGTTCGAGGGTTGGCCAGAAGAAGGTCATGGCGGCGAACGGGTTGGCCGCCAGATGCTGGCCCTTGGCGCTGTCGTAATTGGTGAAGAAGGTAAAGCCCTGCTCGTCCAGGCCCTTGAGCAGCAGAATGCGGCAGTGCGGCCGCCCATCCTGGTCGACCGTGGCCAGGGTCATGGCGTTGGCTTCCACCGGCGCCTGTTCGGTTTTCACCGCGTCGGCGAACCACTGGTGGAACAACGCAAACGGCTCGGCCGGGGCTTGCGCCTCGGTCAGACCATCCCGGGTGTAATCACGACGCATATCTGCCAGAGCCTGGGTCATGGCGCATTCCTTTTCGTTAGCGGATCACTTCTTGGTGGTATCGGTCGCGGCGACTTTCTTGTCGGTCGCGGCGGCTTTGGCTGGTGTGGTTTTCTTCGCTGGAGCCTTGGCCGGGGCCTTTTTAGCTGGTGCTTTGGCAGCGGCTTTCTTGGCCGGAGCCTTTTTGGTTGCCGGCACAGCGGCCTTTTTCGCCGCAGGAGCCGGGGTCACCGGTTTGGCGACTGGCTTGACGTCTTGCGCCGCAACCATGGTCACTGGCTTCGGTGCTGGCATGTTGTATTTGCTCAGCAGGGCAACCATGGTGTTTTGTGGGGTCACCAGCAGTTCGACACGACGGTTCAGAGCACGGCCTTCAACGCTGTCGTTGGCTGCACGCGGGGCTTCGGAACCCATGCCGCGCAACATCAGGCGATCGCGCTGCAAACCGCTGAGGCGGAAGATCGCCGCAATGGCCTGGGCACGTTCCTGGCTGAGTTTGATGTTGGCCGGTGCAGCGCCACTCGAGTCGCTGTGGCCCAATACCAGAACGGCAGTTTTCGGGTCGGCTTCGAGGATTTTCGCCACGCGAGTGAACGGGCCGAGGGTAACCGGCAACAGCATGGCCGGACGATCCGGGTTGAACGACCCTTCGACCGGCGCGGTCACCACCAGCACATTTTCACGGCGTTCGAGTTGCAGGTTGCTGTCCTTGACCGCTTCACGCAGGCGCGGCTCGTAGTCATCCAGCCAGGCTTGAGTGACTTTCGGGTCCGGCATCGGCACCGCTTGAGTGGTGGGTTGATCCTTGCCACCGAACGGCCACCACCACTTGCTGCCGGTATCGGCGTCAGCCTTGGCCACGGCGACCGGTTTCTTGGCTTCAGGCGCTACTTCAGCCTTCATGTCAGCCTTGGCGGCTTCATCATCGGAACCGAACGGCCAGTACCAAGGGTTGCTGCTTTCGGTTTTCGCCACCGGAGCAGTGGCGGCAGGTTTCAGTGGAGCTGGAACCGGTGCCGGCTCTTTGGCCGCCACTTTGTCGGAAGAACCGAACGGCCACCAACTACCGCCGTCCGCATCGTTTTTCGGGGTCTGTGCACAACCGGTGATCGCTACACACAGGGCCAGGGCGAGGGTCTTTTTAGATGACATTGAAAATCCACAAAATGAAGTAATGAAAAATCAGAGCACTTTCGCCCGGATAAACAGTCGGTTTGAAACGAAAAACAACTTGAGGTTCCGCCCCTGGGACCTCGGATGAAACTTTACAGACAAGTGGCAAGCACCCGCGCGAGCTTCTGCGCGCGCGGATCCATCAAGACGTACGGCCCAAGGGTATTTGTCACAAAACCGAAGGCAACATCATGCTCAGGATCAGCGAAACCGATGGAACCGCCCGCCCCCGGATGACCGAATGCACGAGGGCCGAGACCGTAAGTGGCGTTGGGCACATCCGGTTGATCAAGCATGCAGCCCAGACCGAAGCGGGTGCGGGTCAACAAGGTCTTGTCTTCGCCAAGGCTGTGTTCGCGGGTCAGCTCTTCGAGCATGTCGCTTTCGAGGAGGCTGCCATCGAGCAGACCGGCATAAAAACCGGCCAGACTGCGTGCATTGCCGTGGCCATTGGCCGCCGGTTGCTGCATGCGTCGCCATTCCGGTTTGTTGGTGCTGGTGAGCACCGACGGCGGATTGGTGAAAGCTCGGGTGGTCATGGCGGTCGGTTCGCGCAGGGTCACTTGCAGCAGACGTTGCGCGGCGGCATCACCGGCGTTGCCCTTGCCGCGAGCAATATGCGCGACACGGTGAAATTCTTCGTCAGCCAGACCGACATGGAAATCCAGGCCCAATGGCTTGGCCACGCGGGCGACAATCGATTCGCCCGGGCCACGACCGTCGGCGCGTCGGAGCAATTCGCCGACCAGCCAGCCGTAAGTGATCGCGGCGTAACCGTGCCCCGTGCCCGGCGTCCACCATGGTGCTTCTGCCGCAAGGGCATCGACCATGGTTTGCCAGTCGTAGAGGGCTTCCGGTGCCAGCAGCTCGCGCAGCGCCGGCAGCCCGGCCTGGTGGCAGAGCAATTGGCGCAGGGTCACGGATTCTTTGCCGGCAGCGGCGAATTCCGGCCAGTAGCGGGCGACCGGAACATCCAGTTGCAACTTGCCTTCGGCGACCAGTTGCAGGGCGGTGACAGCGGTAAAGGTTTTGGTGCAGGAGAACAGGTTGGCGATGGTGTCGCTGTGCCACGCTTCGGCGCCATCCTTGTCGGCAGTGCCGGACCAGAGGTCGAGGACGGTCTCTCCGCCGACCTTGATGCACAAGGCTGCGCCGCGTTCCTGGGGATCGTCGAACAGTGCGGCGAAAGCCTCGCGCACCGCTTCAAATTGAAGCTCGTAATGTCCCTGAATCTGCACCCGCAACTCCCCGCGAAAACGCTCTACAAAGTGGGCCGCATTGTTCCAGCCCTTGAGGGATTTTGGAACAGCTGCGGGCCAGACGGTTAAAAGCAAAATCAAAAGATCGCAGCCTGCGGCAGCTCCTACATGGGATTGCGTTCTTTTGTAGGAGCTGCCGAAGGCTGCGATCTTTTAGCGTTTCAAACCTTAATGACCATTCCCCGAATGCCCACCCGCATGCCCTGTCCCCGCGCCCTTGCCGGCCTCGCCTTTGCGGCCACCTTCAGCTTCATGCACCGGCGCTTTCTGCGCCTCCTGCCCCAACTGATCAATCGCCTGCAAATTGCTTTTGCGCACGGTCTCGACAAAGCCCTGATACGGCAGATCGGTCACGCCCACCAACCCAAAGTGACCATTCTCGCCATCGAGCAGACGCCCGGTCACCGGTTGATCCAGATACTGGAACCAGTGCACGCCAACAATCGAAGGCTCGCTCAAGGCCTGCTTGAGGAAGTTGGCGTAGGCCGGGCCGCGATCTTCTTCTTTGCTCAGTTGCGTCACGCCACCCCAGAACGGGCCGCGATCCGCTGAGCCAAAGTTGAATTCGGTGATCATTACCGGTTTGTCCAAAGCTCCCAACGCAGCAAAGTCATAACCATCCTGCGGTTTCAGCGTGTACATATTGAAGCTCAGCACATCGCAATACTGCGCGCAGGACGCCACGGCTTCCGGGGTACTGATGGCGAAACGGCCGCCAAGCAGCAACTGGTTCGGCGCGTGCCATTTCAGCGAGTCGGAAATGGTTTTGAAGTAGGTATCGGCGAAAACCTTCTGGAAGTATTTGAAGTCCGCCTCGATTTCCGGGTGCTCGGGGTTCGGCAGAGGCGGCACAAAACCCGGATCTTCCATCAATTCCCAAGCGGGCAGATCAATGCCCCACGCCTTCGACAACCCTGCCTGATTGCGATACTTGTCGCGCAGTTGCTTGAGGAACGCGCGTTTGGCCGGCACGTCGGTGGTCATTTTCAACGTGCCGTAAGCCAGTGCATAACGGGATTTCGGGTCATCGCCGGGGCCGGCCCAGGCCAGTTCGTTGTCAGCGTAATAGCCGATCAGCCAGGGATCATCGCGATGATCGCGGGCGGCGATGGCCACGGCACGCTCGGTGGCCATGGCGAAACGCGGATCGAACGGATCGGGCATGCCGCCCCACCAGTCGCTGCCGGTGCTGATACTGGTGTAATCGCCGACGATAGAAAGGGGCAAGGTGTACGGCACACGTTCGGCTTCATTCAGCGAATCGGCGCTCCAGTTGCCGACCGTGTTGAAGCCCCAGGCTTGCAGGCGATCCAGCGTGTGGTTGGCCCACTGCTGCTGATCAATCATCGCCTTGCACGGTACGGCAACCTTTTCAGTGGTCACTTGAACGGTTTCAGTCTTGGCCGCTTCAGCGACGCCGGACTTCGGCTCGGCCGGCACGGCGGCAGGTTCTGCGGCTTTGGCGGCGGCGGTCTCAGTGGCTTCAGCCTTCGCCGCTGCAGCGACCCCGGATTTGCCTTCGCTTTGCGCTTTGCACGGTTCGCCGTATACACGCTGCAGGTTGGCGCCATAGAAGTCGTACCAACGCCCGTTGCCGTAACCTCGCCCCTGATCGGCGCCATTGCCGCCACGGTTATCGCCTTCACCGAAGTGACTGGCCAACGGTTCGTCAGGTTTAGGCAAAGATTCGAACATGTACTCGCGACCGGCCACGTAAGTCTGGCTGACGTCGGGGCTGACGGTATTGACGCCGAGGGAGTAAAACGGATGCCCCTCAGGCGTGACCAGATACCAGCGGCCATCACGTTTTTCGGTGCGGAAGAAACCGCTGGCCTTGAACGCCGGGCCTTTGCTCCAGCCGCCAAATTTGTCCAACGAGGACTTCTCACGCTCGGCCAGCCAGGTTTTCAGCTGTTGCTGTTCCTTGGCGGCGGCGGATTTCAGTTGTTCGTCGTTGCTGACCTTTTCCGGCCACTTGCTGCGGGTCGACTGCCCGTAGGCGTCGACCAGATTGCCGTACACCGCTTGGGTGACCGAATCGCCGTCCTGCACGCCGAAACGCTCCAACAGCAAGCTCTGGGCGACTTTCGGCTGATCCATCGACAGACTCACCGAGACCACTTGGCTGCGATCAATTTCGCCGCTACTGCTGGCCAGCAGAATCCGCTGACCATCGACCGTCATCGGCATCGGCGGCCCGGCTTTCATCCCCTGACTCAGCGGCGTCGACGCGATCAGCGGTACCAACAGGGTTTGCGCAGGGCCGGCCGGCAGGTCGACGCGACTGACCAGTGTCCGACCGTCGTTGCTCTGAATCTGCACGTAGACCGTCACCGCCCAGTCCATTGCGCTCTGCAACCGCAAGGTCATCATGCCGGACTGCGACCAGTCCCACGCACCGGTCTGCGGCGTCAGGCGCAAGGTCGGACGGGCGACCGGATTGAACGTCACCCGGCGCAGTACTTCACCCTCAGGCGTTTGCTCGGCGTTGGCTTGCGGCAGATCAGCGTTTTCGGTGGCGATTTTCACCACGTCGGCAGGACGAACAAAGTTGAACAGGGTCTGCTGACCCGCAGGCGCCGCAAACAGCGGCGTGGCGAAGATCAAGGCGAATACGGCAGGCAACGAACGGCGGATCATAAGAACGGAGTTCTCCCTAACGACCAACAAAGGCCAATGGAAAAGCGATAGCAGAGAGATAGACAACGCGGCGGGCAAAACTGCCCACCGATGTCTCAGGATATTTCACGACGGAAAGGTGGCAACGCATTGAGGATCGCCTTGCCGTAGCGCTGGGTGACCAGACGCCGATCCAGCAAAGTGATGGTGCCGCGGTCTTCTTCGGTCCGCAGCAAGCGTCCGCAGGCCTGAACCAGTTTCAGCGAAGCATCGGGCACGGAGATTTCCATGAACGGATTACCGCCACGGGCTTCGATCCACTCCGAAAGCGCCGCTTCAACCGGATCATCCGGCACCGAGAACGGAATCTTGGCAATGACCACGTGCTCGCAGTAGGCCCCAGGCAAGTCGACACCTTCGGCAAAACTGGCGAGACCGAACAGCACGCTGGAATCCCCGCCATCGACCCGCGCCTTGTGCTTGTTCAAGGTTTCCTGCTTCGACAGATTGCCCTGAATGAACACTTGCTTGCGCCAGTCGCGGTCGAGGCCGTCGAACACGTCCTGCATCTGTTTGCGCGAAGAGAACAGCACCAGCGTGCCGCGCGAACCTTCGACCAGATCCGGCAGCTCACGGATGATCGCGGCCGTGTGAGCGGCGGCATCGCGTGGGTCGGCTTTCAGGTCCGGCACCCGTAACACACCGGCATCGGCGTGATGGAACGGGCTCGGCACCACGGCGGTGACGGCTTTTTTCGGCAGGCCGGCGCGCATGCGGAAGCGGTCGAAAGTGCCCAGCGCGGTCAGCGTTGCCGAGGTCACCAGACAGCCGTACGCCACGTTCCACAGGCTGCGACGCAAGGTTTCCGCCGCCAGAATCGGGCTGGCGTTGACCTCGATGTCGAACAGCGAACCGCTTTCAGCAAGCGTCAGCCAACGCGCCATTGGCGGGCTGTCCTCCGGGTCTTCCGCGGTGAACGCCGTCCACAGTTCCCAGTTGCCGGAGGCACGGGACAACAGGCTGCCGAACAGCGGATACCACTCTTCGGCCTGATTGCTGGCGATGCCGATGTTGACCTCGCCATCCATGCCTTCCTTGAGCAAGTCAGTCAGGCGCGTGAACAGATCGTTCAAACGCGAGAAACCCTTTTTCAGCTCGATGCCCATTTCGCGCATGTGTTCAGGAATCACCCCGGCGACGAAACGATGACGCGGGCGCTCACGGCCTTCGACGTCTTCGCCGGGCTTGAAATCGGCGACTTGTTCGCAGGCGCTGAACATGAACTGCTGCTGGGCCTTGATCTCGCGCGCCAGCTCCGGCACCTGTTCGATCAATTTGCCGAGGTCGCCCGGCAGCGGATGCTGGGCCAGCAGTTTGGTGAGGTTCTTCGCGGTGGTTTCCAGCCAGTCGGCGGTGGAGCGCAGGCGCGTGTAGTGGGCGAAGTGGCCGATGGCCTTGTCCGGCAGGTGATGGCCTTCGTCGAACACGTAAATGGTGTCGCGCGGGTCCGGCAGTACCGCACCGCCGCCCAAGGCCAGGTCAGCGAGGACCATGTCGTGGTTGGTGACGATCACGTCGACTTTGCCCATGCCTTCGCGGGCCTTGTAGAAGGCGCACTGGCCGAAGTTCGGGCAATGGCGGTTGGTGCACTGGCTGTGATCGGTGGTCAGACGTGCCCAGTCGGCGTCTTCCAGCGCGTTGGGCCAGCTGTCGCGGTCACCGTCCCATTTATTCCCGGCAAGCTTCTCGATCATGCTGGTGAACAGCTTCTGACTGGCCTCATCGACCTCGATCTTGAAGCCTTCTTCTTCGAACAGCTGGGCAGTGGCGGTTTGCGCGTGACCTTCCTGCAGCAACATGTCGAGCTTGGACAGGCACATGTAGCGGCCACGGCCCTTGGCCAGGGCGAAGGTGAAATTCAGCCCGCTGTTGCGCATCAGGTCGGGCAAATCCTTGTAGACGATCTGCTCTTGCAGCGCGACGGTCGCCGTGGCGATGACCAGTCGTTTGCCGGCGGCTTTCGCGGTCGGGATCGCCGCCATGCTGTAGGCCACGGTCTTGCCGGTACCGGTGCCGGCTTCCACCGCAACAATTGCGGGGTCGCCACTGCGCCGGCCTTCGTCGTCGGTGTCGATATCCCCGAGGACTTTGGCGATTTCAGCGATCATCAGGCGCTGGCCGTAACGCGGTTTGAGGCTCTTGGCCTCTAGAAAACGCGAGTAGGCGCCCTGGATCGTGGTTTTGAGTTCAGTGCTGATCATGGATTGTCGGGCGCAAAAAACGCTGGATAAATTTTCAGTGGTTTCGGATGGCGGCTATCATACCCCGCTAATTAATCCCGCGCAGAACGGAGTGCCCCAATGACACCTTTTAGCCTCGTTTACCCCCTGCATGTGCTGTCCGCCCTGGTCTGGGTCGGCGGCATGTTTTTCGCCTGGATGGTCCTGCGCCCGGCGGCTGTGAAGGCTCTCGACGGCCCAGCCCGACTGACCTTGTGGGTGGAAGTGTTTCAAGGTTTTTTTCGCTGGGTCTGGGTCGCGGTGATCCTGTTGCCGATCAGCGGCGTGGGCATGTTGCATTTGCAGCAGGTCGGGTTTGAGACCGCGCCGAAATATGTGCAGGTGATGATGGGGCTGTATGTGGTGATGACGGCGTTGTTTATTCGGATTCAAGGCTTGATGCTGCCTGAGTTGCGTACGGCGGTGGACGCGAAGGACTGGCCGGCGGGCGCGGCGGTGTTGGGGCGGATTCGCCGGGTGGTGGGGCTTAACTTGATTGTGGGGTTGGTGCTGGTGGCAATTGCGGCGGCTCGGCCGATGATTTGAAGATCGGGGATTAGATCAAAAGCCCCTCACCCTAGCCCTCTCCCGGGGGGAGAGGGGACTGAATGGGGGATATTGAAGAGATACGCCGACTTGAAAATTCTCTGCCGAATCCATAATCGACTCGGTTTTTCAGGTCGATGGATAGCGTGAGTCACCTCGGTCGGCCCCCTCTCCCTCCGGGAGAGGGCTGGAGTGAGGGTCTGCTTTTACAGGCGCTGCACGGTCACGGCACCCGCCGCGCCCACCGGCCCAGGCTGGCCATCCGTCCCGGCCTTGCCATTCTTGCCGCCATCGGCGCGATACACCAGGCAACCCTTGGACTTGCCGCCCTTCCCTGCTTTACCGCCAACACCCGCCGGGCCACCGTTGCCGCCCGCCACGTTGACCTTGATCAGCTCCGTCGGAAACTCGCGCGGCACTTCGAGACGTACCAGCGCCCCCGGTGCGCCCGGTTGGCCGTCGCTGCCGTTGCTCCCATCAAAACCATGCCCGGCCGAGCCATAAGTGCAACCCGGGTCTTCACCGTTACCGCCATCGAGGCCGACAAAACCCGGCGCGCCGGTGCCGCCACGGGCATCGACCAACAGTTGCGGCGCGTTCAGCGCCTTGAATTGCAGATTCAGATTGCGCCCTGCACGGGCGGCTTTTTCATAAGTCCCGGGCGCCCCGCGTGCAGTGATCTGACTGCCTTCACTGAGTTCGGCACGGGCCACTTTCAATTCCAGCGCCTGCTCGGCCGGAACGATCGCAATGCGCGCTTCATGGCCAAGACGCAATTCGCCCACCGTCAGTTCGGTCACGTTGGCGGGAATCAGCAAGGTGCCGTAGTCGGCCACGTCCAGACGCTCGAGCTGCAAGGTGCTGGTGGTATTGGGCAAACGCATCAGCGAGTTGGTTTCGACGCTGACCACCTGGGCACAGGCCAATGGGCTGATAAATGCAGCGAGCAAGCAGAGTTTACGCATGGGAAGAAGCCTCCGGAGCGGCCGGGGCCGGGATGGTTTGCAGGTGGAAGACGCCGAACAGCAGGATGCGGCCACGGTCACGCCAAGGGTGCGGACGACCTTTGAGGCTGCGATTGCACAGCAGTACTTCGAGCACATGAATCAGCAACAACAGGCCGCCGGCCAGATTGACCAGCAGATGCAACGGATGTACGAACGGCACCAACTGATTAGCCAGTACCACGCAGCAGAACAGCAGGGTCAACAACCGCCCCAGCCCCCAGAACACTTTCATACGCTCCCCCGTGTTGCGAATTATTCTTTGGGCGCACAGTAACGGCTTCTGCGGGGGATAAGCCAGAGGGGTAAATGAAAAAACTTCTATCGTCTGCCAAATGGCTGCCGGGACGATGATGATTATCGCCCGGCAGCTCTAGCCTGCGCCCTACAGACGCGCCCTAACGATTTATGTGCAACTCCACGCGACGGTTCTGCGCGCGCCCCTCATCGGTGGCGTTATCGGCAACCGGCTCACTTTCACCGCGCCCTTCACTGGTGAGTTTGTTCGGCGCCAGGCCCTGGCTCAGCAGATACGCCGCGACACTGCTCGCACGTCGTTCCGACAATGCCTGATTGTAGGCATCCGAGCCTTTGCTGTCGGTGTGACCGACAACCTTGATGCTCACCACGTCGGCATTACGCAGTTTGTCCATCAGCGTATCGAGCTGGGCTTTCGCCGCCGGGGTCAGGTCGGACTTGTCGAAATCGAACAGCACGTTGCCGGCATCGCTCAAGGTGATGACTTCAGTCTGCGGTGCCGGCTCCGGCACTTTTTCCGTAACCGGGTACTGCGGCAGCGGGCAACCACGGTGATCGACCGGGGTGTTTTCCGGGGTGTCCGGGCAACGGTCGCGGCGGTCGAACACGCCGTCGCCGTCTTCATCGCCGTCCTGGGCATAACAGATCAGTCCGCCGGTAAGAATCCCCAGCGCTGCGCCGCCACCGGCCCAGCCGCCACTTTCAATGGCGCCGAGACCGCCACCGACCAGCCCGCCGATAAGGCTGCAGATCGGCCACGTACGTTGATTGAGGGGTGCAGTGCCATCGCTGTGAGTGGCGCAACCGGTGAGCAAGCTGCCAAGCAGTAGCACCGGCAAGACGGACCTTGAGAAAACAGTCATTGTGAAAGCTCCTGTGTCACCGGCCCATACCGGTTACACAGGAGTAAAGACCCGCATCCGCGACTGCACAAGCCGCGGATGCGAGAGGGGCTTAACGCTGGATTTTGATTTCGGTACGACGGTTTTGCGCGCGACCGTCAGCCGTTTTGTTGTCGGCCACAGGCTGGCTTTCACCCAGACCGGACACCGAAACGAAACTGGCGCGCGGCACACCCTGTTGAATCAGGTAGTCCACCACCGAGTGCGCACGACGATCCGACAGTTTTTTGTTGTAGGCATCGCTGCCCACGCTGTCGGTATGACCGGTCACGGTCAGTTGTGCCGTCGAGGATTCCTGTTTCAGGCGCGTGGCGACTTTGTCGAGAACCTGTTTATCAGGGCCGGTCAAAGTGGCTTTATCGAACTGGAAGTGCACATCACGGATGACAATGGTTTCTTCCTTGACCACTACAGCTTCTTCAACCACGGGTGCAGGCGCTGGTGGCGGGCAACCGTCAGCATCGACCTGTACGCCTTTAGGCGTGCCCGGGCACTTGTCGCGACTGTCCGGCACACCGTCGCCGTCTTCGTCGCCATCACCGTGAACCCAGCAATAGGCCGCTGCCGTGCCACCGACCAGCAACGCACCGTAGCCGGCCCATGCCGAACTTTCCGTCGCGCCGAGACCGGCACCGACAACACCACCGACCGCCGCACAGGTCGGCCAGTCGGTTTTCTGTAAACCTGCACAACCAGTCAACACACTGGTTAGCAGAATCAAAGGTAATGCTGTCCGAACTATGCTCATCTGGTTTTCTCCTGAGGGATCGGCTTAGAACCGATTCAGGGAGTAAAGACCGGAGTTTTAATCTCCGCCAGCAATAGGCCACCGCTGTTTGCGAGCGTGTTCACAGGACTTCGGCACATTTGCCGCAAACAGGCGAAACAGGGCGCTTTGCCGCCACCGTCAGGCAGGCTAGTCTTGGCGGTCTGATTGAGGAGCTTCGATGAACGTCGCCATTTCTTCCCGCACGCCGCAACAGGCGTTGGCCGCTTTGCTGGATCGCTACGCCCCGGCGCGTCTGCTGCTGATTGGCGCCAGTGAGTTCCCGGCCTTGAGCGCTTTTAAACAGGCGCATCCCGACACCACCGTGGCCCACGCCGCGCCGGGCGCATTGCCCGCCGAACTGGCGGCTCAGCGTTTTGATCTGGCGCTGGTGGTCGATTGTCTGGAACATTTGCCCAAACGCGATGGCCTGAACCTGTTGGGCGGGATTCGCAATCTCAACGCCAGCCGCATCGCCGTGCTGGCAGACCTGTCGGCCAGCGGCTGGCAGGAAACCGATTTCTATTCTTTGGCACTGCAAGCCAGTGAACGCTTTCAACGCGACGATCAAGTGCTGACCCTGTTCACCTACGATCTGCTTGACTATAAACAAGTCCCCGACTGGCTTAATTCACGGTTCTGGGCCAATCCGGAAAACTTCGGGAAATATTGGTGGTAATGCAATGAGTACAGCCATTTGCCCTTGCGGCAGCGGCAATCTGCTGGATGCCTGCTGCGGTCACTATCACAATGGCCACCCTGCGCCGTGTGCCGAAGCGCTGATGCGATCGCGCTACAGCGCCTACGTATTGGGCCTGATTGACTATCTGGTGGCGACCACCCTGCCTGCTCAGCAAGCGGGATTGAATCGTCAATCGATCAGCGACTGGAGCGCGCAGAGCACCTGGCTCGGCCTTGAGGTCGAGAGTTCGGAAGTGTTTGGCGGCCAGCCGGAACACGCCTTCGTCACCTTCACCGCACGCTGGCATGACGATCAGGGCGAGCACAGCCACCGCGAGCGCTCTTCGTTCGTACAGAACGCCGGGCGCTGGTACTTCATTGATCCGACGGTGCAATTAAAGCTGGGTCGCAATGACAGTTGCCCGTGCGCCAGTGGACAGAAGTTCAAGAAGTGCTGTGCGGGGTATTTCGGCGCTTAAAGGACGTGGCGACTAGACTGGAGCGCAAAGGGAGTTAGACGATGCTCGGTCAACGCGACGCACTGCGATTGTTACTACTGACGCTGATCCTGAACCTCGGCGGCTGCGCGTCGTGGTTCAGCGATGAGAGCGTCGACCCGGCCGTGCATCTGGTGAAAGTCGAAGTGGTGCGCGCCAAACTGCTCGAACAGAAATTCATCCTGCACTTTCGCATCGACAACCCCAACGACAGCGACCTGACTGTGCGCGGCCTCGAATACCGCATTCATCTGGCCGATATGCTCCTGGCCGAAGGCGAGCATGAACACTGGTTCACCGTCGGGCCCAAGCGCAGCGCCTATTTCAAAGTGCCGATCCGCACCAACCTCTGGCCGAAGGTAAAAGACGTGGTGAAAATGCTGAAAAGTCCCAACCAGCAGATTCCTTATCGACTGCAGGGCGAAATGGAAACCGGTTTATTCATCGCCCACTACGTGCACCTTGAGCGCAATGGCGTGATAATCCCCGCCGATTTAATTCCGGAGCAACACCGATGACCCAGCAACCTCATGTCCATGGCCCTGACTGCAACCACGATCATGACCACGACCATCATCACGAGCATGACCACGGCCATGTTCACGGCCCGAACTGCGGCCATGCCCACCAGGAACCGGTGCGCAACGCCCTGAAAGACGTCGGCCGCAACGACCCTTGCCCATGTGGCAACGGCAAGAAATTCAAGAAGTGCCACGGCGCTTGATGCCCGGGGGCGAAGACCTTCTTCGCCTGACCTGCTGCTTCGCGAGCAGGCTCGCTCCCACCGTTGATCTGCACTGAACACATTTTTTGTGGACATCCGCAGGCCCTGTGGGAGCTGGCTTGCCAGCGATGAGGCCGACACATTCAACATTGATGTCGCCTGTTACTTCGCCATCGCTGCGATGCCGCGTTCCGACAAGTCAGCTCCCACAGGTTTATCAGTCGGATGCCAAAATCAGGGCAGCACTGACCACCGTCGCATACTCCCCCTGCAAATTCCCCAGCGACATCGCGTGCACCTCTTCCGCCGTGCGCAACGTGCCGAAATAATCGGCCTTGTCGAAGGTGAAGCACGCATCCTCCGCCACCCGGGTATCGAACCCAAGATTGCCCGCCGTACGGGCTGTCGATTCCACTGAGTTATTCGTCGCCACACCGACAATGATCAGTTGCCCGATCCCCGCCTCACGCAATCGCGCCTCTAACCCGGTAGCACAAAACGCATCCGGCACCTGCTTCTGAATCAGCCATTCGCCATCCTGCGGCAAAAACCTCTCCTGAAACTCCACCCCTGCCTGCTCCGGCCAAAATACCGATTCCGGCTCACGCGACAGGTGCTGCACATGCACCACCGGCCTCACGCTACGCCGCCAAAGCCCCAGCAGATCAACAATTCGCTGTTCAGCCTGAGGATTATTCCTTCGGCCCAAACGCGGCTGCAGGATGCCTTTTTGCTGGTCGATAATGATCAGTGCAGCGTTGGCCTGAAGCTCCATGGCGATTTTTCTCATGCGGGATCATTGAATTCTGCGCAGTTCAGCATCACCTCTTCCTACTAAGCAAGCTATCGAACGCACACGGGACGACCTGACGCCGGCGTTTGCTGTCCGCACGCACGTCCATTCCTGCTTTGGAGTTTTCCATGATCGACCTGTATTACTGGACCACCCCCAACGGCCACAAGATCTCCCTGTTCCTTGAAGAAGCCGGCCTGCCGTACAACGTCCATCCGATCAACATCAGCCTGGGTGAGCAGTTTCAGCAGCACTTTCTGAAAATCGCGCCGAACAACCGTATCCCGGCCATCGTCGACCATGAACCGGCCGATGGCGGCGAGCCGCTGTCGCTGTTCGAATCCGGGGCGATTCTTTTGTATCTGGCGGAGAAGACCGGGACGTTTCTGCCCAAAGACCTGCGCGGTCGGCAAACGGCGCTGCAATGGTTGTTCTGGCAGATGGGCGGATTGGGTCCGATGGCCGGGCAGAACCATCATTTCAGCCAGTTCGCACCGGAAAAAATCCCCTATGCGATCAAGCGCTACATTGATGAGACGGCGCGGTTGTATGGCGTATTGAACAAACAACTGGCCGATAACGAATTCGTCGCCGGCAGCGAATACAGCATTGCCGACATGGCGATTTATCCGTGGATCGTCTCGCACAAGTGGCAGAGCCAGAACCTTGAGGACTTCCCGCATGTGCAGCGCTGGTTCAACCACATCAAGGATCGCCAGGCGACAGTGAAGGCCTACGCGCTGGTACAGAAAATCAATCCACCGAAGGCCTGAACCGCCCTGATTCTGATCGTTCCCACGCTCTGCGTGGGAATGCAGCCCGGGACGCTCTGCGTCCCTTCAAAGCCGAACGCAGAGCGTCCGTTGAGGCATTCCTTTGCTGCGCGGGGGAACGATCGTCGAGAACTGAAGAAATAACTCTGTCGCCCGCTTGCGCGGCCACCTCCTGCTCACTAACGTAGCGCCTTTACTGACGCTACCCCCCGCAGGAGCTTTGCCATGGCCTCGCCAGCCCTCACACATTTTCTTCCCCGGTTCGGCGTTGCCGCAGCAGTGGCCGGTGTTTTGGGCCTGTCCGGTTGCCAGACCTGGAACGCTCAGGACACCCTCCCACCGACCTCCGGCGTGCAACCGCTCAAGGGTCTGGCGCAGAACGTGTCGGTACGTCGCAATGCCATGGGCATGCCGTTGATCGAAAGCAACACCTTCCACGACGCACTGTTCAGCCTCGGCTACGTCCACGCCAGTGATCGCATCAACCAGATGGTCACCCTGCGCCTGTTGGCTCAGGGCCGTCTGGCGGAGATGTCCGGCGCCTCGATGCTCGATGCCGACCGCTACATGCGCGCGGTCAATCTGAAGAAAAGCGCCGCTGAGCTGTACAAGGCCTCATCGCCACGCCTCAAGCGGTTCTTCGAAGTCTACGCACGGGGCGTCAACGCCTACCTGTTCCGCTACGCCGACAAGTTGCCGGGCGACCTCGCCTCCAGCGGCTACAAGCCTGAGTACTGGAAGCCGGAAGATTCGGCGCTGATTTTCGCCCTGCTGAATTTCAGCCAGTCGGCCAACCTGCCGGAAGAAATTGAATCCTTGGTGCTCGCGCAAACCGTGACCACCGACAAACTGGCGTGGCTGACGCCGTCGGCGCCTGACGAAAACCTGCCACTGGGCGAAGTCGACAAGCTGCAAGGCCTTAAGCTCAACGGGCAGATTCCCGGCCTGACCGAACTGAGTAACGCCAGCCAGCAACTCTCGGCACTCAACCTGCTGGGCACGACGTCTTCGAACAACTGGGCAATCGCCCCGCAACGCAGCCGCAGTGGCAAGAGCCTGCTGGCCAGCGACGCCCATGGGCCGCTGGCCGCGCCATCGTTGTGGAGCTTCGTGCAGATTCGCGCGCCGAAATATCAGGCGGCGGGCGTGACCGTTGCCGGTTTGCCGCTGGTCCTCGGTGGCTTTAACGGCAAAGTCGCGTGGAGCATGACTAGCGTGCTCGGCGACAACCAGGACCTGTTCCTGGAAAAAATCCGTCGCCAGGGCAGCAGTTTGACCTACGAGGTCAACGGCAAATGGCAGCCACTGGGCGTGCGCAACGAAACCTACTTCGTCAAAGGCCAGCGACCGGTTCGCGAAGCGGTGTACGAAACCCGTCACGGTGCGCTGCTCAACAGCGCTCAGGCTGCCGCGCAGGGCAATGGTTTCGGCGTAGCGTTGCAGACGCCGAGCTTCACCGACGACAAGTCGCTGGATGCTTTTTTTGACCTGACCCGCGCGCAAACCGTAGAACGAGCGTCGGACGCCAGCCGGGAAATCCGCGCCATCGCCCTGAATCTGGTGTTCGCCGATGCGAGCAACATTGGCTGGCAAGTCACCGGGCGCTTCCCCAACCGTCGAGAAGGCGAAGGTTTGCTGCCATCGCCGGGCTGGGAAGGTCGTTACGACTGGGACGGTTACGCCGACCCGATGCTGCATCCGTACGATCAGGATCCGGCACAAGGCTGGCTCGGCACCGCCAACCAGCGCGTGATTCCTCACGGTTACGGCATGCAACTGTCGAACTCGTGGGCGGCGCCGGAGCGTGGCGAGCGTCTGGCGGAACTGGCCGGCAGCGGCAAGCACGACAGCCGCAGCGTGATCGCCATGCAATACGACCAGACCACCACCTTCGCCGCCAAACTGAAAAAAGTCTTCGAAGCACCGGGCATGAAACAACCGCTGAAACAGGCGATCGATGCCTTGCCGGAAGCGGATCGCAGCAAGGCGCGCGAGGCGTTCACGCGGTTGATGGCATTCGACGGCAAGCTCAGTCCGACCTCGGCGGATGCGGCGATTTACGAACTGTTCCTGCAAGAAAGCATGAAGCAGATCTTTCTCGACGAACTCGGCCCGGAATCGAGCGCGGCGTGGAAAGCGTTTATTGCCAATGGTGATTTGTCCTACGCGGCGCAGGCTGACCATCTATTGGGACGTGAGGACAGTCCGTTCTGGGATGACATCCGCACGCCACAGAAAGAAGACAAAGCCGTGATTCTCGCGCGCAGCCTCGCTGCAGCGATCAGCGCGGGCGACAGTCAGTTGGGCGGCGATCACCGCGCCTGGCAGTGGGGCAAATTGCACAGCTACGCCTGGAAGAACAGCAATGGCCAAGCCGTGCGCGGACCCTTGGCAGCGGGTGGCGATCACACCACACTGAATACTTCGGCGTTCGCCTGGGGTCAGGACTTCACTACCACCCGCGCGCCGTCGATGCGCTTCATTGTCGACTTCGGCCAGGCCGAACCGCTGATGGGGCAGAACGGTACGGGGCAATCGGGGAATCCGGTCAGTCCGAATTACCTCAATGGCATCGATGCGTGGCTGAAGGGGCAGTACATCGGCTTGCCGATGCAGCCGCAGAACTTTGATCGGGTGTATGGCAAAACACGTTTGACCCTGACGCCGGGCAAGTAACAGCAAGATCAAAAGATCGCAGCCTGCGGCAGCTCCTACACCGATCAATGTAGGAGCTGCCGCAGGCTGCGATCTTTTGCTTTTTACCCCCGCGAAAAAGTCGATAGAACTTCAAGCCCAGCGCCAGCCTCATAGCTAACAAGCCCCCCATTTCTGGTAACAACATGGACCTTGTTATCGCCCGCCCCGAAGGTCTCTATTGCCCTGCCGGGGATTTCTACATTGACCCGTGGCGCCCCGTCGAGCGCTCGGTCATTACCCATGCCCACGGCGATCACGCCCGCACCGGTAACCAGCATTATCTGGCCAGCAGCGCCAGCGAAGGAATTCTGCGCGCGCGACTGGGTCAGGACATCAACCTGCAAACCCTTGCCTACGGCCAGCGCCTGACCCACCACGGCGTCACCTTGAGTTTTCATCCCGCCGGCCACGTCCTCGGTTCGGCCCAGGTGCGCCTCGAATATGGCGGAGAAGTCTGGGTCGCGTCGGGGGATTACAAGATTGAACCAGACGGCACCTGCGCCCCGTTCGAACCGGTGCGTTGCCACACCTTCATCACCGAATCGACCTTCGGCCTGCCGATCTATCGCTGGCAGCCACAGGCGCAGGTGTTCAGCGAGATCAACCAGTGGTGGGCCGCCAACATCGCGGCCGGCAAGGCCAGCGTGTTGTTCTGTTACTCGTTCGGCAAGGCCCAGCGAATTCTCCACGGCATCGACGCAAGCCTCGGTCCGATCCTCAGCCACGGGGCGGTCGAGCCGCTGAACCGGGTCTACCGCGAGGCCGGGGTGTATCTGCCGCCGACGATCTACGCGGGTGACGTGAAGAAAAGCGACCCGATCATGCGTCAGGCTCTGGTCATCGCCCCGCCCTCGGCGGGAGGCAGCAGCTGGATGCGCCGCTTCGGCGAGTTCAGCGACGCGTTCGCCAGCGGCTGGATGCGTTTGCGCGGCACCCGCCGGCGGCGTGGCGTCGATCGCGGTTTCGTCCTCTCCGATCACGCCGACTGGCCTGGCCTGCTGTGGGCCATCGAGCAGACCGGCGCGGAACGCGTGATGGTCACCCACGGCTCGATCGGCGTGCTCGTGCGGCATCTGCGCGAACAGGGTCTGGATGCCCAGGGTTTCAACACTGAATACGGCGATGACGAAGAAGAAAACATCGCTACCGAACCGACTATCGCCGAGATGCCCGCATGAAAGCATTCGCCGAGTTGTACGCTGAACTCGACGCGACCACGTCAAGCAACGCCAAACTGGCGGCAATGCAGACCTACTTCGCCCAGGCTGAACCGCATGACGCCGCGTGGGCGGTGTACTTCCTGTCCGGTGGCCGACCCCGGCAACTGGTCCCGGTAAGAATACTGCGCGAACTGGCTGTAGAGATTTCAGGCCTGGAGCCGTGGTTGTTCGAGGAAAGCTATCAAGCAGTCGGCGACCTCGCGGAAACCATTTCGCTGGTGCTCGCGGAAAACCCGCACAGCTCCAACGCCGGCCTCGCCGAATGGATCGAAGACAAACTGCTGCCGCTGCGCGGTGAGACCCCGGAGTTCCTGAGCCGACAACTGCCCACCCTATGGGCGCAACTGGATCGGTCGAGCCTGATGCTGTGCATCAAATTGATCACCGGCAGTTTCCGCGTCGGCGTCTCGAAATTGCTGGTTACCCGCGCTCTGGCGTCGATGGCCGGACTGGACAGCAAACGCGTGGCGCAGCGTCTGGTCGGCTACACCGATCTGTCCAATCGGCCGAGCGCAGCCAGCTACCTGAAACTGATCGCCCCAGAATCCAGCGATGAGCATGCCCAGCGTGGCGGCCAGCCCTACCCGTTTTTCCTCGCCCATGCCTTGTCGCCACCGGTGGAAGAGTTCGAAACGCTGATCGGCCCGGCGAGCGATTGGCAGGTGGAATGGAAATGGGATGGCATCCGCGCGCAAGTGGTCAAGCGTGAGGGGAGGCTGTGGATCTGGTCGCGGGGCGAGGAACTGGTGACCGAGCGTTTTCCCGAATTGGAAGTGCTGGTACACGGCTTGCCCGACGGCACCGTGATCGATGGCGAAATCGTCGTGTGGAAAAGCACCCATCCCACCACCGAAGATGCCTTCGACCCGCAATCGAACGAACCGCCTGCGGTACAACCGTTCGCCCTGCTGCAACAACGCATCGGCCGCAAGACCCTCGACAAGAAAATCCTCGAAGACGTGCCGGTGGTGGTGCTCGCTTACGATTTGCTCGAATGGCAAGGCGAAGACTGGCGCAACCAGCCGCAGGCCAAACGCCGCGCGCAACTGGAAGAGGTCATCGCCCGTTGCAACAGCCCGGTGCTGCTGCCCTCACCGGTGCTGACCGGCAGCGACTGGTTCGACCTCGCCCGCCAGCGCGAAGCCTCTCGACGCCTGGGTGTTGAAGGCATGATGCTCAAGGCGCGGGATTCGCTGTACGGGGTTGGCCGCACCAAGGACATGGGCGTGTGGTGGAAATGGAAGGTTGATCCGTTCAGTGTCGATGCCGTGTTGATTTACGCCCAGCGCGGTCATGGTCGGCGGGCCAGTCTGTACAGCGATTACACCTTTGCCGTGTGGGACGGCCCGCCCGAGTCCAGCCAACGCGCGCTGGTGCCGTTTGCCAAGGCGTATTCGGGGCTGACCGATGCGGAAATGCGTCAGGTCGACAGCATTGTGCGCAAGACCACCGTGGAGAAATTCGGCCCGGTGAGCAGTGTGAAGCCGAGCCTGGTGTTTGAGCTGGGATTCGAAGGTATTGCCCTGTCGCGGCGACACAAAAGCGGGATTGCCGTGCGTTTTCCCCGGATGCTGCGCTGGCGTCAGGATAAAACCGTGGATGAAGCGGATAGCCTCGCCACCCTGCAAGACCTGCTGGCCTGACCCCTTTTCCGGGGACAACACACGATTGATCGTTCCCACGCTCTGCGTGGGAATGCCTCAACGGACGCTCCGCGTTCGGCTTTGGAGGGGACGCGGAGCATCCCGGCTGCATTCCCACGCAGAGCATGGGAACGATCCGCCACAAATCAGTGCACGCTTTCTGCGATGCCCATTTCCGGGCATTCAATCGCCCTCATCCCTCCCCGCCCAACCTTTTAAAACACTTGTTCGGGACTCTGGTTCGGAAATTGCTACTTTCTATAGGTCGTACGCGTTCCAGTAACAATAATTCTGCGCCACAAGCGCTCATATTGGTTCTTAGGGATTGAATAATGAAAAAAGCATTGCTGACCCTTTCTGCACTGGCGTTGTGCATGGCCGCTGGCTCCGCGCTGGCCAAGGAATACAAAGAGCTGCGCTTTGGCGTTGACCCTTCGTACGCACCGTTCGAGTCGAAAGCGGCCGACGGCAGCCTGGTGGGCTTCGACATCGACCTGGGCAACGCGATCTGCGCCGAACTGAAGGTCAAGTGCAAGTGGGTCGAAAGTGACTTCGACGGCATGATTCCGGGCCTCAAGGCCAATAAATTCGACGGTGTGATCTCGTCGATGACCGTGACCCCGGCCCGCGAGAAAGTCATCGACTTCTCCAGCGAGCTGTTCTCCGGCCCGACTGCCTACGTGTCGAAAAAAGGCTCCGGCATTACCGCCGATGTCGCTTCGCTGAAGGGCAAAACCGTCGGCTACGAGCAAGGCACCATTCAGGAAGCCTACGCCAAAGCCGTGCTGGACAAGGCTGGCGTGAAAACCCAGGCCTATCAGAACCAGGATCAGGTGTACTCCGACCTGACCTCCGGCCGTCTCGATGCTGGTATCCAGGACATGCTGCAAGCCGAACTGGGCTTTTTGAAGTCGCCACAGGGCGCCGACTATGACGTCAGCAAGCCGGTCGACAACGAATTGCTGCCGGCCAAGACCGCTGTCGGTATTAAGAAAGGTAACACTGAGCTGAAGGCGCTTTTAGATAAAGGTATCAAAGCGTTACACGATGACGGCAAATACGCCGAGATTCAAAAGAAACACTTTGGCGATCTGAATCTGTACAGCGGCAAATAATGCCCCGGCGCCCATCCTCGATGGGCGCCTTTTCCATCCGCTCAGGTTGCTGATTTATGTTCGAAAACCTCTTACAAAATCTGGGGCTCTCTGCCTTCAGCCTCAAGGGTTTTGGCCCTTTGCTGTTGGAAGGCACCTGGATGACCATCAAATTATCAGCGTTGTCGCTGCTGGTGGCCGTGTTGCTCGGTCTGCTCGGCGCCAGTGCCAAACTGTCAAAAATCAAACTGGTGCGCCTGCCCGCCCAGCTCTACACCACGCTGATTCGCGGGGTGCCGGACCTGGTGCTGATGTTGCTGATTTTCTACAGCCTGCAAACCTGGCTGACGACGCTGACCGATTACATGGAATGGGAATACATCGAAATCGACCCGTTCAGCGCCGGGGTGCTGACCCTGGGCTTCATTTATGGCGCGTATTTCACCGAGACTTTCCGTGGCGCGATCCTCGCGGTTCCGCGCGGTCAGGTCGAAGCTGCCACGGCCTACGGCCTTAAACGCGGCCAGCGCTTTCGCTTCGTGGTGTTTCCGCAAATGATGCGCTTCGCCCTGCCGGGCATTGGTAACAACTGGATGGTGATGCTCAAGGCCACCGCGCTGGTGTCGATCATCGGCCTCGCCGACCTGGTCAAAGCCGCGCAGGACGCCGGTAAAAGCACCTATCAACTGTTCTACTTCCTGGTCCTCGCCGCATTGATTTATCTGCTGATCACCAGTGCCTCGAACTTCATCCTGCGCTGGCTCGAACGCCGTTATGCCGCCGGTTCCCGGGAGGCCGTACGATGATCGAACTCTTGCAGGAATACTGGCGCGCCTTCCTTTATACCGACGGCCAGAACATCACCGGGCTGGCGATGACGATGTGGTTGCTCAGCGCCTCGATCTTCATCGGGTTCCTGGTGTCGATTCCGCTGTCGATTGCGCGCGTCTCGCCGCACTTCTACATTCGCTGGCCAGTGCAGTTCTACACCTACCTGTTCCGTGGCACGCCGTTGTATATCCAGTTGCTGATCTGCTACACCGGGATCTACAGCCTGGCTGCCGTGCGTGCGCAGCCGTTGCTCGACAGTTTCTTTCGCGATGCGATGAACTGCACGATCCTCGCCTTCGCCCTCAACACCTGCGCCTACACCACGGAGATTTTCGCCGGGGCAATCCGTAGCATGAACCACGGCGAAGTCGAAGCGGCCAAGGCCTACGGGCTGACAGGCTGGAAGCTGTATGCCTACGTGATCATGCCGTCGGCGCTGCGCCGTTCGTTGCCGTATTACAGCAACGAAGTGATCCTGATGCTGCACTCGACCACCGTGGCTTTTACCGCGACCATTCCCGACATCCTGAAAGTCGCGCGGGACGCCAACTCGGCGACCTTCCTGACCTTTCAATCATTCGGCATTGCCGCGCTGATCTACCTGACCATTACCTTTGCGCTGGTCGGCCTGTTCCGCCTTGCCGAACGCCGATGGCTGGCCTTCCTCGGCCCGACTCACTAGGACACCTTTTCAATGCGCCACCAGATACATGACTTGCTGGCCCCGCTGCCGGGGACTGCACGACAGATCCACAGCTTCCACTTCGGCCCGGAACAGGCCAAGGGCAAGGTTTACATTCAGTCCTCGCTGCACGCCGATGAACTGCCCGGCATGCTCGTCGCCTGGCACCTCAAGCAGCGTCTCGCCGAGCTGGAAGCCGCCGGCCGCCTGCGCAGCGAAATCGTGCTGGTGCCGGTGGCCAACCCGGTCGGCCTCGAACAAGTGCTGATGGACGTGCCGCTGGGCCGTTACGAACTGGAGAGCGGACAAAACTTCAACCGCTGGTTTGTCGACCTCAGCGAGGAAATCGGCAATGCCATCGAGGGCAAGCTGAATGACGATCCGCAGCACAACCTCGAACTGATCCGCAGCCTTTTGCGCGACGCACTCGCCCGCCAGACCGCCAGCACCCAACTGCAATCCCAGCGCCTGACCCTGCAACGGCTGGCCTGTGATGCCGATATGGTGCTGGACTTGCACTGCGACTTCGAATCGGTGGTTCACCTCTACACCACGCCCGAAGCGTGGCCGCAGGTTGAGCCGCTGGCGCGCTACATCGAAGCTCAGGCGAGCCTGCTGGCCACCGATTCCGGCGGCCAGTCGTTCGACGAATGCTTCACGCTGCTGTGGTGGCAATTGAAAGAGCGCTTCGGCGAACACTTCGAGATTCCGCTGGGCAGTTTCTCGGTGACCGTCGAGTTGCGCGGCCAGGGTGACGTCACCCATCCGCTGGCCAGCCGCGATTGCCAGGCGCTGATCGACTATCTGATCCAGTCCGACGCGATCGTCGGCGAGACCAAACCGCAGCCGCCACTGCCCTATCCCGCTACGCCACTGGCGGGCGTGGAACCGGTAACCACGCCAGTCGGCGGTCTGCTGGTGTACACGGCGGTGGCCGGCCAATACCTGGAAGCCGGGCAACAGATCGCCGAAATCATCGACCCGATCCACGACCGGATTACCCCCATTCATTGCACCGCTGCCGGCCTGTTGTACGCCCGCTCGCTGCGCCGCATGGCCACTGCCGGCATGGTCATCGCCCACGTCGCGGGCGCTGAAGCCTATCGCAGCGGCTACCTACTTTCGCCTTGAGGATGTCTGTCCCATGTACAAACTGACCGTTGAAGGCCTGCATAAAAGCTATGGCGACCATCAGGTGCTCAAAGGCGTTTCGCTCAAGGCCAGGACCGGCGACGTGATCAGCCTGATCGGCGCCAGTGGCTCGGGCAAAAGTACCTTTTTGCGCTGCATCAACTTTCTCGAACAACCCAACGACGGCGCCATGAGCCTCGACGGCCAGGCGATCCGCATGGTCACCGACCGCCACGGCATGCACGTCGCCGACGCCGATGAACTGCAACGCTTGCGCACGCGCCTGGCGATGGTGTTCCAGCATTTCAACCTGTGGAGCCACATGACCGTGCTGGAAAACATCACCATGGCCCCGCGCCGGGTGCTGGGTTGCAGCAAACAGGAGGCTGACGATCGCGCGCGGCGTTATCTGGACAAGGTCGGTCTGCCGGCGCGGGTGGCGGATCAGTACCCGGCGTTTTTGTCGGGCGGCCAGCAACAGCGCGTGGCGATTGCCCGGGCGTTGGCGATGGAGCCGGAAGTGATGCTGTTCGATGAACCGACCTCGGCGCTCGACCCGGAACTGGTGGGTGAAGTGTTGAAGGTGATTCAAGGGCTGGCCGAGGAAGGCCGGACCATGATCATGGTGACCCATGAGATGAGCTTCGCCCGAAAAGTCTCCAGCCAGGTGTTGTTCCTGCATCAAGGTCTGGTGGAAGAAGAAGGTGCGCCCGAGGATGTGCTCGGCAACCCGAAAAGCGAACGTCTGAAGCAATTTCTCAGCGGTAACCTGAAATAACGCCGCACACAATCCCCCTGTGGGAGCGAGCCTGCTCGCTCCCACATTCGTTTTTCATAGTCTACAAAAATCAAACTTGTCCGCTTGTGCCGTGGTCTTTGGAAGAACCCCTCCAGAGCGCGCGCAGCCCGCATGGCGAAATCCCCCGACCACGCAAAAACCTGGTTCAGCGCCCGCAACTGGAAGCCGTTCGCCTTTCAGAAAGAGGTGTGGGCGGCGGTGAAAAACGGCGAATCCGGTCTACTCCACGCCAGCACGGGCGCCGGTAAAACCTATGCGGTCTGGTTCGCAGCACTCAATCGCTTCGCTCGATCGCAGCCTTCCGTCGAAACACCGCGCAAACGCAAACGACCCGCCGAACCGCTGACCGTCCTGTGGATCACCCCCATGCGCGCCCTCGCCGCCGACACCGCGCGCGCCTTGCAGGCGCCGGTCGATGATTTGCAGATCCCGTGGAGCATCGGCCTGCGCACCGGTGACACCAGCAGCAGCGAACGCGCCCGGCAGAGCCGACGCCTGCCGACCACACTGATTACCACGCCGGAAAGCCTGACGCTGCTGCTCGCCCGCGCTGATGCGCAGGTGGCGCTGGCGAGTCTGCGCATGATCGTCGTCGATGAATGGCACGAGTTGCTCGGTAACAAGCGCGGCGTACAACTGCAACTGGCCCTCGCCCGCCTGCGGCATTGGCAGCCCGAGCTGATCGTCTGGGGCGTGTCCGCCACTCTCGGTAATCAATTCCACGCCGAACAGGTGCTGATCCCACAGGGCGGCGGCATCAGTATTCAGGGGCAGAGTGAAAAATCGCTGAAGGTCGACACCCTCCTCCCACCGTCCATCGAACGTTTTCCGTGGGCCGGGCACATCGGTCTGAAGATGTTGCCGCAGGTCGTTGCTGAACTGGAGGCCTGCGCCAGCACCCTGGTGTTCACCAACACCCGGGCACAGTCGGAAATCTGGTATCAGGCGCTACTGGAGGCTCGGCCGGACTGGGCCGGGTTGATCGCCTTGCATCACAGCTCACTGTCTCGCGAAACCCGCGACTGGGTGGAGCAAGCCCTGAAGAGCGGGCAACTGAAAGCCGTGGTCTGCACTTCGAGCCTGGATCTGGGCGTGGATTTCCTGCCGGTCGAACGCGTGCTGCAAATCGGCTCGGCCAAAGGCATCGCGCGGTTGATGCAACGGGCCGGACGCTCTGGCCACGCACCAGGGCGAACCTCGCGGGTAACGTTGGTGCCAACGCACAGCCTTGAGCTGATCGAAGCCGCCGCCGCCCGCGATGCCGTTGAGCAACGGCGCATCGAACCACGTCGGTCACCGCACAAACCGCTGGACGTGCTGGTGCAGCATTTGGTCAGCATGGCCCTCGGCGGCGGGTTTATTCCTGAGGAGTTGTACGAAGAAGTCCGTGGCGCCTGGGCTTATCGTGACCTGTCACCCGCCGATTGGGCGTGGGCGCTGGCTTTCGTACGCCATGGCGGGATGTCTCTGACAGCCTATCCGGATTACCGCCGGGTAGAACCCGACGAGCACGGCGTCTGGCGCGTACCGGATGCACGATTGGCGCGGCGCCATCGCATGAGCATCGGCACCATCGTCAGCGACGCGAGCATCCATCTGAAATTCTGGAGCAAGGGTGGCGGTGGCAAGCAGTTGGGCAGTGTCGAAGAAGGCTTTATCGCGCGGCTCAAACCCGGTGATGGTTTTCTCTTCGCCGGGCGTTTGCTGGAGTTGGTGCGAGTGGAAAACATGACCGCTTACGTCAAACGCAGCACTGCGAAGAAAGCCGCCGTACCGCGCTGGAATGGCGGGCGGATGCCACTTTCCAACGAATTGGCCGAAGCCGTGGTAAGGCGCTTCAGTGCGGCGGCGCAGGGCGAGTTTGTCGGCCCGGAAATGCAGGCGTTGCGACCGTTGCTGGAAACCCAGATGCGCTGGTCTGGGTTGCCCACGACAGAAAACCTGTTAGCCGAAGTGCTGAAGTCCCGCGAGGGCTGGCACCTTTTCCTCTATCCGTTTGCCGGGCGCCAAGTGCATCTGGGGCTGGCGAGCCTGCTGGCATGGCGCGTCAGTCAACGGCAACCGGTGACGTTTTCCATCGCAGTGAACGATTACGGCCTGGAATTGCTCAGCGCTACGCCGATCGACTGGGCCGAGTATTTGAATACCGCTCTGTTCAATGCCGATGATTTATTGGAGGACGTTCTGGCCAGTTTGAATGCCGGCGAACTGGCCCTGCGCCGTTTCCGTGAAATTGCCCGGATTGCCGGGCTGGTCTTCGCCGGTTACCCCGGTGCACCGAAAAGTACCCGGCAAGTCCAGGCTTCCAGCGGTTTGTTTTTCGAAGTGTTCAAACAATACGATGCCGACAATCTGTTGCTGGCCCAGGCCGGGGAAGAAGTCCTACGAGAGGAACTGGATATTCAGCGTCTGGAGCAGACATTGGACCGGATCAATCAGATGAAACTGGACGTGCATCAGGTTAAACGTCCTACACCGCTGGGCTTCCCGCTGCTGGTGGAGCGCATGCGCGAAAGCATGAGCTCGGAGAAACTCGCTGATCGCATCAGGCGGATGGTCGATGATCTGGAGAAATCTGCCGACAAGAGCAAATACCGATGAGCGCGCCCTACCCTGTACGTCTCGCCGGTGAGGACCTCTGGCTGCTCCCGGAAAAAGCGTTGTACTGGCCGGCGCAACAGGCATTGCTGATTGCCGATGTGCATTTCGGCAAGGCCGCCGCTTACCGCAGCCTTGGCCAACCGGTCCCGCAAGGCACCACGGCGAGCAATATTGCAGTGATTGACCGATTGTTGGCGAAACTGCCATGCCGGCAACTGATTTTTCTTGGCGATTTCCTGCACGGACCCGGCTCGCATGCCGTGGGGACTTTGCGTGCACTGGCCGAATGGCGTGGGCGTCATGTTGACCTGCCGATGACGCTGATCCGGGGCAACCACGACAAACGCGCCGGTGATCCGCCTGAGTCGCTGAATATCCGGGTGGTGCCGGAACCGCTGCTGCTCGGGCCATTCGCCTTGCAACATGAACCGGACCCGCATCCTGAAAGACATGTCGTGGCAGGCCATGTACATCCGGTCTATCGGCTACATGGCAAGGGTCGGCAGAGCTTGCGCCTGGCGTGTTTCAGGCTTGGCGAACGCATCAGCCTGCTGCCGGCATTCGGCGCATTTACCGGTGGGTACGCGGTGGAGCGGGAACAGAGCTGTAGGATTTTCGTCATCGGCGATAACGAAATATGGCCAGTCAATTGAAGTCTTTACAGACCTCATCTGACTGGCCATTTATTTTCAATGCAGATCAGGCAACCGGAGCCGGTGGCGGCTCGTCCGGTAACGTCGGTTCGCCCGGCTCGGTCGGTTGTTCGTTGGGGGTATCGGGATCGGGTTGACCGGGAATTCCACCGGCCATGTTCAGCGGCGGATGCGCCAACAAGGACCAGGCCAATACGCCAATCTGATTGGGCTCGAGCCTTGCCAGTTCGGCAGTGATTTGCGGATCGATCTTCATAGGGCACTCCTCGACGAAGGCCCGTTTTGCCGAAAGCAAAACGGGCAGTACACCCCATAGAGTGTCTGCCCGCCAAAGAATTCCCGCGATCTGTCGGATGGACCGATCAGGTGCGCGGCAAGGTCACGCCACGCTGGCCCTGGTACTTGCCACCGCGATCCTTGTAGGAAACTTCACATTCCTCGTCGGATTCAAGGAAGAGCATCTGCGCCACGCCTTCGTTGGCGTAAATTTTCGCCGGCAGGTTGGTGGTGTTGGAGAATTCCAGCGTCACGTGGCCTTCCCACTCAGGCTCGAGCGGCGTGACGTTAACGATAATGCCGCAACGCGCGTAGGTGCTTTTACCCAGGCAGATGGTCAATACATTGCGCGGAATGCGGAAGTATTCGACGGTGCTGGCCAGCGCGAAGGAGTTCGGCGGAATGATGCAGACGTCGCTATGGACGTCGACGAAGCTGCCCGGGTCGAAGTTTTTCGGGTCGACGATGGACGAGTTGATGTTGGTGAACACCTTGAAGTGGTTGGTGCAACGTACGTCGTAGCCGTAGCTCGACACACCGTAGGAGATCACTCGGCTGTCATCGCTGCCGCGCACCTGACGCTCGACGAACGGCTCGATCATGCCCTGTTCCTGCGCCATGCGGCGAATCCACTTGTCCGATTTGATGCTCATGGCGGGGTGTCCTGAATAGCGAGGTGGAAAAATTCTGTCCGGCATCTTACCGGGCGCGTCGCCGGGTTCAAAGTGCGGGCTGCAATTCTCGCCGATCCCCCATGATTTACTGGCTCTGGCGACGAACCGTCACACCGCCGATCCCTAAATCAGAGAAACCTTCACAAGAAGCATTGGCACGTCCCGGAAAAAGGGTTAAGGTGGCGCCACTGTGCTGCTTGTGTCACTGAGAATCTCTACACGATATGTTGAATTTCGATCCAACCATCTACAAGAATTTTTCCTGCTCTTTGCACTCAGTCTCGGCCAGGGTTCTTCCTGCGTCGCAGTTATCTTTGTTCAAGGAGTTACACCATGTCTAATCGCCAAACCGGTACCGTTAAGTGGTTCAACGATGAAAAAGGCTTCGGCTTCATCACTCCTCAAGGTGGCGGTGACGACCTGTTCGTACACTTCAAAGCTATCGAATCCGACGGTTTCAAAAGCCTGAAAGAAGGCCAGACCGTCTCTTTCGTGGCTGAGAAAGGCCAAAAGGGTATGCAAGCTGCACAGGTTCGCCCAGAGTAATTTCTGCGCGCACTAAAAAAACCCCGTCCATGTGACGGGGTTTTTTATGTCTGCAACAAAAGCCTTCGCTAATCAGCCGCAGCTGACACGAGTGATCACCAGGTTGTTGTCGGTGTTCAGATTCAAGCGATCGGAGCGGTACTCGAGCGTGATCATGTCGTCCGGCTTGAGGAAGCGGGCATTCTGCGCCCCGGCTTTGTTGCGCGCCTGCTCCAGAAGCTCCGGCGAAGCTTTCTTGCCGATGGCGAACTGCGCCGCCGATGCTTCACAGCGGCTATGACCGGCCTCGGTCGCCGCAGATTCCTTTGCCGACTCGCTGGAGGTCGTGCTGCAACCGGCCAACATCACAGCGGCCATAAGTGCACCCAGTGTCGCGAACTTCAAAGGCATGAAGCCTCCTTGTTTTCAAAATGGTTAAGCTGAGATCGTGCGACCGCCGTTCCTGCGTTTGGTTTCACAGCCAAGGCCATCACCCTGCCCCACGATCAGAAAAACGCCGAGTGTGCCTGAGCGGCACGCATCACTTCAGCAATCAATCGTGACTGAATATTAACGGCGCTCAGTAAACGTCGATGTAGTCATACGGCGGATTCGGCCAGTTGTCCTTCAGCGCGTTGAAAATCTGCATCACCCACACCTCATCACTGGCCGCGACATTGCCCACGTACCCTGAACCCTTGGCCCAGGTTTCCAGGCGAAACAGCAAACCGTCGATATCCTGCCCACCGGTGACACCGGAAGAAATGTAAGCGATACCGCCCTTGGTCACGCGCAGCTGTGTGTGATCGTCATCGCTGGCCGAAGCGAGCAACTGGCGCACGGCGTCGAGCGTGAGTCCGTCACGGGTGTTCAAATCGATCTGCACAACACGATCCTTGGAAAGCTTTAAAAGACCAAGTGTCGCATAGCGCTCCGCTCATGCCTAAGTCGCAGTGCCAAACGCCCGACAAAATGGTTAACTCACTCTCGTACATTCCCGACTTTTCGAGCGCACTCATGAGCACCGTAAGCATCACCGCCGACATCAAAGTCCTGTGGCCGAAGGGGCACAGCTCATATAGTCCGGGCAGTTCGGAGGAGCTGGCGTTGATCAGCATCGACCTGCTGGTCAAGACGATGGGAACACAGGGCGCACAAACGTTTATCGCTCAAGTGTTCGAGCGGTATCAGCACGACCACAAGGTCACACAGGATACCGAGAGAGAATAAAAACCCGCAGATTGGCACCTGCGGGTTTCAGCCTTACTTCAAGCGTTTCAGGCGCTCGGTCAACAAGTCAAAGAAGCCTTGCGCGTCGCCATTTTCCACCCAGAACGCATTTTTAGGCGCCTTCAGGCCATCGTACCAATCGACGATGGTCTGACCGAAAGTCGGCCCTTCACGGCTATCCACCACGACATTCACCGAACGACCGGTGAACAGCTCCGGCTTGAGCAGATAAGCCACAACGGTAGCATCATGCACCGGGCCACCCGGAATACCGTAATGTTCCATGTCGCCTTTGATGTACTCGTTGAGGATGTCGCCGACAATCTTGCTCGCGTTATTGTTCAGTGCTGCGATCTGTTTCAGGCGAGCGTCACTGGTGAGAATCTTGTGGGTCACGTCCAGTGGCAGGTAGGTCAGTTTCACGCCGCTTTTCAGGACCACTTCTGCCGCTTGCGGGTCAGCAAACAGGTTGAATTCTGCCACCGGAGTGATGTTGCCTCCGTTGAAGTGCGCACCGCCCATGATCACCACTTCCTTGATGCCCTGAACAATTTCTGGCTCCTGGATCAGCGCCAGCGCCAGGTTGGTCTGCGGACCGAGCATGGCGATCGTGATGCTGTGCGGCTTGGCTTTTTTCAGCGTATCGATCAGGTAGTTGACGGCATTACCTTCAGCCAGCCCTTTTTTCGGTTCGTGCACGGTGACACCCGACAGGCCTTCCTTGCCATGGATGTTCTCGGCGTAGATCGGCGTGCGCATCAGCGGCTTCGGCGCACCGGCGTAAACCGGTACATCTTCGCGCCCAGCCCACTCGCGAGCCAGGCGCGCGTTACGCGAAGTCTTGTCGAGGCGCACATTGCCGGCCACAGTGGTCAGCGCGCGAATGTTGAGTTCGTCCGGCGAGGCCAGGGCGAACAGCAAAGCGACCACGTCATCGGCACCCGGGTCGGTGTCGATAATCAGGTCGATTTTCTCCGCCGCCTGAGCGCCGGTGGCAGTTATTACGGACAAAAGCAGCAGGCTCCGGATGAATTGATGCAGTTTCTGAGCATAGCGTTGCATGGCGCATTCCTTGTGCATGTGGAATCGAAAATCAGAACGTAACCCCGGCGACCAGAACGATGTTGCAGTACGGTTGGCATTCACCGGTACGAACAATCGCCCGAGCCTGTCGGCTGAGAACTTTGAATTGCTCGTGACTGAGCAGATCGCGACGGCCCAGAGCGCCCTCTTCATTCAACTCATCCAGCGCAATCAGCGCGGTCGGTTGCTTGTCGAAGATTTCTTTGGCCAGTGCATGGCTTTCCACCTGCATCTCGCTGAGCACGACTTTCAGGGTGCTGATGAAATCCGGGACACCATGGGTCAGCGCCAGATCAATCAACTCGACACCCGGCGGCACCGGCAACCCGGCGTCACCAATGACGACCATGTCGCCGTGCCCCAAAGATGCAATCAGTCGTGACAGGGCAACATTGAGCAGAGGAGTCTTTTTCATGCGGGTTTAAAGGCCTTTACGTCGGACAGGGTTGGAATGGAAGGCTGAGCACCGGCGCGTGTTACCGACAGCGCAGCGGCGATCTGACCAAAGCGAATCGCCTCGGCTTCGGATTTGCCATTGGCCAACGCGGCAGCAAAGCCACCAACGAAGGTGTCCCCTGCCGCCGTGGTGTCGACAGCCTTCACCTTCGGCGCCGGGAAATGCTCAAAACTTTGGCCATTGGCGAACAGCGACCCTTGCGCACCGAGAGTAATGATGACTTTGCCCGCCCCCATATCAACCAGATGGCTGGCTGCACTTTCGGCGGATTCCAGCGAGTCCACCGGCAATCCGCTCAAAGCGCTCGCTTCGCTCTCGTTGGGAATCAGGTAATCGATTGCGGCAAACCAGTCTGCCGGCAGCGGGCGACTGGCCGGCGCCGGATTGAGGATAACGATTTTACCCAGTGCGCGCGCACGCCTGAGCGCATGCCCCACCGTGGCATCGGGAATTTCGAGCTGGCAGATGATCACCTCTGCGGCTTGCAGAACTGCATCGAAACGGTCTATCACTGCGGGGGTCATTGCGCCATTGGCGCCGGCGACGATGACAATGGCGTTCTGACTGTTGTCATCGACCACGATCAGCGCCACGCCACTGGAGTCATCGACGGTGCTCACTGCCTGGCAATCGATCTGCTCGGCCAACAAGGCGTTGCGTAATTGCACGCCATAGTCGTCATTGCCAACACAACCGACCATCGCGACCTGCGCACCCAGACGCGCTGCCGCCACCGCCTGATTGGCACCCTTGCCGCCGGAAACCGTGGCAAACGAATGACCGATCAGCGTTTCACCGCCTACGGGCAGCCGCGGCGCCCGGGTCACCAGATCCATGTTCAGGCTGCCTATTACCACTACATTTGCTGGCATACATCATTACTCGTCAATTCGGTTTCAGCGATATTCGGTGAACACGCCGGACAACGGTGCGGTCGATTCGCGCAAAACAATACTCGGGGTCACGATCCGTTGATCGGTGCCCAGATTCGGCGTAGCAATCCTTCGCAGCAGCACCTCGGCCGCCATCTCACCCAGTTGCAGGATCGATTGCCCCACCGTGGTGAGTGCCGGATACACGTAACGACTCATCTGGATATCGTCGAAACCGATCACCGACAACTCGCTCGGCACGCGAACATTGCGCTCTGCCGCGGCACGCAACACGCCGATACCGATCATGTCGTTACCGGCGAAGATCGCGCTCGGCGGATTGTTTGCCAAGAGCGTCGCCGCCGCGTTGTAACCACCGGTACTGGTGAAATCACTTTCCAGCATGCGCTCCGGGCGGACTTCAATGCCCGCCTCTTTCAGTGCTCGGCAATATCCGGCCAGACGCATCTGCGCCACACTGGTACTGACCGGGCCGCCGATGGTGGCAATGTCGCGGTGACCCAACTCCAGCAAGTGCCGGGTTGCCAGGTAAGCGCCATATTCGTGGTCGATGCGCACAAGATCCGCATCGACACCGTCCAGACCACGGTCGACGATGACCATCGGCGTTTTCACGCCCGCCAGCCCCTGCGCCAGACCGCTGTCACCGCCAGCGGAAGCGACGATCAAACCGTCGATGCGCTTCTCCAGCAACACACGCAAATAGCTGCGCTGCTTTTCGGGATTGTCGTCGGAGTTACAGAGGATCACGCAGTAGCCGTTACGCTCGCAATAATCCTCGATGCCCCGCGCCAATTCCGCAAAGTACGGGTTGAGACTGTTCGGCACCAGCAGGCCAATGGTTGCAGTGGTCTTGGCCTTCAGCGAGCGCGCTACCGCACTCGGCACATAGTCGAGGCTCTTGATCGCCGCCTCGACTTTCAGCCGCACT
Source organism: Pseudomonas sp. NPDC085632 (assembly GCF_044541255.1). NCBI lineage: Bacteria > Pseudomonadati > Pseudomonadota > Gammaproteobacteria > Pseudomonadales > Pseudomonadaceae > Pseudomonas > Pseudomonas sp. NPDC085632. Next base: position 21,818 of record NZ_JBITSX010000005.1, on the reverse strand, counting down.
TCCTGACTGACCGGCCGGGTGTTGTTCACCACATGCGACACCGTCGTGTAGGAAATCCCCGCGAGGGCTGCCACGTCCTTGATCGTTGCCATGTCTTAGCCCCGGCGACTGGCGCGCTGACTGCGATAAGTGTCGAGCACCACCGCGATCACGATGACGGCGCCAGTGATGATTCGTTTAGTCGGCTCGGTCGCACCGATCTGCGCCAGACCCGCCGCCAGTACCGAGATAATCAACACACCAAAGAACGTACTGATCACCGAACCGCGCCCGCCCATCAGACTGGTGCCGCCAATGACCACAGCCGCGATCACTTGCAACTCCAGCCCGGAACCGGCATTCGGGTCAGCGGCTTCCAGACGGGAAATCTGAAACAGCGCGGCGATACCGGCCAGCAGGCCCATCAGGCTGAAAACCAGAATCTTGTAAGGTTTTGGATTGATCCCTGCGAGTCGCACCGCTTCTTCGTTGGTGCCGATGCCGATCAGGTAGCGACCGAACACGGTCCGGGTCAGCACGGCCTGGGCAATGATGATCACCAGCAAGGCAATAATGAACGATGGCGAAATGCCAAACGCGATCGGATTCGACAGCCAGGCGAACGAATCACCGATGTACGCGGTGCGCGATCCGGTCATCTGATACGCCAGACCCCGAGCCATTTCCAGCACACCCAGGGAGACGATGAACGATGGAATCCGCCACGCCACCGTGATCGAACCGGTGACTGTGCCAGCCAGTGCCGCCACTGCCATGCCGAGCAACGCCGACGGCAATACGCTCCAGCCCCAACCGAGCATGGCGACGCTGACCGTCGAAGCGGCGAGCGCCAGCACCGAACCTACCGAAAGGTCGATGCCGCCGATGATCAACACGAAGGTCATGCCGACCGCCAGCACCATCAGATCAGGAATCTGGTTGGCCAGCGTACTGAAGGTGTTATAGGACAGAAAGTGGCTGCTCAAGACCGAGAACAGCGCAATCATCGCCAGCAAGGCACCGGCCAGGCCCAGATAAGTGCCCAAGCCATAGAAGTTGCCACCACGTTTGCCGGCAGGAGATGCAGTTTTCATGGGAGATCCCTAGGCGCCGCTTCATTGAGCAGCGCATCACGTTTTTGGTAGCCGGCGAACGCGGCGGCAAGCAAGTCATCCTGGGTCCAGCTGTCGCGCTCGAAGGTGTCGATCAACCGCCCTGCCGACAGCACGCCGATCCGGTCGCAGATCAGCATCAGCTCACGCAGGTCACTGGACACCACCACCAGCGCTTTGCCCTGGCGCGTCAGTTCGCCGAGCAGGGCATAAATGTCGAACTTGGCGCCGACATCGATGCCACGGGTCGGTTCGTCGAACAGCAGCACCGAACAATCACGTTCCAGCCAGCGGCCAATCACGACCTTCTGCTGGTTGCCACCGGACAGCTCGGAGACCAATTGTGTCGGGCTCGAACTGCGGATACGCATGGCGTCGATCTGACGCTGCGCCAAAGCGATTTCGTCGCCGTTGTTGACGACCCCACCACTGGAAATTTCCGGCATGTTGCCGAGCGCAATATTGGCACTGATCGATTGACTGAGCAGAAGGCCCTCACCTTTGCGGTCTTCGGTGATCAGCGCGATGCCATTGCGCACCGCATCGACTGGCGAGCGCACACTGACCACTTTGGCTGGCGAGCCGAGGGCGATGGTGCCGCTGTCAGCGGTGTCTGCACCGAATATCAAACGCAGTAATTCCGTGCGCCCTGCCCCGATCAGTCCGGAAATTCCGAAGATCTCGCCGGCACGCACTTCGAATGAAACGTCTCGCACTTTGTCGGAGCGGGTCAGGCCATTGATCGTCAGCGCCGGGGCACCAATCTTGCGCGGGCCCATGTCGATATGCTCACCCAACTCGCGACCGACCATCAGCGTCACCAGTTGCTCGCTGTTGTAATTGGCCATCGGCTCGACGCAGACCAGATTGCCGTCACGCAGTACGGCAATGCGCTGCGCCACTCGGGCAAGCTCTTCGAGGCGGTGGGAAATGTAGATGATCGAGACGCCGCGTGCCTGCAACCGAGTGATCTGCTCAAAGAGCATTTCGACTTCACGTGCAGTCAACATCGCGGTCGGCTCATCGAGAATCAGCACATGGCAATCGCCAATCAGGTTGCGGGCGATTTCGACCATTTGCTGGTGGCCGATACCCAACTCGCCGACCAGCGTATCCGGATCAATCGCGTCGAGGCCGACTTGCGCCATGGCTTCGATAGCAGCCTTGCGCAATTGCTTGCGGCTGATCCAGCCGCCGTTGCTTGGCAGATTGTCGAGAAACAGGTTTTCCGCGACCGACAGTGTCGGCAACAGATTGAGTTCTTGCATGACCATACGCACGCCGAGGTCTTCAGCCTGGGTGCGACTGCCCGGTCGATAGTCCTTGCCATTGAATTGCATCTGTCCGGTGGTCGGAGTGACCAGTCCGCCGATTATTTTCGACAGGGTACTTTTGCCTGCACCATTCTCGCCGGTCAGCGCCAGCACTTCACCGCGCATCAGCGTCAGATCGATGCCGCTGAGCACCGGCTGCGCATAGGTCTTACCGATACCGCTGACCGAGAGGACAGCGTTCGGGGCGGAAACTGACATAAAAACTCTCCATGCGCTCGCCCGGACGGACGAGCGCCGTTGTGTCGCCAGAAGACTTACTGAGTGACCAGCTCGACCGGTGTTTCGATCACGCCGTTGGCGCCGCTGTCGACTTTCTCGCCCTTGATGATTTTCAGCGCGGTTTCGATGCCGAACACAGCTTGCTTTGCAGCGAACTGGTCAGCGGTGGCCAACACGCGACCGTCTTTCAACATTGGCTTGATCGCATTGATGTTGTCGTAACCGACGACCTTCACCTGACCAGCCTTGCCGGCGGCTCGTACGGCGGAAACGGCACCGACGGCCATGCTATCGTTACCGGCCAGCAGCGCTTTGACGTCCGGGTATTCACTGAGGATCGACGCAGCAACCTTGTTGCCCTTGTCGATTTCCCAATCACCGGACTGCAGGGAGACGACCTTGATCTGCGCGGCGTCCATCGCATCCTTGAAGCCAGCGGTACGCTGCTGGGCATTGGTGGTCGTGGACACACCTTCAATGATGCCGACTTCGTCACCGGCCTTGAGCTGCTTGGCCAGGTATTCACCGACCAGACGTGCACCCTTGCGGTTGTCCGGACCTACGAAGGGAACGCTGATGTTTTTGCTTTTGACGATGGCCGGATCGAGCTGATTGTCGATGTTGATCACGGTGATGCCGGCATCAACGGCTTTCTTGATTACCGGCACCATGGCCTTGGAGTCAGATGGGGCGATAACCAGCGCGTTGACCTTGGCCAGGATCATCTGCTCGACGATGCGAGTCTGGCCAGCAGTGTCGGTTTCATCCTTGATGCCATTGGAGATCAGGTCGAAATCGGCGGAGTGTTCTTTCTGGTAGGCCTTGGCGCCATCTTCCATGGTCAGGAAGAATTCGTTGGCCAGAGACTTCATGACCAGCGCGACTTTAGGTTTTTCGGCGGATTCGGCGAATGCCGAGGAGACAGGTAGTGCGGCGGCTGTGGCAGCCAGCATAGCGACAGCAAGAAGACGTCCAGCGAATGGCAGCTTCATGGGTTCACTCCGATCTTATGATTATTGTGAGCAACGCTTGCGCTGGCGTAAGCTACTTGGCTTTCTGCCGGGCCATACAGCGCCGGTAGAGCCACGCAAACGTTTGCGTAGACCGAACTATGCGAATCCCGCTGACATTTGTCAACAATCAGAAATCGTCATTTGTTGTAGGGCGAATCGTCGGACTCGCCCCTTCGCTGCTTATACCGTGGTGCTGACCAGGTTACCGCTGGTGGAGTTCTTCGTCATTTCCTTGACCAGTGCACCGGCCACTTCTGCCATCGCAGCGCTGGTTTGTGCGATTTGCCCCTGAATGGACATCACCGCTTGCGATTTGGCCTCAGGCGTCGGATAGGTCTTGGCTTGTGCGGCCGCCAGTTGTTGTTGCTGCTCCTGAAGTTGCTTCTGCAGTTCCTGCATTCGCTTGAGCAGCAGCTTCACGGTGACGCTGAGGTTGTCGCCGCTTTCAGCCTTGCTGTCTTCTGGCGCGGCAGCACCACCGGTTCTGACTTGGTTGCTCTGCTCTTTCTCGATGCCCAGCGCTTCGGTAGAAGCGTCCGCCTCCGCCTGACTCAACGCATTGATAGTCGCTGCGGTTTTGCCGCCAATGGTGACTGCGCCAGGATTTGATAAACCGACCGTCAATGACATGTGAACTCCCTAAATTTCAGTTTCCTTGAACACCCATCGGCCCGCGCGAAGGTTTCTTTAGCAGAAACGCCGAAACGCGCCACTCGTTTCAGTGGACAAAAGCAGTAGTCCTTTTCGGAGAGCCGAACGCGAAAGTGTCCAGTGTTCGGAAACCCGGATAAACGATTCGCCCCGCGATTCGCCAACTCATAAAATATTGATGTAAATCATCGAGTTAAACATTTCTCTAACGCAAAGTACGGCTGGTACAGATCCTGCTCCCTTCACCGCACCCCAGGCATCCAGATCGGCTCGGGGTGCATCTAGATGAACCTGCATCAGCACCGTCTCACTACTAGAGAGAAAAATAATGAAATCTGCTTTCAACAGTTTGGTTCCGGGCGCTTTGGCCCTACTCCTGCTCCTGCCTTCCGCCCTTCAGGCGAAAGAAGTCGAAACCCAGACCAAGCTCGCTAACGTCGTGGTACTTGCCACAGGCGGCACCATCGCCGGTGCCGGCGCGAGCGCCGCCAATAGCGCCACCTATCAGGCGGCCAAGGTTGGCATCGAACAATTGATCGCCGGCATTCCCGAGTTGAGCAAACTGGCGAATGTGCGCGGCGAACAAGTCATGCAGATTGCCTCCGAAAGCATCACCAACGAAAACCTGCTGCAACTGGGCCGTCGCGTGGCCGAACTGGCCGATAGCAAAGACGTCGACGGCATCGTCATCACCCACGGCACCGACACCCTGGAAGAAACCGCCTACTTCCTCAACCTGGTGGAAAAAACCGACAAGCCGATCATCGTCGTCGGCTCGATGCGTCCGGGTACCGCCATGTCCGCCGACGGCATGCTCAACCTGTACAACGCCGTGGCCGTGGCCAGCAGCAAAGAAGCGCACGGCAAAGGTGTACTGGTGACCATGAACGATGAAATCCAGTCCGGTCGCGACGTCAGCAAGATGATCAACATCAAGACCGAAGCCTTCAAAAGTGCCTGGGGTCCACTGGGCATGGTGGTAGAAGGCAAATCCTACTGGTTCCGCTTGCCAGCCAAGCGTCACACCATGGATTCGGAATTCGACATCAAGAACATCAAGAGTCTTCCTGACGTAGAGATCGCTTATTCCTACGGCAACGTCAGCGATACTGCCTACAAGGCTCTCGCCCAATCCGGGGCCAAGGCCATCATCCATGCCGGCACCGGTAACGGCTCGGTTTCCTCCCGCGTGGTTCCGGCCCTGCAAGCGCTGCGCAAGGATGGCGTGCAAATCATTCGCTCGTCCCACGTCAACGCCGGCGGCTTCGTTCTGCGTAACGCCGAACAGCCGGACGACAAGTACGACTGGGTTGTGGCTCACGACCTGAACCCGCAAAAAGCCCGCATCCTGGCAATGGTCGCGCTGACCAAAACCAACGACAGCAAAGAGCTGCAACGGATGTTCTGGGAATATTGATGGACCTTCGCCCAATCAATTCTTGATTGGGCACACTGCGCCACTCGCCTGTCGGTTGGGTGGTGCATCGCTCACAACGCTCTCGCATTTTTCCCACAAAAAATTCGCCACGACCTACACCAAAACAGGAAAACCGCTGTCAGAGGATTTTCTTGAATTTTAAGCAGTTGCGAAAATGCTTACAGTTAAATACTGTATGCACGTACAGCTTAATAAGGATAACCTCGTGGCCACCTCCCCAGATGCTCCTGACGCTTACGAACGCATGGGCATGCGCGTTCAGAAAATCATCAATTCCCCCACTGCACAGAAAGCCAAAGCCGCCCTGATCTTCCGTCTGCCCGACGAGCCGATGGATGACTGGGAGCGCCTGCTCGAGGAAATCGACGAGAACGACAACGTTACCCTCGCCTATCGCGACGACGGTGGCGTGCAGATTTTTTGGGTTGTGCCGAAGGAAGATTGATTCAATGAGTGTCCGTTGTTTTGCTTTGCTGCTGCTGTTTATCACCATGGGAGCCCAGGCTGGTGCACCCCGCACATTTACCGAAGCCAAGAAGGTCGCCTGGAAACTGTATGCGCCACAGTCCACAGAGTTTTACTGCGGGTGTAAATACACCGGCAACAAGGTCGATCTGAAAGCCTGCGGTTACGTACCGCGCAAGAATGCCAAGCGTGCGTCGCGCATCGAATGGGAGCACATCGTGCCGGCCTGGCAGTTCGGCCATCAGCGTCAGTGCTGGCAGGAAGGTGGAAGGAAGAACTGCACCCGTTACGACCCAAGCTATCAGAAGGCCGAAGCCGACTTGCATAATCTGGTACCGAGCATTGGCGAGGTCAACGGAGACCGCAGCAACTTCAGCTACGGTTGGTTGCCGGTGCAATCCGGGCAGTACGGCTCGTGCCTGACCCAAGTCGACTTCAAGGCGAAGAAGGTCATGCCTCGTCCTTCGATACGCGGCATGATTGCCCGCACATACTTTTACATGAGCAAGCAGTACGGCTTGCGCCTGTCGAAACAGGACCGCCAATTGTATGAAGCGTGGGACAAGACTTACCCGGTACAGGACTGGGAACGTCAGCGCAATCAGAGCGTGGCGTGCGTGATGGGGCGCGGCAATGAGTTTGTCGGCCCGGTGAACATGAAAGCCTGCGGCTGATTTCAGTGCCAACAAAAAGGCCTCGAACGCGATGTTCGAGGCCTTTTCATTTGCGCTTAATTAGCCGCTTTGTTGTGTCGCCAGTAACCCATCAAATTGAGTGACTCACGAGGGATGCCACACTCCTTGATAAGGTATCTGCGCAAGCTCATCACTGCGGCAGACTCTCCGGCAATCCAGCCGTAAAACCCTTCAGTGGCGGTTTCGGCGATTTCCCAGAGAAGGTCCTGTTCTATGTCGACGTCAGCCAATTCGATCGCTTGTCCCGCCGAAGAAACGTGAACAGGTAAAGTCGCCGCCCTCACCGCTTCCACCATCAGCGCTCCCGCGACGGTTTCGTTCGCCGGATCCCGGATCAGCCAACGCACCGACAGCCCAGGCCAATCAGGAACGGCAAGCATGTCCTGAACGCTGTCCACTTCGAAAAATGCCTGGACTTGCGGCGGCGCTGCGAGCAACGCCAGCTCATCCAGAATACCCATGGCTGCCGGCAGCGCGGTCGCATCTGCAACGAGCAAAACCTGGTTGAGCGCGTGTGGTGGCTTCCACTCGAAACCGCCAGCCTCCTTCGCCGAAAAATGCCGATCAGGCGCGAGGATCTGCATCGAATCACCCGGCTGCGACCGCAGCGCCCAGCGCGACGCCGGACCGGTCTCGCCATGGAGAACAAAATCAATATCGACTTCGCCTTGCTCCGCTCGCAGATTGCGGATGGTGTAGGTGCGCATGGCGGGACGTCGATCTGCCAACATCGCACGGAAGCGAGCGTACCAACCATCTTCCTGGGAAAGCTTCGCGTGAGAACCGTTGGCTGCAGGGAAAAACAGCTTCACCCGCTGATCCGGCGCCCAGGTAGCCATCTCGCTGACTGCTGGGCCTGCGAGCGTGATCCGCATCATGTGCGGGCTCAGCTGAGTTTTACGATGCAAGATGGCATCGAATAATTTGTAAGGATTGGCGGAGGCCATGGGGAACTCCTTCTGGAAATCATCTGGACCCTTTAGGAACGAGTCGCGTTTGATAGCCTTTAGGAGATTCCGCTGACCGGATCATTTATGGCGTGAGCGGATGCTCGACCAACACCGATTCAATGTTCTGTTTTTTGGCCTTCACCAACGCCGCATCCACTTGTACCTTGCGAGCTTCGGCTTCAGCCTGGGAATTGAACGGGCCAATCAGGATCCGCGTTTTGCCGCTGCTGTCCTTGATTACCGTAGGCACGAAGGCGTGCTCGATCAACCAGCCGCTCAGGTCGCTGACAGCCTGAGGAGTTTCGCCGCGCACCTCGAGATCCCATTGTGGTGCAGCCGCCGCCGGCGCCGTGACTGCGGCCGATTGTGGCTTTGGTGCGTCTACATTCTTGCCTTCACCACAGCCTGCCAATACCAGTGCCGCGACTACCCAAACCAATTTGCGCACAACGCTTTCCTCGAAATTCTCAAAGCCGCGATCTTATCATTCATAAATACTTCGCGAGCCCCGCAAAATGGGCACAAAACAACGAGATTGATGGTTGCAGCCTCTGTATAGTTACGCCCTGGGAATTAATGCTGCTTCTGCGCGTCAGAAAGAGGCACCCAAACCGTGAGACTTCGCACTAATCTATACGTACCACCGACCTCTGCACTGTCTGAATCAGGTGCCCTACAAAGCAATCAAGGAGAAGACCATGCTGATACTCACCCGCAAAGTCGGTGAAAGCATAAATATCGGTGATGACATCACTATCACCATTCTGGGCGTTAGCGGCCAACAGGTCCGCATTGGTATCAACGCTCCGAAAAACGTTGCCGTGCACCGTGAAGAGATTTACCAGCGTATTCAGGCTGGCCTGACCGCCCCGGACAAGCCACAGACCCCCTGAACCAATCGCAGTCAGTAGCCAGTCCGTTTACCTTGTGGAATGACTGGCTAGAGATTCACGCGCCGTATTGCCATCCGCTCCCCACTCTGCTGGGCACGGCGCCTGACACACCTCCTCCCCTTCACACCTCCCCTCTTGCTGCCGGATACTACCTGCCATCCCCCTGGCTGGCTGTCGGACGTTTCCGATAGAGCGAAGAGAATTCGCCCTCTAACCAAATGTCACGCCACGCGCCATGCCTGTGGCCGCCACCATCATCAGTAGCAGCAAAAACGCCTCGACATGACTGATTCGCGCGTACAGCTGTGCACGCCCGGTGTCGATCGCTGCGCCGCGTGCGGACGCGATCCGCCACTTTATCAACGTGATCATCGGGGCGAGCTCTACAATCAGGATCAGCACGAACAGCGTCATCTTCAGATGAAACAGCGGTTGATGAAGATAATAGTCGGTGCCTTTTTCAAAGCCGCCAAAAGCCCGCATTCCGCCTGTCACCAGCAGAATCAACGCAGAGACACCCCAAATATTATCGGCAAGCAAAACGCGCCTGGCCTCACCTGCGCCAGCAGCGAGGCGACTGAATGCCGTTCCACGCGTCAGAATCGCCCAAAAGCCCAAGGCAAAAGCCAAGAGATGAATAGCTGCTAGAAACCAGTGAGCCAGCATCGATACACCCCGTCAGAAAGAGTTGAAAATCGGCCAGTCAGTAGTAGTAGTCGAAAAAACAGGGATTTGCCTGCGAGGAATCGCCAGGCAATTACGAAGGATCGAGAGGAAATGAAGCGGCAAAGCCAAATCGCAGGCAAAAAAAATCCCAAGCAGCTGATGGAAGCTTGGGATTTAAAAATGCATAAACCGTGGTGGTGAACGCGGGGCGAATGTTACTTAATTCCACGAACAGTAACAACGTTTTTTTGATAACTGGTTGGTTAGTAACACTTGTAACCTGTTCAATATCCACACTTTTTCAAAGGGCGCTGGCGACGAACGGTGAATCGTCGGCCAACTGCCTGACCCGACGACGCAGAAATTTGATCGTGGGTGGGGAGACGCCCAAGACTGGCGCACGCCATTCAGCAATGACCGCAAAACGGTGAAGTACGACTCGCTGTGGATCAACACGCCTCGCATGGAATTTCGAATGCCCTGAGATCGACTAAACGCGAAGTCCACCTGACGCCCTGAGGAGGGTTTTGCAAAAGTTTTGCAAATCGCAGACAACAAAAAAGGGCTCACCTTTCGGTGAGCCCTTCCAGACCGCCCAGCAGAGCGGATTTTGTTTGGTAGGCGCGATTGGACTCGAACCAACGACCCCCACCATGTCAAGGTGGTGCTCTAACCAACTGAGCTACGTGCCTGCTGTGAGGCGGCATTCTACGGAATTCCGGAGGGGTGTCAACACCTTTTTTTCACCTAACCCTATGAATATGCAAAATATTTAATTTCGGGTCGTCGACGAAGATTTTCCGGTGGCTGGCGGAGGTTTTTCAACTCGGGTAGGATCGGCGCACTCGTAAAATATATTAAACAGAGGCGGCAGGATGGCGAACACCCCTTACCCAGAGTCTTATTACGCTGCGTCGGCCAATGCCGTACCGCCCCGCCCTGCCTTGCAGGATGACGTGGAGACGGACGTCTGTGTGATCGGCGCCGGGTATACCGGGCTGTCCTCCGCCCTGTTCCTGCTGGAAAACGGCTTTCGCGTCACCGTGCTGGAAGCGGCCAAGGTCGGTTTCGTGGCTTCGGGGCGCAATGGCGGGCAGATCGTTAACAGTTATAGCCGCGACATCGACGTCATCGAACGCAGCGTTGGCCCCAAGCAAGCGCAACTGCTCGGGCAGATGGCGTTCGAGGGTGGCCGGATCATTCGCGAGCGCGTGGCCAAGTACAACATTCAGTGCGACCTGAAGGACGGCGGTGTATTCGCAGCCCTTACCACCACGCAGATGGGCCATCTGGAATCGCAGAAACGCCTCTGGGAGCGTTTCGGCCATACGCAACTCGAACTGCTCGATCAACGCCGCATCCGCGAAGTGGTTGCCTGCGATCAGTACGTCGGCGGCATGCTCGACATGAGCGGCGGCCATATTCATCCGCTCAACCTCGCGCTCGGCGAAGCAGCGGCGGTCGAGTCGCTCGGCGGTACGATCCATGAACAATCGCCTGCCGTGCGCATCGAGCGCGGCGCCAATCCGGTGGTACATACACCGCAAGGCAAGGTCAGAGCCAAGTTCATTATCGTCGCCGGCAACGCGTACATCGGCAATCTGGTGCCGGAACTGGCGGCCAAATCGATGCCGTGCGGTACGCAAGTGATCACCACCGAACCGCTGGGCGATGAGCTGGCAAAAGCCTTGCTGCCGCAGGACTACTGCGTTGAAGACTGCAATTACCTGCTCGACTACTACCGCCTCACGGGCGACAAACGCCTGATCTTCGGCGGTGGTGTTGTTTATGGCGCAAGGGATCCGGCAAACATCGAAGCGATCATTCGCCCGAAGATGCTCAAGGCTTTCCCGCAACTCAAGGATGTGAAGATTGATTACGCATGGACCGGAAATTTCCTGCTGACCCTGTCGCGTTTGCCGCAGGTTGGACGCCTGGGCGACAACATCTATTACTCGCAGGGTTGCAGCGGCCATGGCGTGACGTATACGCACTTGGCGGGCAAAGTATTGGCTGAGGCTTTACGCGGCCAGGCTGAGCGTTTTGATGCGTTTGCCGATTTGCCGCACTACCCGTTCCCGGGCGGGCAACTGTTGCGCACGCCGTTTGCCGCACTGGGTGCGTGGTATTACGGGCTACGCGATAAATTCGGAATGTAAAAAAGGGCCGCGGATAGCGGCCCTTCTTATTAAACACAGCACTCAGAGCTGATCCCGAGCAATCCCGCTCCGGATCCGCAGAATATCCGCCAGCACCGCCAAGGCAATCTCCGCCGGCGTCTTGCTGCCGAGGTTAAGACCGATCGGCGCGTGAATTCGCGCCAGCTCAGCCTCGCCCAAGCCGCCAATCCGGCGCAAACGCTCAAACCGCTTCTGCGATGTTTGCAGCGAACCCATCACGCCAATGTAGAACGCTTCAGTGCGCACCGCTTCCATCATCGCCAGATCGTCGATACGCGGATCATGCGTCAGCGCCACGACCGCCGTATCACGATGACAGCCACCGTCGGCAATAAACACCGACGGCAATTGCCGACGAATCTCCACGCCATCCAGCACCACACCTTCCAGCACTTCATCGCGTGGATCACAGAGAATCACTTCAAAGCCAAGGCCAACGGCAAACTCGGCACACGCCTGCGCCACGCTGGAATACCCGGCGAGCAACAAACGCTGGGCCGCGCCAATACGAATGCGCACCCGATCAATCTCACGCTCGATCCGCGCACCCTGCTCGCGATCAGCAAACAAAGTGCGTGCACCGCTGACCAGATCGACCTCGCGAATCAAGCGGCGCTGACCCAGCAGCGCCGACTCCAATTCACGCAGATGCGCCTGCACCTCACAGTCGGCGTCAAATTTCTCTACCAGCACATCGAGAATGCCGCCACAGGGCAGACTGACCCGCGAGCGCGGATCGTCGCCTTCGCCGTAACGCACGACGTTGACTGCATCGAGAAACGCACCTTCGGCGACACGCTCAAGGAAATCTTCCTCGACGCAGCCGCCGGACAGCGAGCCGATCCACTGTCCGCCATCGTTCACTGCCAGCAGCGAACCCGGCGCACGCGGTGCCGAGCCGTAAGTCGTCAGCACGGTGCAGAGCCAGATGCGCTGCCCCGCCACCGACCACTCCAGCGCCCGACGAACCACTTGTAGATCGAGATGCTGCATGTCAGTGCGCCTTGTGCTCGATGGACGGTGCGTCGGCTTGCAGCTTCTGCACCTCGCTCACTGCCAGCTCGGCGGACTGACCGCCCCAGCCCTGGCGCAGGTAGTTGAGCAGATCGGTCAGCTGTTCCGGACTGAGTTTGTCGGCAAAACCCGGCATCGGCTGCATATGCTCGAACCCGGAGAACTTCTGCTCGCCGATCCCATCCTCGATTACGCGCAGGAGGTTGCGCGGATCCTCGAGACGCAACGTAGTATTGCCGCGCATGGCCACCGCGATGTGCGGTTTGCCTTCGCCACCGACCGCATGGCAACCGGCGCAGACGTTCAGGTATTCCTGCTGGCCGCGCTGGGCACTGGCGCTGAGTTTGTCCACGGGCACTTCAACCAGCGTTTTCGCTGCCGGCGGTTTGTCGCCGAGCAGGAACGTCGCCATCGCCGCCAGATCGGTGTCGCTCAGGCCTTGCGTGCTGTTGTGGAACACCGGGAACATCTCGTTGAACATCGTCCCCTGCGCACTCATACCGTGCTTGAGGAACGTGCCCAGGTCCTGCTCGTTCCAGCCGCGAGCGGCCAGATCAGTGGCCAGTAGGCTCGGCGCCAGATAACCATTGAGGATGCCGCCGGTCAGACGTTTGTCCAGTTGCATCGCACCCGGCAGGCCACGTGGCGTGTGGCATTCGCCGCAGTGACCGAGGACTTCGACCATGTACTGGCCGCGCTTCCAGGCTTCACTTTTGCCTTCGGCCGGCTCCAGCTTCAGCGCTTTGCCGTACATCATGTTCCAGCCGATCAAACCCGGGCGCACGTTAAACGGGAAGCTCAGGCTAGTGACCGGCGCTGCGCGCTCGATCGGCTCGATGGTTTTCAGGTACGCATGGACCGCGTCCGAATCTGCACGCGGCATCAGGTGATACGAGGTGTACGGCATCGCCGGATAGAGGTTCGCGCCATCACGGCGCTTGCCTTCAGTCAGCGCGGCGAAGAACTCGTCATCGTTGTACAGACCGATGCCGTGCTCCTTGCTCGGGGTGATGTTGGTGCCGTAGATCGTGCCGAATGGCGAGACGATCGGCAGCCCGCCAGCAAACGGCGCGCCACCCGGAGCGGTGTGGCAAGCCATGCAGTCAGCGGCGCGAGCGAGATATTCGCCGCGCTTGACCTGATCATCGGCGTGGGCCAACAACATCGGCGCAGCGAGGCCGACCGCCAAGGTCAGGCGGGTCAGAAAAAGCTTCATGCTTAACCCTCCTTGACCAGGCCGAGATCGGTGAGCACGTTGCGGGTGGCGTTGTAATAACGCACGTACCCGGTGCAACGGCAGACGTGATGGCCGAGGCTGTCCTCGATGACTTGTTCGAGCTTGCTTTGCACAGTCGGCTGGCGCTGCAGCTTTTCCACCAGCACGGTCGCGGCGTTGACGAAGCCCGGTGCGCAGTAGCTGCACTGGAAGGCGAACTCGTCGACGAAGCGCTGCTGGATCGGGTTCAGTTCGGTGACCTGGCCCGCCTCATCGCGCTTGGCGTGAGCTTCGATGGTGCGGACTTTCTTGCCCTCGAAGTAATGCGCGCCGGTGATGCAGGTGCGCACTTCTTCGCTGGTGCCATCCGGATTGTCGACGATCACCACACAGGCGTGGCAGATGCCCTGGCCGCAGCCCAGTCGCGAGCCGGTGAGGTTTTTGTATTCGTGCAGGTAGTCGATCATCGGCAGGTCATCAGGGATGTCCACCGGGCCGACGGATTGACCATTGAGGGTCAGTTGAAACGGACGGTTAGCCATTGAGGGCCTCCTTGATGCGCGCAGCAGTGATTGGCAGATCGCGAACACGTTTACCGACGGCATGCGCCACGGCATTACCAATGGCCCCGACGATCGGGATCATCACCACTTCGGCGATGCCTTTGGACGGATCGCTTGGCGACAGCGCCGGCAGAATCTCCGACGTCTGTTTCCACACGGCAACGTGGCGCGCCATCGGCAGACGGTAACGGTTGAAGTTCCAGTCACCCTCCCCCGGTCCGCCTTCGTACAGCGGCATCTCTTCCATCAAGGCGTGGCCGATGCCCATGGCGATACCACCTTCGAGTTGGCCCTTGACCAGTTCTTCGACCAGCACACGACCGCACTCGACCCACGAATGGTGGTTGAGCACTTCGACTTCTGCCGAGCCTTTGTTGACCTTCAACTCGACCAGCGTGGCGACCGGGCTGTAGTAGGTCACGGCAGCGTTGTTCAACTGCACAACCGGGTAATTGATGTTCTGGCGATCCAACAGGTGGAAACCCGCCGTGTTCATCAGCGCTTTCTTGGCTTTCGGTGCGCCATCACCGTACTTCACTGCCAGACCGTCGAGCGGCAGGCGTTCGCGCACGCCGTCGATGCTGTATTCGGCTTCAGCCCAGCTCCAGCGGTTGAACGCATGAACGGTGGCGCCGGTCACCAGACCACGCTCGTGAGCATGTTTGGCCAGCTCTTCGAAGCTCAGCGGCTGCATGCCGTTCGCGGTGAGTTTACCGTCAACCCAGTGCGCATCTTCGCGACGTACAACGTAAGGGTTGGCTTGACCGCCATAAGGACCCTGACGCCAGATTTCCATGGCCGCCGGCCACAAACCGTTGTTGAACAGCACGCGGGCCGCTTCACGGGTGGCGTGGCTGAAGTAGTAAGCAGAGTTGGTCGCGGATGAGGCAGACGCTAACTTGCCAACCCAGCGCGGATTACGCAGCAGGTTGTCCTGCTCGGCCTGACTCATGATGTAAGGGTTGCCGCTGGTAATCAGCTGCATTTCCTTCCATTCGGTTTCGCCGGTTTTCACTTCGTGCGCCGGACTGCCGAGGAAATCGGCAACCACCAGGGCTTGCGAGGTGGACATGCCGGTGCCGATTTCAATACCGATGTGGCGCAGGGTAATGCGACCGTCAGCGGTGAATTCGATGCTGGCCATCGGCGCTTCGGAACCGGTGCCGAAGTCTTTCTGGCAGATGGCGAAACCGACGCCGTACCAGTTGTCCGGGTCTGCGGCTTCGCGCTGTTTCTTGATCGCGTCGCGGTTTTTCCAGACTTCGTGTACCGAGGCCTTGTCGAGAATTTCATGCAAGCGCAGAGCACCGGCCGGGATCGCGCCCTGAGTGTTTTTCATACCGGAACGCAGGGCGTTCTTGCGACGCAAGTCGATGGCATCGACACCGAGGCGATTGGCGATTTCGTCGACCATCATCTCGGTCGCCGCCATGCTTTGCAGGGTACCGTAACCACGCATCGAACCCGCCTCGACACCACGCGAGTGGTAGGCAGTGACTTGCAGGTCGTTCTGCGGCATGTAGTAGATCGACTGCGCCGCCGTGGCGCCAACCGCCGCTACGGATGGGCTGTAGTTGATCCGACCACCACCGTCGACGCTCATTTCAGCGCGGAAAATCTTGAAGCTGTAGTCGTTCTTGTCCACGGCCAATTGGTAGCGGATGTCGAACGGGTGACGCTTGATGCCGCTCTGGAACTGTTCGTAGCGGTCGTTGGCCAAGCGCACTGGTACACCGGCGCCATACAACGCGGCAAGAGCTGCGTAGTAGACGAAGATGTTGTGATCTTTGGAACCGTAACCAACGGTGTAACCCGGGTGCATGTTCAGGTTGGCCAGGCCGAAACGCGACGGCGCGATCATTTTCGCGGTCTCGGTCGCAGCTTCCAGCGGGCACTGGGTGGCCACGACGAAGTGCAAGGTCTTGGTTTTCGGATCGTACCAGCCGTTGCCGTTGTCCGGCTCCATGGCGGCCGGTTCGATCGACGGGGTTTTGTAGCGCTCGTCGAACACCAGCCAGTTGTCCGGCGGCGTATCGATCTCGTTCTTCATGCGGTCGGCGTAAAACAGGCCACGCTCGGTCAGGTTGCCGTGCAGGTTCGGCTGGGAATTCCACACCGGACGACGGTTTTTCAGCATCGGGAACAGAATCGAGTCTTTGAGGCTGGCGAATTCGTCTTCGTCTGCCGAGGTCGGTCCGCCGACGCGCACGTAGCGGAAGCTGCCGTAGGGGTCACCTTCGTAGAACGGCACTTTGGCACCGTAACGAATCGCTTTGTCATTGAATTTGAGTTTGTTCTTGGCCTGACGGAAACGCTCGAAGTCGTTCCAGATCAGGATCGCTACCGGGTGACCGATGAACATCGGCACTTTGCCTTCCGGCAGCAGTGGATCCGGGGCGTGCTCCTCCGGGAAGACGATGCCGTCCTTGTCCAGATCCGCAGCGGTGACGATACGGTCGGGCTGCAAATCGGCGCCAAGCCACGACAAGTCGTAGCCGTCGTAGATGCGGTCAGCCTTGATGGTTTTCAGCAACATGGCGTGGCCTTGCTGCTCAGGCCAGCCCGGCATGTCCTTGGAGCGGATGTCGCGGGCAAAGACTTTGCTGCCGCAGACCTTGGACAGTGCATCGTTACGCTGACGCGCCTTGCCGTTGTTGCCGAGCCATTTCTCGGACGGCACGGTGACAGTGTTTTCCATCAAGGCAGCCAGCGCCTGACTGCTGAGCGGCGTGAGCGTGACGCTCACACCCGCCACCAGCCCGCCCTGGAGGAACGAGCGCCGGGATATTTCACGGTTGGACATGGATCATCCTCTGGGCGGTTATGTGTCCGCCCTTCTGGTTATCTACTGGGGAATCTCGAGTCTTGCAGAAGCCCTTCTTGGCTAAACGAAGGACGAAATGACAGTGCAAAGCTGACCGAAAGGTTAACTTTAAAGGTTTCTGCGCTCGCAGCAAACAACCAGATACAAATTTCTGACTAAAGAATCAAAAAAGACAATGCGACGTGGCACCGCATGGCCCCAACGCCATCCTCATGTAGGAGCTGACGAGTGACACGAGGCTGCGATCTTTTGATCTTGTTTTTTACGATCAAGATCAAAAGATCGCAGCGTGCCGCAGCTCCTACAGAGATTCGTGTCGGGCGCAGGATCGGAGGAAGAGAAAAAGAAGGGAAGGCAAATTTCAGACACAAAAAACCCCGGTCTTTCGACCAGGGTCTTTGCTATCGATTCCGAATCAACCAGTGGTTGCTTTCGGTGCTTCAAGGCGTTCAGTGGTCCTTGAAGCAGATATGGCGCAGCGGACGGGACTCGAACCCGCGACCCCCGGCGTGACAGGCCGGTATTCTAACCGACTGAACTACCGCTGCGTATCGCTTTGAGCTTGCGCTCAAGTAACTCGTTTTGACTGCCAGCTTCGGTGCTTGGCAATCGCGAACCAGATAACTCTGACTCGTAAAATATGGCGCAGCGGACGGGACTCGAACCCGCGACCCCCGGCGTGACAGGCCGGTATTCTAACCGACTGAACTACCGCTGCGCGTCGGTGCAGGCACTTTCAGCCTACGCTCTTGCTTTCGCAAGTCTCTCGGGGAGTGGTGGGTGATGACGGGATCGAACCGCCGACATTCTGCTTGTAAGGCAGACGCTCTCCCAGCTGAGCTAATCACCCGTTTGCATCTCCGAGGCCGCGAAATTTACGCAGGTAGCGAACCTAAGTCAATAGCAGGATTGAAGTTTTTCTAAAAAAGACGAAATTGTTTCCATCCTGCAAAACCGCTTTCGCGAGCGAACCCGCTCCCACAGGGGGTATGCATTCCAAATGTGGGAGCGAGCCTGCTCGCGAAGGCGTCAGCTGATTCAACGCAAATTCGGCGAAAAAGGCCATCTACTCGCTGTAGATCATCTTTTTCGTCATGCCGCCATCGACGACGAATTCCTGCCCGGTGACAAAACCGGCATTTCTCGACAGCAACCACGCAACCATCGCCGCCACGTCTTCAACCATCCCTACCCTGCCCGCCGGATGCTGAGCATGATCGGCATCTGCCAAAGGCTCCGCTCGACGTGCAGAAGGATCACGCGCATCGATCCAGCCCGGACTGACCGCATTGACGCGAATCTCCGGCCCGAGACTGATCGCCAAGGCATGCGTCAGCGCCAACAAGCCACCCTTGCTCGCCGCATACGCCTCGGAGTCCGCCTCCGACTGTCGCGCACGAGTAGAGGCCAGATTGACGATCGAACCATTGTGCGCGCGCAGATACGGCGCACAGTGCTTGGCCAGCAACATCGGCCCGCTGAGGTTGACCGCCAGCACGCGATTCCAATAAGCCAGGTCGAGACTTTCGAGCGTGATGTTGTGCGGGTCAGCGACCGCCGCGTTGCACACCAGTGCATCGAGACGACCAAACTGCCCCAACACCTCAGCAACGCCGAGTGCTACCTGGCCCTCATCAGCAACATCCATCGCGATGAACCAAGCATTGTCGCCCAGCACCTTCGCGACTTTCGAACCGCGCGCACGATCCAGATCCGTCAGCACCACTTGCCAGCCTTCGCTGATCAACCACGCCGCGATCCCCAGACCGATACCGCGCGCGGCACCCGTGACCAGTGCAACGCGGCCATGGGTACCGGCTGCAGGGGTGGACAACTCGATCACAATGCCGCCAGACCGCGCGCCAGATCGGCTTGCAAGTCAGCGACATCTTCCAGGCCGACCGCAATGCGGATCAGGCTGTCACGGATACCCGCCGCTTCACGCTCCTGCGGCGCCAGACGGCCGTGAGAAGTGGTGCTCGGGTGGGTGATCGTAGTCTTGCTGTCGCCAAGGTTGGCAGTGATCGAAATCAGTCGCGTCGCATCGATAAAGCGCCACGCGCCCTCTTTGCCACCCTTGACCTCGAAACTCACTACCGCACCGAAGCCTTTCTGCTGACGCAGGGCCAGCTCATGCTGCGGATGGCTCTTGAGACCGGCGTAATGGACCTTCTCGATGCCGTCCTGCTGCTCCAGCCATTCGGCCAGCGCCTGAGCATTCGCGCAGTGTGCCTTCATCCGCAGATTCAGGGTTTCCAGACCTTTGAGGAAGATCCACGCATTGAACGGGCTAAGGGTCGGCCCGGCAGTACGCAGGAAACCGACGATCTCTTTCATCTGCTCACTGCGACCGGCCACCACGCCACCCATGCAACGGCCCTGGCCGTCGATGAACTTGGTCGCCGAGTGCACAACGATGTCTGCGCCCATTTTCAGCGGCTGCTGCAAGGCAGGTGTGCAGAAGCAGTTGTCGACCACCAGCATCGCGCCTTTGGCGTGAGCGATTTCCGCCAGCGCGGCGATATCGACCAGTTCAGCCAGAGGGTTGGATGGCGATTCGACGAAGAGTAGCTTGGTATTCGACTTGATTGCCGCATCCCACCCCGAAAGGTCGGCCAGTGGCACGTAGTCGACTTCCACGCCAAAACGCTTGAAGTACTTTTCGAACAGGCTGATGGTCGAACCGAACACACTGCGCGAAACCAGCACGTGATCGCCGGCACTGCACAGGCTCATCACCACCGCCATGATCGCGGCCATGCCGGTGGCGGTCGCAACGGCCTGCTCGGCGCTTTCCAGTGCAGCAATACGCTCTTCGAACGCACGTACGGTCGGGTTGGTGTAACGCGAGTAAACGTTGCCCGGCACTTCGCCGGCAAACCGCGCGGCCGCATCGGCAGCCGTGCGGAACACGTAGCTGGAGGTGAAGAACATCGGATCACCGTGCTCACCTTCCGGCGTACGGTGCTGACCGGCACGTACGGCCAGGGTATCGAACGCTACGCCTTCGAGGTCGCTGTCCAGCCGACCGGCATCCCATTCCTGACTCATGCTGTCACTCCTTGCCCTGTTCGCGAAAATTGAAAGTCAGATACAAAACCGGCCCCTCAGGGCCGGTAGAAACTCAGTTGTTGTACAGATCGATGATCGCACTGACCGCCTGGGTCTTGATCTTCGAGGAGTCGTTTCGCGCCTGTTCGATCTTGTTCAGGTAAGCCTCGTCGACGTCGCCGGTAACGTACTTGCCGTCAAACACTGCGCAATCGAAGTTCTCGATCTTGATCTTGCCGCCACCGACCGCTTCGATCAAGTCAGGCAGGTCCTGATAGATCAGCCAGTCAGCGCCGATCAGATCCGCCACGTCCTGAGTCGAGCGATTGTGCGCGATCAGTTCGTGCGCGCTCGGCATGTCGATGCCGTAGACGTTCGGGAAGCGAACCGCTGGAGCGGCCGAGCAGAAGTAGACGTTTTTCGCGCCGGCTTCGCGGGCCATCTGGATGATCTGCTTGCACGTGGTGCCGCGCACGATCGAGTCGTCGACCAGCATCACGTTCTTGCCGCGGAATTCCAGTTCGATGGCGTTGAGCTTCTGGCGTACCGACTTCTTGCGCGCCGCTTGGCCCGGCATGATGAAGGTCCGGCCGATGTAACGGTTCTTGACGAAACCTTCGCGGAATTTCACGCCCAGGTGGTTGGCCAGCTCCAGTGCTGCGGTACGGCTGGTGTCCGGAATCGGGATAACCACGTCGATGTCGTGCTCTGGACGCTCGCGCAGGATCTTCTCGGCGAGTTTCTCACCCATGCGCAGACGGGCCTTATAGACCGACACGCCGTCGATGATCGAATCCGGACGCGCCAGGTAGACGTGTTCGAAAATACACGGGGTCAGGGACGGGTTGGTCGCGCACTGACGGGTGTGCAGCTTGCCGTCTTCAGTGATGTAGACCGCTTCGCCCGGAGCCAGGTCGCGAATCAGGGTGAAACCGAGCACGTCCAGCGAAACGCTTTCGGAGGCGATCATGTACTCGACGCCTTCGTCGGTGTGACGCTGGCCGAACACGATCGGGCGGATGCCGTGCGGGTCGCGGAAGCCGACGATGCCATAACCGGTGACCATCGCCACGACGGCGTAACCACCGACGCAACGGTTATGCACGTCGGTCACGGCGGCAAACACGTCTTCTTCGGTCGGTTGCAGCTTGCCGCGCTGGGCCAGTTCATGGGCGAACACGTTGAGCAGCACTTCCGAGTCGGAACTGGTGTTGACGTGACGCAGGTCGGATTCGTAGATCTCTTTGGCCAACTGTTCAACGTTGGTCAGGTTACCGTTATGCGCCAGGGTGATGCCGTAAGGCGAGTTGACGTAAAACGGTTGGGCTTCGGCCGAAGTCGAGCTGCCCGCGGTCGGGTAACGGACGTGACCGATACCCATGTGGCCGACCAGGCGCTGCATATGACGCTGCTGGAACACGTCACGCACCAGGCCATTGTCCTTGCGCAGGAACAACCGGCCATCATGGCTGGTCACGATACCGGCAGCGTCCTGGCCTCGGTGCTGGAGCACGGTTAGCGCGTCATACAGCGCCTGATTGACGTTCGACTTACC